>NZ_RAWI01000263.1 GCF_003612125.1 Corallococcus praedator
GGACACGGCGGCCTGTTCCGCGCCGCCCACCGGGGCCGCGGAACAGGCCGCCGTGTCCCTGCCGTCGTCGCCGGAGAACCTCGCGCTCCTGGAGCAGCAGCTGGCCGCCATCACGCCCCAGTTGGAGGATCCGAAGCTCACCGAGTCGGAGCGGCTCCAACTGGAGCAGCGCCGCGCGGGCCTGCGCAAGTACATCACCACGCTGGAGCAGGCCTCGGGCAAGGACGTGAAGCAGGCCAACGCTCCGCTCCTGGAGAAGCACCGCGAGCGCATCGCGAAGGTGGCCAACCGCACCTTCGACGACCTCCTGGTGAACCCCCGGCCTCCGGGGACCGCGCGGCGTCCCAAGCGCTGAAGCGCCGCCCGGGCCGCGTGGACGCTCAGGCTTCCACGTGGCGGGTGCGGTGCGCGAGGCTTGCCCCCACCGCGGTGCCGATGACGACCAGGATGATGGCCACCGACAGGAGCGGCGGGATGTGCACCCACTGCTCCACCACCATCTTCACGCCCGCGAACGCCAGCACCCCCGCCAGGCCGTAGTGCAGGTAGCGCAGCTGCCCTACCGCCCCGGCGATGACCAGGTACAGCGCGCGCAGCCCCAGGATGGCGAAGGCGTTGGAGCTGTAGAGGATGAACGTGTCGGTGGTGACGGAGAACGCCGCCGGCACCGAGTCCACCGCGAACAGGATGTCCGTCACCTCCAGGCCGATGAGCGCCAGCAGGAGCGGCGTCACCAGCCTGCGGCCCTGGTGCTTCACGAAGAAGTGCGGCCCCTCCACCTGGTCGCTCACCGGAAGCCTTCGCGACAGCCACCGCACCACGCGGTTGTCCTGCTGCTTCGACGGGTCCTCGCGAAAGACGCGCCACGCGGTGATGAGCAGGATGGCGCCGAAGACGTACGACACCCAGCCCCAGCGCTGCAGCGCCGCCGCGCCCACGAAGATGAACAGCGCCCGGAACACCAGCGCGCCGAAGATGCCCAGGAAGAGCACCTCGTGCTGGTATTTCTGGGGCACGTTCAGGCTGCGGAAGATGACGAGGAAGACGAAGACGTTGTCCAGGCTCAGGCTCTTCTCGATGAGCCACGCCGCCAGGTACTCATGGCCGCGCTCGCTGCCCAGCGTCACCCACACGAAGCCACAGAAGGCCAGCCCCAACCCCACCCACGCCAGACTCCACAGGATGGCCGCGCGGTGCGACTGGCCCCGCCCGCCCCGGTGGGCCAGCAGGTCCACCACCAGCAGCGCCAGCAACAACGCCCAGAAGACGATCCAGGCCCAGGAAGGGGTGCTTTGCATGACCCCCGCAAACTAGGCATTCCCCCGACTTCCGCTCGGCGCAAGGGCCCGCCCGGAGTCAGCCCTTACCCAGATTCACCGCTTGACGCGTTGCGTTGTATGGTGTTGGAACAGTCAGGGTGAGGGTTGTCTTCTCCCTCGCACAGGATGTGATACTTCCCTGGAAGGCTTGAACCTCATGATTCTCAACACTCCAAAGGCGGTGCGATGAACACGGTCATCTTCGCTTGTAAGCAGAGTGCGGGCAGCTCGCAGATCGCGGCGGCCTTCTTCAACGTGATGGCGGATCCCTCGAAGGTCCGGGCGATCGCGGCGGGGATGCAGCCGGCCGACCGAGTGCAGGCTGAAGTGCTCGCCACGATGAAGGACATCACCGTGGACATGACGGGCGCGAAGCCGACGCAGTTGACGGCGGAGCTGGCCAAGAGCGCGCAGGTGCTGGTGACGCTGGGCAACGTGTCCGACGCGCCGTCCACCCCGGGCCAGGAGCGCGTGGAATGGACGATGATTGAAGACACGGCGGGCAAGTCCGCGGCGGACGTGGAGAAGATCCGCGACACGCTGGCGGCCCTGGTGTCGGGCTTCGTGGAGAGCCACGGCTGGGAACGTCCTCCCGCGCCGTAAGCCACACGCAACACCCGCGGAGTGCGTCTTCCGCGGGGAGGGTGCAGCAGCACGGATCCCTTCCGTGAATCGTGGGTGCCCGGGCCCGAGGACGGGCGGGCGGACGGTTCAAACGGAAGGGATGGGGACCTGCGACGGGTCGTCGCGGGTCGGGGGGGCCTGACCGGGCCCGTGGCAGTGTGAAATGGCGGGTGGCTTGAAATCAGAGGTGGGCTTGCCGCACGCTGTGTCCGTTCGCGGACACGCGGTTCGCGCTCCCCACTCCCAGGCCTCCTTCGATGCTCTCCGTCCTCCTCGCCGGGCTGCTTTCGCAGACGGCGCCCGCGGTTCCCGCCCGTCAGCAGGGCGTGCCCATTGGCAGGGGCGAAAAGCTGCCCACCGTGCGTCTGAGCGCGCCGTCCGGCGGGTGGACGGTGGACCGGATGCTGCTCATCGAGGGCACGGTGAGCGACCCCACGGTGGATCCGGTGGTCGTCTCCATCAACGGCGACCGCTACCTGATGCGCACGCAAGGGGGCCGCTTCAGCCGGAAGTTCCCGGCGGCGAGCGGCAAGAACATCGTCACCGTGATGGCGACGAACAAGGGCGGCACGGCGCGCACGCAAGCGACGAGCTACGCGCAGGTGCCCCCGGTGCCGCTCAAGGCCATCCTCACGAGCGACACGGACGGCGTCTACACGGACCTGCACATCTACGAGCCCACCGACGCGAGCAGCGCGGGGGACACGCTCGACGTGACGTCGATGGCGCACGTGTACTGGGCGGACACGGACAGCCCGTCCGGCGGCACGTTCTTCCTCAACTCGCAGGGGGGGGACTTCGACCAGCCGGCGTACGGCCCGTACCTCTACATCCACCGCTCGCCGCCCAAGGGCGTGTACCTCATCGCGACCAACTACTGGCCCAGCGGTGACAAGGCGCACACGGTGGCGACGCTCAACCTGGCGCTCTTCGAGGGCACGCCGGGCGAGGTCCGCCGCCGCGTGCGCATCCCGCTGGCGACGCCCGGCACCACGCGGGTGCTGGCGTGGGTGAACATCCTGGGCGACGGACAGGCGGAGGTGTACGTGCCGTCCGCGGATCCGAAGCCGAAGGGCGAGCGCTGGCCCACGAACCTGGACGAGGCGCTCAAGGAGCTCCAGGCGAGCGGCGACTCCGATTCGGGTGAGGGTGAAGGCGGGTACTGAAGGCGACGTGTCGCCGACGGTGCGGCCCCTCCCATGCGCGTCCTGATGCTCTCCCTGTTGCTGCATGCCGCGCCGGCGACGCCGGTGGCGGCTGCGTCCCTTCCCACCTCCGAATCCGTTGCGCCGGAGACGCGTGCGCGGCTGTTGCGCCGTGAGGTGGCGCAGGTGGCGCTCGCGCAGGTGCGGGCCCCGGACGCCGCGTGGCAGCCCGCGCAGCGCGACTGCGCGGGCCTCATCCGCTACGCCTACCGCACGGCCTACCGGCGCGTGGCCTCTGAACGTCTTGCCTCCCCGCTGTGGAAGGACACGCGCGGCGAGCCCTCCGACTTCGCGGACGCGGAGACGCTGCTGGTCCGCAACTTCACCGCGCTGGGACGGGACGCGGCCACGCGCGAAGCGCTGCGCACGGGCGACGTGGTGGCCTTCCGCCAGGAGCACGACGCGGGGCCCGTCTTCCACCTGATGCTCGTGGTGCGCCCGGAGGACCGGGCCCATGCCCCCGCGCGCGTCGTCTACCACCCCGGTGAGGCGGGCGCGTCCGTGCGCACCGGGGTCCTCGAATCGCTCGCCACCGAGGCGCCGCTGGAGTGGCGCCCCGTGCCGGCCAACGCCGCCTTCCTCGGCTTCTTCCGTTTCAAGGAGTGGATGTCATGACGTCTCCCATGAGCCCGCCGCCGCCCGCCAAGGGCCCGGGCCCCTCGTCCGCGGTGCGCATCGCGCTCGTCGGCGCACTCGTCGTGGGCGTGGGCGTGGGGGCCTTCGTCCTGGGCCGCAGGGGCAGTGGCGGTTCCTCGGGCCCCGCCTTCTCGTCCGGCGAGCGCCAGGGTCCTCCGACCGCGGGCGCCACCGTGGAGGGCATGCCGGAGGTGCCGTCCGAGCCGACGAAGATGGACGTGCCCGGCTCCATCGCCACCGCCGCCATCTGGGTGGACGTGCACGCGCCCGGCAAGGTGCGCGACGCGCTGGTGCGCAACGCATGGCTGAAGGAGCAGTTGGGCAAGCCGCTGGGCCAGGGCTTCGTGAGCGGCTGGGCCGCGTTCATGGGCTCCACCGGCGATGACCTCAAGGCGTCCTTCAAGGGCGCGGTGCTGGACGTGGTGGCGGGCCAGTTGCTGGACGCCCCCTTCCGCACCGTGTGGTTCAGCGGTGACACGCGGGCCGGAACGCCCGCGCTCATCGTCCCCAAGGCGGACAAGAAGTCCCGGGCGGCGTGGGACGCGCTGGACGGGGTGGCGAAGCGCGGAGGGATGACGGCGGCCAGCTGCCCCGACACCGCGGTGAAGGTGCCCGAGGGCGGCTTCCACCTGTCGCGCTGGCTGGTCGCGGAGCAGCAGCTGTGGGCCGCTCGCACGGAGGACCGGCTGGTGCTCGCGCGGCACCCGGTGGTGGTGCTCCAGGGCCTGTGCACGCCCCTGCCGAAGCTGGAGGCGGACGACGGCGTGGACGTGGAGGTGGGGTTCAATCCGGACGCCTACGGCCGCGAAGCGCAGTTGCTCACCCACGTGCTGGGCATGACCGGGAACGCGCGGTTGCTGTTCGGCGTGGACGGAGACCGGCTGGTGGGCCGGGGCATCGCGGGGACCCTGTCGCCGTCCCACCCGCCCTACACCGAGCCCATCTCGGAGGACCTGCTGAAGCTGGTGCCGGAGGAGACGCCGGTGCTGTTCGCGTTCAACCTGACGCTGCCCGAGTCGCTGGAGCCCGAGGTGCTGAAGACGCACTGGGAGGGCAAGAGCGCGCAGGAGGTCCGGACGCGCACGCGTCAGGTGGCCCTGGTGTGGACGCCGCGCGGCATCGCCTCGCTGGAGCCGGAGCTGGCCCTGGTGTGGGGCAGCGAGCAGGACGCGGCAGGGGTGCAGGCGCTGTTCTCCGGGGGCGCGCGGACGTTGAAGACCGCCACGCTGTGCAAGCACGTGGTGCTGGCGACGAGTGACGCGGAGCTCGAGCGCCTCAAGAAGGCGTGCGAGGGCCGCGCGCCCAACCTGCTGAACGCCGCGGGCCCGGTGGTGACGGGGCTGCGCGCGCCCGCGTCGGTGATGCTCGGCATCAACACGGGGCGGCTGCTGGGCGGGCTCTTGATGGACGGCTACACGTCGGAGGCGCGCGTGGACCGCGCATCGCCCCTGCCCAAGGCAGCGCCTCCGGAAATCGAAGCGGCCCGCCGCGACCTGGAGTCCCTGCCGTACCTGGGGCTCCGCGGCAAGGTCGTGGGCTACGGCCCCGAACTGGTGTCGGAAGGATTTGGAACATGAAGACGTCGGTGCGTTTCGCGGCCCTGGCCGCGCTCCTGGTGTCCGGCGTGGCGCTGGCCAAGCCGCTCTACATCACCGTGCCCCGCTCCTACGGCAGTGGCGAGCCCGTCGCGGTGGACGTCGCCTTCGAGGACAAGGGCCCCGTGGAGCTGCGCGTGTTGCAGCCCGCGAACCTGGACGCCTTCATCCGCGCGCAGGGCGACCTGCGGCGCGCGTACCAGACGCCGCCCACGCTCATCAACCCGGGCCGGGGCCTGAGCCGCGGCCTCAATGCGGTGCGCATGCCGGGCCTCGCGCTGATGGAGGCGCTGAGCCCTGGCTTCCGCGAGGAGGTCGGAGATGTCCTGCCGAAGCCTCCTCCGGAGACGTCCTCGGAGGAGCCGCTGGCGAAGGTGGCCGAAGGGCCGGAGAAGCTGGTGGGCACGCCGCCGGGCTTCACGGTGGTGCGCAGCCAGTGGCTCAACCTGGACCTGGGCGGCGCGGACCGGGACTTCAACGTGCCGGGCTTCGACACCGGCGGCGGTAGCAGCGGCTTCCAGGAGCGCCGCGTGCTGCTGGCCCCGCTGCCCCCGGGCGCCTACGTGCTCCAACTGGTGCAGGGGCGCATCGAGGGTCAGGTGGTGCTCGTCGTCAGCGACGTCACCGTGCAGCTCAAGCAGACCGACGGTCAGGTGCTGGTGCGCGTGGCGGGGCGTGATCAGCAGCCCCGCGCGGGCGCGCAGGTGCAGGTGTACCTGCCCACGGGCAAGGGCCCCACGGGCACGACGGACGACAAGGGCGAGGTGACGCTGGCCGTGACGGAGCCGCGCATCCTGGCCACGGTGTCGTCCGGCAAGGACACGGCCATCGTGGACACGGACTTCTACTCCGCGCTGGCGGTGGCGCCGGACGTGTTCATCTACAGCGACCGGCCCATCTACAAGCCGGGCCACGAGGTGAAGTTCCGGGGGCTCGTGCGGCAGCCGGACACGTTCCTCGCGCGGCTGTTCACGCCGAAGAAGCGCGACGTGCGCGTGAAGCTGGTGTCGCAGGAGGGCCGAGAAATCATCACGCGCGCGGCGGTGGACGAATTCGGCGCGTTCAACGGCACGATGAAGGTGCCGGACGACCTGGGCACGGGCGTGCTGCGCATCGAGGCGGACCTGGACTCGCAGCCCTACCAGGGCGAGGCGCGCGTGCAGGACTACGTGAAGCCCACGTTCTACCTGGAGGTGCAGCCGGCGTCGGAGACGGTGGAGCCGGGCAAGACGGTGAGCGTCACGGTGCGCGCGCGGCGCTACGCGGGCGGAGTGCCGAAGGGCGCGAAGTACGAGGTCTTCCTCTACCGCAGCCTGCTGGACGCGCCCGCGTGGGTGGACGACGCGGGCAAGGGCGGCCAGGGCAGCGCGGTGACGTACGGTTCGGCGTCCAGCAGCGAGGGCAAGCTGAGCGTGCCGGAGCGGCTTTACTCCTCCATCGCGGAGCGCTCGGCCACGGACGATCCGTGGTCCAGCGCGAGCGAGTTCGACGCGGAGGGCGAGGCCCAGGTGGAGATCGCCGTCCCCGCGCTCAAGCCGGGCGAGGAGCGGCTGCCGTACCGCTACAGCCTCACCGTGCGCGCGCGGGATGATCAGGAGACGTTCGCCACCAGCACCGCCGCCTTCTTCCTGTCGAAGGTGGAGGTGATGGGTGTGGCGCGCTACTCCGACGCGGTGGTCGCGAAGGGGACGGAGGCGCTCCTGTCTGTGCGCGCCACCACGCTGTCCGGCAAGCCCTACGGCGTCACCACGGGGGAGGTGTCCTTCGTGCTGCGCCGGGCGGATGGCAGCGAGGAGCCGCTGGGCTCGCACGCCTTCACCACCGCGCAGGACGGCACGGTGCGGCAGAAGGTGCCCACCACCCACGTGGGCGCGGTCATCGCGAACGTGACGGTGAAGGACAAGAAGGGCGAGGCGTGGACGGGCGAGGAGTCGCTGCTCGTCATCGGTGGCGCGGATGAGCCGGTGGCGCAGGTGCCCAACATGACGCTGGCGTCGCTGTCCGGCACGCTGGCGCCGGGGGACTCCGCGAAGCTGGTCGCGCTGATGCCGGATGGCTGGGGGCAGGGCGGCAAGGACCAGGGCCCGGTGTGGGTGACGCTGACGGGCGCGGGCCTGTACGGCACCACGGTGGTGCCGCTGAAGGGCCGCACGCTGGTGCACGCGTTCCCGGTGGAGAAGCGCTTCGGCAGCGCGGTGTACGCGTCCGTGGCGTACCCCACGGCGACGGGCCGCTGGGAGGAGCGCACGGTGGCGTTCCGCATCGTGCCGAAGGAGCGCACCCTCACCGTGGCGTTGCAGGCGCGCCGCGCGGAGGCGCTGCCGCTCACCGAGCAGGTGGTGGACGTGCGCGTCACCGACCACGAGGGCAAGGGCGTGTCCGCGCAGTTGTCCGTGGGCGTGGTGGACAAGGCCGTGTACGCCATCCAGTCGGAGTTCCGTCCGGGCGTGCTGGACTTCTTCTATCCGCCCGCGCGCGACAACGTGACGAGCTTCTATTCGGCGGAGTTCCAGGGCTACGGCTATGGCGAGCAGCTGGCGCGCAAGATGGCCGGGCTGCCGGACCACGCGTTCGCGTCCATCAAGCCGCCCACCCGGAACGTGAAGGACCTGGAGAAGGACACCGCGCACTGGGACCCGGCGGTGGTGACGGACCGGGACGGCCGCGCGACGGTGCGCTTCACGCTGCCCTCCAACCAGACGCTGTGGGTGGTGACGGCGGTGGCGGCGGACACGTCCGGCCGCTTCGGTGAAGGCACCTCCGAGTTCGCCACGCGCGGCGGCCTCAACGTCTACGCGGCGCTGCCGCAGTTCCTGCGCGAGGGCGACGAGGCGCTGGCCTCCGTGCGGCTGTCCGCGGGTGAGAAGTCCAAGGGCAGCCAGATGCTGGACCTGCGCATCCAGCCGGGAGGGGCGCTCCAGGCGGAGGCCACCCAGAAGAAGCTGGAGCTGGGGCAGGGCGGTGAGCAGGTGGTGCCAGTGACGCTGCGCGCGTCGAAGACGGGCCCCGCCGAGCTCGCGGTGGACGTGACGGGCGGCAAGGACCCCTTGCGCGACCTGAAGCGCTTCGACGTGGCGCCGGCCTCGGTGGAGGACGCGGTGCAGGTGAGCGCGTGGGGCGGCGGCGCGCTGGCGCTGGACGCTCCTGGCTCCGCGACGCTGACGCGCGTGGAGCTGGTGCTCCAGCCGTCCACGGTGGACGCGGCGCTCACGCAGGTGCGCGAGCTGCTGACGTACCCGTACGGGTGCCTGGAGCAGCTGGTCTCCACGACGGTGCCCAACGTGGCGGTGTTCCAGGTGCTCCAGAAGGCGGGTGCGCTGGAGAAGCTGGACCCCGAGTCGCAGGCGCTGCTGGCGGAGGCGCGCAGCCGCTCCGTGCAGGGCACGTCCCGCATCCTGGGGCTCGCGGTGAAGGGCGGCGGCTTCACCTGGTTCGGGGGCTACAGCGAGCCCAGCCTGCCGCTCACGCTCATCGCGCTGGACGGTCTGGCGTACGCGTCCGAGGCGGGGCTGGTGGACCGCGACGACGCGCGCATCGCGGAGAGCGCGAAGTGGCTGGAGGCGCAGGAGGGCCTGCCGCCCGAGTACGACGCCACGCGCGCCTACGTGCTGGCGCGGCTTCAGGGCCCGCGTCAGGCGGCGCGGGTGCGTGCGCTGGTGGAGGGCGCGCCGTCCGGGGACCTGTATCCGCTGGCGCTCGCGGTGCTGGCCGCGGAGAAGGCGGGCGTGATGAAGGAGCCCGCGCTCCAGGCGCGCATCCAGGCACTGGTGAAGCAGAGCGGCGAGGGCTTCGTGAAGCTCGCGAGCCTCAAGGGTGAAGCGGAGACGTCCGAGGCGTTCTACCGCTTCCCGCTGCGGCGCGTGGGCCTCACGGCCATCACCGCGCACGCGGCGTCGTTCGGTTCGCTGGATGTCACGCGCGCTCGCAAGCGCATCCTGGAGATGCTGAGCGAGCCGGGGCTGTCCACCTTCGACCGGAGCACGGCGCTGTTGCATTCGCTGTGGCTGGTGGAGCGCGACGCGAAGGCGTTCAAGGGCATGACACCGCCGGAGGTGAAGGGCGCGGCGTCGCCGGTGAAGTTCACGTCGCGCGGCATGGGCCTGGTCGCCACGCTGCCGGCGGGGACGCGCACGGTGGACGTGGGCGGCTTCGACGGCGTGGCCACGCTGCGCGCCGCCGCGACGACGCCGCTCAAGCAGGTGCAGGCGCGCGTGGAGGGCATGTCCGTCAACCGCGCGTACTACGTGCTGCGCGAGGGCGGGAAGGTGAAGCTGGAGCCAGGGGCCACGGTGACGCAGGGCGAGGAGGTCTACGTGGAGCTGACGCTGGATGCGCGCGGGGACAACCGGGCGCGCTCGGCGTACTACGTGGTGGAGGACGCGGTGCCGGCGGGCTTCGTCGCGCTGCAGGAGGACAAGGCCTTCCGCGGTCCGCCGCACTCGTTGCCGCTGGTGCCGGAGGCGCTCAAGCGCCGGCAGTTGGACCCCGCGCAGGCCACGTTCTTCTTCGAGGAGCCGGCGTGGTGGAGCGACAGCCCGCGCACGGTGGGCTACGTGATGCGCGCGCAGTTCGCGGGCACGTTCGCCGCGCCGCCGGCCACCATCGAGGACATGTATTCGGCGCGCATCCGGGGCCGCACGGCGTCGGACGTGTTGAAGGTGGTGCCCTCGAAGACGTCCGTGAGCGACCTGTAGCCCATGGGGTGGGCCGTCGCCGTCGCCGTGTTGTTGTCGGCTTCGCCCACCTTCGTCACGCGAGGGGATGTGACGCCGGAAGCGGACCTGCGCAAGCAAGCGCAGGCCGCGTGGACGGCGGTGGAGACGCAGTACACGGCGCAGGCGGGCGGCCTTCCGACACGGGCCCCCGCCACCGTGACGCTCCAGAAGGGCCTGGCCCTGCCTCCCGAGCGCAACGCGCAGGGGCGGCCCGGGGTCGTGGAGCTGCGGCAGAACACGCCGGGCGTGCTGGATGACAAGCTGCGCACGGCCTTGCGGCACGAACTGGCGCACCAGCTCCTGTGGTGGGCGTGTCCCGCGTCCAGCGAGGACCGGCTCTTCCATGAGGCGTTCGCGCTGACGGTGAGCGGAGAGCTGCCCGCGTGGCGCGAGGCGCCCTATCAATCGCTGTCGCGCGCGGCGAAGGAGGTGGCGAACGCGCCCCAGGTGGACACGTCCCGGGCACGGCGGGGACTGGCGCGCATCCTGGGCGAGCACCCGGGGTTTCCCGCCGCGCTGACGCGCCGGTTGCGCCAGTGTCATGACGGGACGCGGTGGGCCTCGCCCCTGTCGGTGGAGGAGCTGGCGGACGTGGCGGTGCTCGCGCCGGAGGCAGCCACGGTGGTGGTGAGCCGGCACTCGGGAGAGGTGCTGTTCGCGGAGGGTGATGTGCGAAGGGCGGTGCCGTATGGCTCCACGCTCAAGCCGTTCCTGTACGCGGCCGGCACGGGGGCGACTGGAGCCTCTTCGGACACCGCGTCACCTCCACTGCTCGCGCCGCGTCCCGGTGTGCAGGAGTGGGCCTGTGGCGCGGGGCTCCCCGCGAAGGTCGATGCACGGGTCGCGCTGCTGCGCTCCTGCAACGGCTACTTCCTGGACTGGGAGGCCACGGGCCGCGCACCCCGCGCGTTCGGCCACTGGGGACCGGTGCTGTCGGCGGTGGGCCTCACCGGCCTGCCCGAGGACATGACGGAGGCCATCGGGCTTCGCTCCGCGCACGGCCTGTCCCCGTGGGGCATGGCGCAGGCGTACCGTTTGCTCGCGGAGGCCCGGCCAGATGTCCTCGCGCTCCTCACCGGCAACGTGGAGGAAGGCACGCTCAGCGGCCTGTCCACGTCGAAGGCGCTGAAGGGCGTGGCCACCAAGACGGGCACCGTGCGCGATGCCGCCAGCCGTCCCCAGTTCGGGTGGATCGCCGCCGTGGACGCGGACCTCGTCGTCGTGGCCGTGCGGCCCGGCAAGATGCCCCGGCACTTCGCGGACGAAATCCCCGCGCTCCTCGCCCGCGTGCGCAAGCAGACGGCGGGTCTGGAGTCCGCACACGTGCAGGTGCTCGGCCTGCTGCCCTCCGCGTCCGTGGAGGCGCGCTGCGCGGGCGCCGGCTTCGCGCTGGAGGACGGCGCGCCACGCCCCGTGTCCACGGACTTCTCCCGCCTGGACGCGCTCACCGCGAAGGGCCCGGCGGTGTGTCTGGGCAGTCCCTGGCGCGTGCGCTTTCCGGACGGCCCCGACGGCGGCCGTGACTACGCGGGCGTCTTCTCCGGGTCCACGCCGCCGCCGTATCGCCCACCTCCGGGCGTGCCCACCACGCCCAGCGCGCTCAAGGCCCGACGTGGCTCGGACTTCGTCTTCCGCACCACGCGCGTGCAGTACACCGCCGGCGTCATCGCCGCCGAGGACGTCACGCTGCAAGGCGAGGCCCGCGTCGCGCTGGCCCGCGTGGTCGCCCACAACGAGCGCCACGCCACGACCCGGCACCCCGGCCGCGCCGTCTGTGACACCACCCACTGTCAGGCCTTCCGGGGCACCGTGCGCATGCGTCCCGAGGAGGCTCGCGCGCTCAAGCTGCCCGCACTGAAGTGGGACGCGTGGCTGACCTTCTCGCAAGGCGGCGACACCCCCTGGCGCGAGTCCCGTCCTCGCGCCCAGGTGGAGTCCCTGCTGGGCACCCGCCTGGTGTCGCTGCGCTTCGAAGCCGGACGCGTGCGCTACCTGCGCACCGACGGTGAGGCCGGCGCCCCGTACGAGGAAGCGCGCTCGCTGCCGTGCGACACGCTGCGCGCGGGCCTTCGGCTTCCTTCCTGTCCCCAGCGCGCGTCCTTCGACGGCGCCCAGGTGCTCTTCGAAGGGCAGGGCCGGGGCCACGGCGAGGGGCTGGACGTCGAAGCCGCCAAGGCCGCCACGGGCCTCTCCAGCGAGGTCCTCCTGGAGCGCGCATATGGCGCGTTCCCCGTCACATCCCCTGCACCCTGAAGACACCCGTCGCGGCGCTGTCCGTGGGGTGACAGGACCTCATCCCGGGGTGCTCGCGCCCGGGGGCGGGGCTGTCGGCCGGGCAGCCCTGGCAACCGGCTTCCCCATCACCACCTTCCTCCCGTCATTCAGCCATTCGGGCGATGCACGGGAGGGGTGAATCATGGGCAACAAGAACTGGAAGACGCGGGCGGTGGCGGCGGCGGTGATGACGGGGTTGCTGGGCTTCGCGGCCCACGCCGAAGACACCATGTCCAAGCAGGAGAAGGAGATGGAGAAGCAGGGCAAGGCCGTGGGTGAGGCGGCCTCCAAGCGGGTGAAGTACGTCGGCTCGCTGGCCCTCTTCAACAACCGGCAGATCGAACTGGCGACCCTCGCGGAGGAGCAGGCGTCGGATCCCCGGGTGAAGGAGTTCGCCACCAAGATCCGCACCGACCACGAGAGCAACAACCAGACGCTGCGCACGTGGGCGGAGAACCAGAAGATGACCATCAGCGCGCTGAGCGACGGAAGCACGTCCGACACGGGCGTGGGTGGCTCCGGCGTGCAGCAGGGCTACGAGAAGGGGATGGAGAAGGCCGACGAGAAGCTGGGCAAGAGCGTCGACGAGACGAACCGGGAGGTCGAGAAGCTGCGCGAGAAGCAGGGCCCGGAGTTCGACAAGGCCTTCCTGTCGCGCATCGCCGAAGACCAGAAGAAGGGCAACGAGATGCTCAAGAAGGGCCGCGGTGAGTACAAGAACGACGCGACCTTCCTGGCCATCCTGAGCCAGACCGAGGGCGTGGTCTCCGGCCACGAGAAGGAAGCGAAGGAGCTCGAGAAGCAGATGAAGAAGTAGTGCGCGATGTAGCGCGGTGGGCGTCGGGCCACCGGGCCGGTTGACTCGGCCGGTCCCGACGCCTATCCCCTCGCGGATGCGCAAGGCTCTGGCGAGGGTGTGGTGGG
>NZ_RAWI01000264.1 GCF_003612125.1 Corallococcus praedator
CCGCAGCCCCAGGCGCTGGCCCCCCAGGTGGACGTCGCCCCCTCGCTGGCGCGACAGCTCCCCACCGCGACCTCCGAAGCCCCGCGCGAGCGCACCGCCACCGACGGGCAGTCCCCCAACGCCGCGAAGGAGGCCGCGGAGGGCCGCGCGAAGCTGCGCGTGGCCCTGCTCAACCGGCAGTTCCGCGGGCTGTCCGAAGTGGTGATGAAGCTCACGAACTTCCTCGCCAACCCCGGCCGCCAGGGCGTCGTCACCCTGCCCGTGGTCCTGAGCGAAAGCTCCGTGGCCCACGAGTGGTGGAAGTCCGCGAACGCGGTCCCCGAGGACCGGCAGTACCTGGCCCTGGCGCTGGGCGAGTCCGCCGTCGCGGACGATGCCACGCTGCTCCAGTCGCTGCGGCGCGAGGTGCACGAGGCCTTCACGGAGTTCGTGCGCAGCCCGCAGGGCACCGCCGTGCGCAAGAGCTACGACGAGGTGCTCCAGAAGTACGAGGCCGCCCGCGTCCAGCCCGTCATCTCCGGCCACGACAGCGGCCCCATGGTGGAGGAGTGCGCGCGGCTGGGCGTGACGTACGGGCGGGACTTCACCCGCTCCCAGCTCCTGTCCCCGTGGATGCTGGCCATCAGCCAGAGCCCGGACGAGGGCTCCACCACGCAGGTGATGGTCGCCGGCCTGACCCTGGCCCAGCTGGGGGCGCTGGTGGGCCACCTGCGGCGCCTCAACCCCCTGCTCAGCAATGCCCAGCTGCGCACCCTGCTGCTGCGCGCGTCCACGGACATGAAGCTGGCGCTGCGCAAGGCCCTGGGCCAGCAGGAGGTGGAGCAGGTGCAGGAGCTGGCGCGCCAGCTCTTGCGGCTGCGCGTCGTGGAGCACCTGGTCGTCTGAAGGAAGGCCCGGGCGGGCCTCAGGCGCGGAAGTGCGTGGGACGCAGCGCGAGCTCCGCCATTGAATCCAACGTCACCGACGCGAGCAGCGCCTCCGCCTCGTGGCGCGTCGTGGCCAGCCGCTCCGCCAACTGCGTGTACGTGAAGGTGAAGCCCACCTGTTCGCGCAGCACGTAGAACTGGAGCTGCGCGAGCGTCAGCGACTCCATCCGGAAGGTGTACTCGCGCAGCACGCCCGCGTTGGCGCCGAGGGTGGCCTTCTGCTGCGACACCTGGTGGAAGGCCTGCGCCCCGCGCACGCCCTCCAGCATGCGCGCGGCGAACTGCTCCAGCGTCTCACCGGGGCCCGTGGGCTCCAGCGACACGACGAGGTTCGCGCGGAAGCCGTCCTCCTCCGGCCCCACCGCCACGATGTGGCTGGCGTCGAACCAGCCGTCAGGCAGGGCGACGCGCAGCGGACCGTGGCGGATGAACCGGGGCAGGGCCATGGGAGGCGGAAGTCCTTAGGAGGACTCGCGGCCGAAGTTGGCCATGGCGCGGGAGCCGCCGCCCTCTTCGTTGGCGAGCGTCGCCACCTTCGCGTTGCTCTCCCCCACGATGTCCGCTTCGGAAGCGCCGTTGGCGCCCTCGACGATGACCATGCCGCCCGTCTTGTGCTCGCGCAGGCTGGTGTCCACGGCGTCCGACAGCTTGTCGGCGTCCATCTTGACGCTCTTGCCGGTGCTCGGGTCCTTCACCTTGTAGCGGCCCTGGTCGTCCTTGCCTTCCACGGTGACCCAGTGCGCCTGGCCCTTCTCGTCGCCCTTCGCCTTGGGGTCCACCTTGGCGGAGTCCACCAGCACCGCGGCCTTGCCATCGCGGCTGAGCGCGTTGTCCAGGACGCCCTTGTCCAGCTTGGACGAGGACTCCGTCACCTTGACGCCCTGGTTCGCGAGCATGTTGGACAGCTCGATGGGCGTCGTGCCGTCGCCGTCGGTGAAGCGCGAATCCAGCGCGTCCATCTTCTCCGTGTCCGACGCGCCCTGCGTCTTGCCGGTGCCCTTCTCGTTGCCCAGCATCACCGCCACCGCGGCGCCGCAGTTCTTCTCCTTGGTCTGCCGCACCACCGACGCGTCGTCCTCCCAGTCGCCAATCTCCGGCGCCGCCTCCTGGGGAGCGCAGGCCTGGCCCACGCGCAGCGCGTCAGACTCGGGAGGGCTCCCCGCGCCCGACGCGAAGCGGCTCGCCCAGCCCGAAAGCATCTGGAGGGCTTCCTGCGCCGCGAAGGCGTCCGAGGCCCGCTCCGTCTGGGCCGCCGTCGGCGCGGTCTCCACCGAGGTGACGACCTTCGCCTGGGGCAGCTCCGCCTGCTGCGCGGCCGCCTGCGGCTTCGGGTTCGACGGCGTCACCTCCACGCGCGGGGGGACGGGACGCTGGAGGTTGGGGGGAAGGGTCACGCTCAAGGGGAGGTCTCCTGGAGGGGATGGGGGATGCCATCCTACCTGGGATGCCGCCCCGTGTTAAGGGTCCCCGGACGGATCCAGGTCGTGCTTCCGCAGAAGTTTCCGAAGGTAGACACGGTCGATGTCCGCCTCGCGGGCCGCCCGGGAGATGTTGCCCTCGCAGCGCTCGATGAGGTTCTTCAGGTAGTCGCGCTCGAAGACCTCGATGAGGTGCTCCTTGGCTTCCTTGAAGGGCAGGTCCAGGTCCGCCCCCTTGCGCTGCCCGTTCTGGGGCACCTCCAGGTCGGGGAGGGACTCCTCGCCCAGGTTCACCACCTGCTCCACCACGTTGCGCAGCTCGCGCACGTTGCCGGGCCAGGGGTACTGGAGGAGCAGCGCGCGGGTCTGGTCGGACAGGGCGCTGGGCTGCCGGCCCATCTGCTTGAGCATCGCGTCGATGAGCAGCGGGATGTCATCCGGGCGCTCGCGCAGCGCGGGCAGCGTGACGCGCAGCACGGCGAGCCGGTGGAAGAGGTCGCGGCGGAACTTCCCCTGCTGGACGGCCTGCTCCAGGTTCACGTGCGAGGCGGCCACCACGCGCATGTTCACCGTGAAGTAGTCGTTGCCGCCCACGCGCTTCACCTGCCGGCGCTCCAGCACGCGCAACAGGCGTGGCTGCAATTCCAGGGGCAGCTCGCCAATCTCATCCAGGAAGACGGTGCCGTTCTGGGCGCGCTCGAAGGCGCCGGCGCGGTCCGCCTGGGCGCCGGTGAAGGCGCCCTTCACGTGGCCGAAGAGCTCGGATTCGATGAGCGTGGAGGGCACGCCCGCCAGGTCCACGATGACGAAGGGGCCCTTGGCGCGCGGGCTCTGCTGGTGGATGGCCTCCGCGCACAGGTCCTTGCCGGTGCCCGTCTCGCCGTGGATGAGCACGTCCGCGCCGCCGGGGGCCAGCCGCTCCAGCAGCGTGAAGGCCTCGCGCATCTTGCGGCTGTTGCCCACCAGCGCGCCGAAGTGGTCCTTCGAGGAGAGCGTCACCGAGCGGTCGCGCGTGTCCTCCGGCACCAGCTTCAGTTCGGTGGTGCCCAGGGTGAAGACGCTGCCCGGGCGCAGCTCCATGGCGCTGAAGCGCAGGCCCTCCACGAAGGAGCCGTTGTGGGAGCCCAGGTCCGTGGCGAGCACGTGCTCGTCGTGCACCTCCAGCTTCAGGTGCTGCCGGGAGACGGCCTTGTCGGACAGGATGATGTCGCACGTGGGGGCCTTGCCCAGCACGTACGTACCCTGCTTGAGCGCGTGCGACTTGCCGGCGTCCGCGCCGGACAGGATCCGCAGCACCATCCGCACCTGACCCGACCGGCCCCGCTGAAGCGTGGCGGTGGCATCCAGGAGCGCCTCGTCCTCGTCTGGCGGCAGCGACACGCGGCGGACGCTACCACGGCTCGCCGGGGCTGCCACCCGCGCGTGCGCGCCGTTACCGCCGCTTCGGGCGGAGCGGCTTGCGGGCAGGCGGGGGCGTGCGCTCGGCCGGCAGGGACTTCAGCCACGAGTCCACCTCCCCCACCCGCTGCTCCATGCCCGCCTCGGTGAAGCGTCCCCGGGCGCGCGTGGCCTCGCCCCGGGCCTCGGGCGGACGGCCCGTCTGGTACAGCGCGCGCGCCAGCGCGAAGCCCGACTCCGCCAGCGCATCCGCGGGCGCGGACGCGAAGGACACCGCCTGCTGGAGGGGCTCCACCGAATCACGCGCCCGGCCCAGGCCCAGCAGCGCCTGCCCCACCCCGTCATAGGAGGGCTGGAGGGCCTCGTCGTCCGCGGGCAGCGCCTTGCGCTTGAGCGCCAGGGCCTGCTCGTAGGTCTTCAGGGCGTCGTCGTAGCGCTTCATCCCGAGCTGGCACATGCCCACCTCGTCCAGCGCCTCCGCGTACCGGGGGCTGTCCGCGCCGTGGAGCGCCTTGTAGAGGTCCGCCGTCGCCTGGGCGTGGGGCAGCGCGAGGGCGTCCTGCTTCAGCTCGCGCAGGGCCAGGGACAGCAGGCCATGCCGGCGCGCCATGTCCGGGTGGAGCGGGCCCACCGCCGCCTCGGTCTGCTTCAGCGATTCCTCCAACAGCGGCAGGGCCTCTTGCGGCTTGCCCGCCGCGAGCGTCATCCGGCCCATGAGGAAGAGCGTCCGCGCGCGCTTGGGGTGCTGCGCCGGCAGGGCCTTCTCATAGAGGGCGCGCGCCTCCGAAAGCCGCGTGAGGGCTTCGTCCAGGCGATCCTGGGACGCGGCGAGGTTGGCCTGGTTCACCTTCACGTCGGCCTCCAGCACCGGCTCCCCGCCCAGCCGCCGCAGGGTGGCCTCCGCCAGCTGGCCCCAGTTCGCCGCCGGGTCGAAGTGCTTCTGCCCGTCCTCCACATAGAGCAGCTTGTTGAGGATGGAGACCTTCAGCCGGTCCGCCCGGCCCGCCTCCGCGTCGAACACGGCGCGCGACAGGAGCTGGGAGGCCGCGGGCGAATCCCCCGTCTGCTCCCGCAGCCAGCCCTGGTGGAAGCGCAGCTCCGCGCGCAGCGGCAGGAAGCCTGTCGCCTCCACGCGCGCCTCCAGGGGCGTTACCGCCGCGAGCGCCGCGGGGTAGCGGCCCGCGTCCACCTGCGCGCGGACCTCCGACAGCTTTCCCTCCAGCCGCTCAATCTCCTCGCGCAGGGCGGGGTCGGAGGGCCGGCGCTGCTGTTCCGCGAGCGAGCCCACGTCCTCGCAGTCGTGCAGCGCGGGCAGCGCGTGCGCCACGTCCACGGCCTTCTCCACCACCGCGGCGTCCGCGCCGGACAGCAGGTCCACCGTGGCCCGCAGGTCCTGGCGGCGCCGCTCCAGGCACACCACCTGCCGGTCCAACTGGTCCTCCGGAACGACGCCCTGCACGCGCGTCTGTTCGCACGCCTGCACGCGCTGCTGCTTCCAGCCGCCCGCGTAGGTCTCCAGCACCTGCACCGTGCGGACGGCCATCGCTTCCGCGAAGGGCTTGCCGGTGGCGCGGAAGGCGGACTCCAGCCGCGCCCTCGCATCCGACGTCCAGACGTCGTCCATCAGGGCCCCGGCGTCCGCGCACACCTGTGACTGCTGCCACGCCACGCCCGACGCCACCGCCAGCGTGGCGGCCATCGCGCCCGTCGCCGACATCCAGCGCTTGCGCTGGCCCAGACGCTGCTCCTGGGAGAGCGCGTCCAGCAGGGTCCGCATGGACGGGAAGCGCGCGTCCGCGTCCAGCGACAGGCCGCGCAGCACCGCCTGCCGCACCCACGCGGGCACCTTCACGTCGCGCGGCGGCTCGCGGATGAGCACGGGCGGCGGCGCGCTGGGGCCCCTGGCCGTCAGGGGCGCGGTGCCTCCCAGTGACTGCGTGCCTTCCGCCTCCACGCCCCGGCTGGAGGACGCGTACGCCTTCAGGCTGCCCGGGTCGAAGGGGCGCGCGCCGAAGAGGGCCCCGTAGAGCGCGGCGCAGAAGCTGAACTGGTCCGTGCGCGCGTCCAGCGTCGTGCCCCGGAACTGCTCCGGGGACATGTAGTTGGGCGTGCCCACGAGGAGGCCCGCTTCGGTGAGCGTGGTCTCCAGCATCCGGCGGTCCGCCGACTGGAGGACCTCCGCTTCCTCCGGGGACGTCGCTGCTTCCGGCGCGTCCCCCACCTGCCGCGCCAGGCCGAAGTCCGTCACGTAGACGCGGCCCGCGCGGCTCACCAGCACGTTGGCGGGCTTGAAGTCGCGGTGCACGAGCCCCGCGTCGTGCGCGGCCTGAAGTCCCCGGCCGGCCTGGAGGTAGAACTCCAGCACTTCGCTCCAGGAGCGCTTGGACTCCTTCAGCCAGGTGCCCAGCGTGCCGCCGTCCACCAGCTCCATCGCGACGAAGACCTGGTCGCCCCAGATGCCCACGTCGAAGACGGGGATGACGTTGGGATGGGAGACGCGCGCCATGGCCTGCGCTTCACGCATCAGCCGGGAGCGCGCCTCTTCGGATTCGCGCTGGTGGTTCGGGTGCAGCAGCTTGAGCGCCACCTTGCGGTCCAGGTCCGGATCATAGGCGGCGTACACCACGCCCATGCCGCCCTGTCCCAGCTTGCGCAACAGCAGGTAGCGGCCCACCTGCGGAACCGGAGGCACGTCCTCGGGGGCGCGCGGAGAACCTCCGGTTCCCGTGCCCCGCCCCGTCCCACGGCCCGTTCCCACGCCCGAGCGCGCGGAGTCCGAAGCACCCGTGCCAGTTCCGCCCCTGCCGGTGTCGTTCTTTTTCATCGGTGGTGCACCCGGGGCCGGATTCTACCCCTGGCCGTCATCCGTCCCGCATCTTCTCCCGCGTTGCGTCATCCCGCCCGCCTGCCTGGTGACAGCGGTCATCAGCGTCCCAAGCGCTGTCATCAGGGCCTGCGGTGGATGTGGGAGACAAACCCCTGGAAACAGGAACGGACGGGGGGCGCCCGGGGCTGGCACGTCCGACGCAATGGGTCCCTGCAACGGAGCACTCGCAGTCCCCCCTTCTGGAGCGCCCATGGCCCTCGCACCTGTCTCCCGCAAGCCCCTCGCCCCCGTCACACCGCCCGCCATCACGGAGAAGGCCGCTCCCCAGAAGGGCGCCAGCACGCCGGTGGAGGCGAAGAAGCCGGCCGTCGTGGGCGACGCCTTCGAGGTGAAGAAGGCCGCGACGGGCCCGGTGCTGGGCGAGGCCGCGAACGCGCCCGCCATCGCGGGCCTGCGGGTGGGCCTTGCCGCCGCCGGGAAGGCCGTCGCGAAGCCGGCGGTGGAAGGGCCTCCGCCCGAGCGTCAGACGGTGTCCGGCGAGGACAAGGCGAAGCAGGCGGTGGACCTGAAGAACGTGGCCGAGCGCCGCACCGAGACGGTGGAGGCGCAGACGTCGCTGCGCGAGAAGACCACGCAGGAGGCCGACAAGCTCTTCGCCATGGCGGACGGCAAGGAGCCCGTGCCCGCGGGCAGCAACATCCAGCGCGTGTCCGAGTCCGAGGTGGAGCTCACCCGCGTCAACGACAAGAAGGAGGTCGTGGAGCGCTCGGTGGCGACGAAGAAGGACGGCGCGGTGACGGTGGACAGCGCCACCTACGAGGACGGCACCCACAAGCGCGACCGCCTGGAGATGAAGGCGGACGGCGGCACGCTGGTGGAGCGCGCCGAGTGGAAGGGCGACAAGAACGAGACCGCGGACCTCAAGTCCTTCGGTGACATCTCCAAGACGCGCGACCGGGGCCTCACGTACACGCGCAACGAGGTGTCCACGGAGAAGAACAAGGACGGCGACCGGCTCATCACGAACGCGTACACGCAGGCCGACGGCGGCGCGACGAGCAGCCGGACCTCCTTCTACCAGCAGAAGGGCGGCGGCTCGATCGACAACAAGCTCAAGGGCCCGTTCGACTTCAAGAAGCCGGTGGACCGCGCGGACACCTACAGCTACTCGATTCCGCCTCCGGGCGAGGACGGCAAGCAGGGCGACGTGCAGTACAGCCGCGTGCAGGACTTCTCCCAGGACAACGTGAAGGCGACGTCCTACGTGGACCGCACCCTGGACGGCCACACGCACCTGGCCGGCAAGGAGCCGCACACGATTGAGGACCTGCACACGGTCCGCGACGAGTACGGCAAGGGTGGCGGGGAGAACTGGGACGCGGACAAGGCGGGCGAGGGCCGCCCGCCGAAGCGCTGGACGGTGGACCTGCAGAAGGGCCCGGACCGGCTGGACTCGCAGACCTTCATCGAGGGCTACCCGGACGCCACCATCAAGACGGAGAGGACGCGCGAGGGCAGCACCGTGAAGGAGAAGTACGAGGGCAAGACCTTCGAGAAGGAGGACTCCTCCAAGCGCGTGCCGGTGAACGGCGAGTCGTCCACCACCTTTGGCCAGGACGGCTCGGTGGAGAAGATGGACTCCAGGAGCCGCGAGGCGGACGGCTCCGACCTGGAGCAGCACTACAACAGCAGCCGCAAGGCGACGAACGCGTGGCTGGAGCTGCAGGAGTCGCTGGAGACGAAGCGCACGAAGGACAACAAGACGGAGTCGTCCCTCAAGGAGGACACGTCGCTCCTATCCAGTGAAGGCGCGCAGCTCGTCAACTCGCGCACCACGGTGACGGACGCGGAGGGCCGCAAGGGCGTGCACGAGGTCGGCAAGGACGGAGAGAAGATGCAGCTGTCCGGCCCGGAAGGCCGCGACATGCGCGACGTCTCCAACCCGGATGACTTCAAGGACGACGCGTTCGGAAAGGTGCTGCTGGAGCAGGCGAGCATCTCCACCGCGAGCACGGTGAACCAGTACGCGAACAGCGGCGGCGCGCAGGCGCTCAACGTCCTCAAGGGCCTGAGCCAGGACGCGGGCAGGCTGCCCGAGAAGGCCACCGCCATCCTGGGCAAGGACACGCTCTCCAAGGGCCTGAACGCGGCGCAGGGCGGCGCGAGCGCGCTGGGCGGCGTGGCGGGCGTGGTGGCGGGCGGCATGTCGCTGGCGCGGGGCATCCGCGAGAACAACATGCCGGACATCGTGAAGGGCGTGACGGACACGGCCAACGGCGCGCTGAACCTCTACACGGGCGGCCAGGCGTTCACGGAGGCCATCAAGGGCTTCAAGAACGCGGGCGCGCTCACCACCACGGCCCCCGCGGCGAAGGCCATGCCGTGGGCGAAGACGCTGGCGAACCCGAAGGTGGGTGGGGCCGTCACGAGCGTGGTGCTGGACTCGGTGAAGGGCATGGGCGGCATCGGCAAGGTGGCCGGCGCGACGGCGAGCGCCGGGAGCAAGGCGCTCTCCGCCCTCAAGGGCATGGGCGGCGCGGCCAACGTGCTGGGCGCGGTGGGCGGCACGGTGGGTGGCGTGTTCGACATCGTCAACGGCGCGAAGGTCAACGACGGGGCGCAGATCGCCAAGGGCGCCGTCGGCATCGCGGGCAGCCTCGGTGGTGCGGTGGCCGTGGGCGCGATTGGCGGCCCGCTGGGCATGGCGGTGGGCGCGGGCATCGGTCTGCTGACCTTCGGCATCGGGAAGATCATGGACGCCATCAGCGACAAGCCGCACAAGATCTCCGAGCTGCAGATCGACTGAGCCGCCGGAGTCTTGACGGAGGCGTCAGCCCACGGCGCCCACGTGGGGACGCAGCAGGTCCTCGGAGACCGTCCAGAGGCGCTGGGCGAACGCGGCATCGTCCAGCAGCGGGTGTCCCTGGGCCACCTTGCAGTCCTTCCAGTAGCCCCCCGTGCATTGCTCCACCAGGGGGTTCGCCGCGAGGAACGTCTGGGTCGCCGCACCCTGCTCCACGGTCTTCATGAACCGCCGGGCCACCGGGAGGATCCAGGTGAAGGGAAAGCCCAGGCTCCGTTGCAGGTGCGTGCCCCCCACCGCGCCCGGATGGAGCGAGTTCGCGAGGATGCCCCGACCCTTGAGCCGGCGCGACAGCTCCTGGGCGAACAGCGCGTTGGCGAGCTTCGACTGGCCGTAGAACGTGAAGGGCTTGTAGCCGCGATGCCCGTCCAGGTTGTCGAACGCGATGCCCTCGCGCGGCGCCTGTTCGATGCTCGCGCTGCTGCTGACGACCACGATGCGGCCCTTGCGCTCCCGCACCCGGTCCACGAGGCGGTTGACGAGCAGGAAGTGCGACAGGTGGTTGACCAGGAATTGCAGCTCGACGCCGTAGCGCACCTCCAGCTTCGGAGGCGCCATGACGCCAGCGTTGGTGATGATCGCATCCAGCGGGCGGTCCAGCGCGCGGACCGTGCGCGCCGCGGCCTCGACCGAGTCCAGGTCCGCCAGGTCACAGGCGACGGGCGTCGTCGAACCTCCGACCCGTGCACAGGCCTTACGCGCCTGCTCCAGCGAACGCGCGAGCCCGATGACGTGCGCACCGTGGGAGACCAGGGCCCGCATCGTCTCCGCGCCGATGCCGGAATTGCACCCCGTGAGCAGGAAGGTGCGCCCCTTCAGGTCGAGCTCTTCGAGCACCTCGCTCGCCGTGGACCGGGCGCCAAAAGGAATGGGTGCGGTCATGGGCATGCGCCTTTCGTGCGGCAGGTGCTGTTGGAACGACCCGGGAGCGCGCTAGCGGACCCGGCGCAGCGGCGCGAACAGCATCCGCACCGCGACGGTGATGTGTTCGATGAAGCTCTCCCGCGACGTGCACGTGTGCTTCCAGCCGCGCGCCGTGGCGTGCAGGGTCCGCGCGAGCTGCGGCGCGGTGAGGCCGGCGGACGCATAGACGGCCATCAACGGCGAGTCGGTGAGCGCCCGGGCCACGGCCTTCTCGAACCGGGCCTCGTGCTCCGCCTTGAGCGTGCCGGTGAGCGAACCGCTCGTCTCGCTGAGGTCCGACGCCTCCGCGCCCAGGTGCCCGACGTAGCGGCCCAGCCACTCGTCGAGCGCGGCCACCAGCCGGGCCTCCAGTGGCCGCCCCACTTCCGCCAACGCCGCGAGCGCCGCCTCCAGGTGGGTGCCGAGCGCGTACTCCACCGCCGCCCGGAACAGCTCCTCCTTGGTGGCGAAGTGCAGGTAGAGGCCCTGGCGGGACACGTCCGCCGCCCGGGCCACCTCCTCCATCGACGCCTTGCGATAGCCGAAGCGCGAGAACACCCCGAGCGACGCCTCCAGCAGCTTGCGACGCCGCGCGTCGTCAGCGCCCTTCGCGGGAGTCTTCGGGTCCACGGCCATGCGGACAAAATTGACAATATGAACTCACGTTGTCAACCCAGACCACATTGTCCAGTCCCGGGGTTGGAGCAGCCTGGCAGGCTCACTTCACGGTGAGGACCTGCGTGTCGGTGTTCTGGACACCCGTCCAGTCCGTCACGGTGAGGCTTACGCGGTAGGTGCCCTTCGCCGTGTAGCGGTGGGTCTGGAGCGCGGTGGGCCGGCCCCGACCCGTCACCTTCGCGGTGCCATCCCCGAAGTCCAGGCGCCAGGCGTCGTTGCCCGTGCCCGTCGTGGACTGGAAGCCCGTGCTGCCCGACAGGTCGAACGTCACCGTGAGCGGCGCCGTGCCTGTCGTCACCGACGGCTTCAGCCACGCGGCCGCCGTGGCGTGCGTGTAGTCGTGGCTCCCCAGGGCCTGGAAGCCCGCCACGCTGGACGTCGAGGAGTCCACCCACCAGGGGCAGGTCCCGGTGGTGTGGAAGTAGGACGCGACCTTGATCTCCGGATGGCGCTTGAACATCTCCAGCGCGTCCCGGAACCACTGGCCCTTGCGACCGGGTACGCCCGGGTCCTCCACGGAGCCCCACTCCGGCAGCATCACCGGCTTGCCCTTCGCGTTGCTCCAGGTGAGCACCGGCGCCACGGCCTCCTCCAGTGAGCGCCACGTCGCGCCCGCCGTGGGGTTGCAGCCGTTCCAGTTGTAGGCATCCGCGCCCACCCAATCCACGTAGCTGCTGCCCGGGTAGAACGCGTCCGCCGCGCCCGACTGGAAGCTGTAGGGCACGAGCGTCATCGAGTAGCTCACGTTCGTCACGCCCTGCTGGCGGAACACCGTCACCAGCCGCCGGAAGGCCGCCGCGTACTCCGCGGGGGTGCCGTGCGCCGTGCCCGCCATGTCCGGCTCGTGGTTGAAGATGAGGAACAGCGGCTTGCCCGTGCCCTTGAGCGCCAGCGCATGGGCCTTGAGCTGCGCGTCCTCCGCGCCGCTCGCGATGCGCGACCACGCGACGCCGCTGCCGTCCTGCCGCTTCGCCGTGATGGACAGCAGCGGGATGCGGCCGCGCTCCAGGTCCGCCAGCACGAACTTGCCAGGCTGGGGCTCGTCCCACACCGAATAGATGCGGTGCACGTCCATCTTGCGACCCGCCTGTCGCTCCAGGGCGTCCAGGGCCGCGGCGTGGTCCTCGGTGCCGCGCTTGCCCGCGAACGCGCCGAAGAGGACGCCCGATTCCGGCTCGAAGGTGACCGCCGCGTGGACCTCCCCGAGGCTGGCTTCGGCCGGGACCGCCTCCGGTCCACAGCCCGTGAGGCCCAGGGCCAGGGCGAGCCCCAGCCCTCCTCGGGGAAACGACGGCCTCCACGGCGCGGTGAAGGGACGGGACATGGGGGGCGCTCCAGGGGGAAGGATGGCGCCAGGGTGCCAGCCTGCCCCCTGCCGGTCCACGCTGGGCGCGGATTGTCCCGCACCCAGGCGACGCGCCGGTTGACGTGCGTCCCCGGCGCCCGTCTTATCCTGCCTCCCCTTGAGCAGGAGTGGTCGTGGCAGGAGCGCCGGTCGAACTGACCCCGGACAATTACGAGGACGTCACCCAGCGGGCCGGGGTGTGCGTGGTGGACTTCTGGGCCCCCTGGTGCGCGCCCTGCCGCGCGTTCGCACCCATCTTCGCGGCGGCGGCCTCGCGGTTCCCGGACATCACCTTCGCCAAACTCGACACGGAGGCGCACGCGTCCCTCTCCGAGCCCCTGGACATCGACTCCATCCCCGCGCTCATCGCCTTCAAGGACGGGGTGGAGGTCCACCGCGTCACCGGTGCGCTGCCCGCCGCCGCCCTGGACGCACTGCTGGGCCGGCTGGAGGCGGTGGACGTGGAGGTGCTGAGGCGCCGCGCCGCGAACCGCAAGCGCACCGAGGCGGGCAAGCTCCCGGCGGGCGTCCCCAAGGGCGCGACGTGGGACGCGGATGAGGCGGAGTGGTCCTTCGGACCCAAGGACGCCAAGGGCCAGCAGCACGGCACGTGGAAGTTCTGGCGGGCCGACGGCACCCTCTGCAACGAATGCATCATGAAGCACGGCACGCCGCACGGCGTGTTCAAGCGCTTCCACGAGAGCGGCGAGGTGTCGCAAGAAGGCACCTTCGACAAGGGCACGCTGCACGGCCCGCGCACCTGGTTCGCGTCCGAGCACTTCACCACCGAGCGCATGCACGAGAACGGCGTGAGCGAGAAGGTGAAGAAGACCGTGATGCTCTACGACCAGGGCGAGGTGCGGCAGGTGATGCACTTCGACGGCACCGGGCAGCGCGTGGTGCCCACCACCGGCGAGCCCTACCCCAC
>NZ_RAWI01000265.1 GCF_003612125.1 Corallococcus praedator
CCCCACCGCGCCGCCCACGCCCCGGGAGCCGGTGTGGATGAGCAGCCAGAGGTCCCCCGCCCCGTCCCGGTCCAGCTCCAGGAAGTGGTTGCCACCGCCCAGCGTGCCCAGGTGGCGCGGCGCCAGACGCTCCCAGGCCTGGGTGAGCCGATGGGTGGACAGCGCCGGGGACTCCAGCCCGGGGGGCAGCGGCAGGCCCTTGCCCCGGTGCACCGCGTCCCCCACCGGGATGACGCGCGCGAGTTGGGACAGGAGCTGCTCCAGATCCGCGCGTGACAGCGAGGCCGCGGGGAAGGCGAAGCGGTGCGCGCTCACACCGCAGCCCAGGTCGTTGCCCAGCGCGCCGGGGACGACGTGGTGTTCGGTGGCGAAGACGGTGCCCACCGCCACGCCCGACGCGAGGTGCACGTCCGGCATCACCGCCACGTGCTCGACGACGTAGGGCTGCGCGGCGAGCTGCTGGAGCTGCCGGAGCGCGGCGGCGGGCACCGCGCGGGCCCAGGCGAGCAGTGGCACCGCGCCCGGTGGGACTTCGAGGATGCGGGGCATCATGCGTCACCCCCTTCCCCTTCGTCGTCCGAGGCCCGGTCAGGGTCGTCGGGCTCCGTGCATGGGGCGGTGCCCACGTGGACGAAGCGCAGGTTCGGGGTGCGCTTGAGGTTCAGGTGCTGCGCGAGCTGGGAGCGCAGGTAGCCCTGCGCGCGCAGCAGGGCCTCCTTCACCTGGGCGGGGTCGGCGGTGTCCTCCGGCAGCGTGTAGCCGATGCGCGCGGTGCGGCCTTCGGGGGACAGCTCGAACGACGTCAGCGCGACGCCTTCGAGCAGCGGGTCGGACAGCTCGCTGCGGAACAGCAGCGAGATCTCCTCGGAGAGGGTGGATTGGACGCGCAGGTGACGCGCGGACGGAGCCTGGGACTGGAACAGCGAGGAACCCGAACGTCGGGACGACGCGCGGGGACGGCGAGACCTGGATGAGGACATGAGCGAAGACGGACTTCTGGTCGGCCGCGTCCCGTTGCTCGCGAGGAGCCGGGACACGACCGTGGTGTGCACGCAGGAGCCCCGCGCGGACACGCCGTCTCTTCGCGCACGGCGAGGACGTCCCTCCACCACGGGACCGCGCGCGGAAAGGCGCGGCCGTCGGGCAGGTGTGGGACGACGCCGGTGACGCTAGACGCGCGACCGTGAGGAGCGAACCGAGACACCCTTGGCGACACGTCCCATGGCACACCTCCCGCCGCACGCAGCACCGCGCGGACAGCGCACCGACGCGACGGGCACGTCGGGCCTGACAATAAAGCGCGGGGCCTGTCCGGTGGTGACCAGCCGCTCTTTCCACCATCCGACTCGGGCGTTCAGTGCGATTGGCAGGGAGGCCCCCCGGATGCAAGCAGTAGGCGGGAGGCTTCATGGCCGAGACTTTCGACGTGGTGGTGATTGGGGCGGGTCCGACGGGGGAGAACGCGGGAGCGAGGGCCGCGGCGGGTGGGTTGAAGGTGGCGCTCGTGGAGCACGAGCTGCTGGGCGGCGAGTGCTCCTACTGGGCCTGCATGCCCAGCAAGGCCCTGCTGCACCCCGGCGAAACGCTCTGGATGGCGCAGCACACGCCCGGCGTGCGCGAGCTCATCAAGGAGCCGCTCAAGGCCGAGGCCGTGCTCAAGCACCGCGACAAGATGGTGTCCGGCTACGACGACAAGTCCCAGGTGAAGTGGGCGGAGGGCGCGAAGCTCACCGTGGTGCGCGGGCGCGGCAAGCTCACCGGCCCGCGCAGGGTGCGCGTGGAAGGCAAGGACGGGAAGGTGCGCGAGCTGGAAGCGCGCAAGGCCGTCATCATCGCCACGGGCAGCAAGCCGCGCATGCCGGACATCCAGGGGCTCAAGGACTCACGGCCCTGGGACAACCGCGAGGGCACGGGCTCCAAGGCGGTGCCGGGCCGGCTGGTGGTGCTGGGCGGCGGCGTGGAGGCCGTGGAGCTGGCGCAGGGGTGGCGCGAGCTGGGTTCGGAGGTGACGCTGGTGCAGCGCGGTCCCCGCCTGCTCACGCGCTTCGAGCCCTTCGTGGGCGAGCAGGTGGCCCAGGCGCTGCGCGACACCGGCGTGCGCGTGTTCCTGGAGACGCAGGCGACGAAGGTGCAGCGCTCGGGCGAGGGCAAGGGCGAGTACACCGTGACGCTGTCCAACCGGGACACGCTGCGCGCGGACGCGCTGCTCGTGGCCATGGGCCGCACCGCGCGCACGGACGACCTGGGCGTGGACACGGTGGGCCTCAAGCCCGGCGCCTCCATCGAGGTCGATGATCAGCTCCGCGCGAAGGGCGTGGACGGGGACTGGCTCTACGCGTGCGGCGACGTGAACGGCCGCAACCTGCTCACGCACATGGGCAAGTACCAGGGGCGGCTGGTGGGCGACGTCATCCTGGGCAAGCCCGCGAAGGCGTGGGCGGACACCAGGGCCACGCCGCAGGTCGTCTTCACGCACCCGCAGGTGGCCAGCGTGGGCTACACCGAGGAGAAGGCGCGCAAGGCGGGCGTCCCGGTGAAGACGGTGCAGTACGAGCTGGGTGACGTGGCCGGCACGTCGCTGATGGGCGAGGGTTTCAAGGGCACCGCGAAGCTGGTGGTGGACGAGCAGCGCCGGGTCATCGTGGGCGCCACGTTCACCGGCCCTGGCGTGGGGGAGATGCTCCACGCGGCCACCATCGCCATCGCGGCCGAGGTGCCGCTGGACACGCTCTGGCACGCGGTGCCGTCGTACCCCACCATGAGCGAGGTGTGGCTGCGGCTGCTGGAAGCCTACGGTCTGTGATTGCGGTGGGGCGCCTCCGCGTGGAAGGGTGCGCGCCCCTCCTCCGCTTCACCCTGTGAATGATTGTCGCTGACCCGCCGCGCCGCCGCGCATCCCTGAAGGTGGAGTGGGCCCTGCTGCTGGTGCTCGCGGTGGCGGCCGTGGCGGTGGGTCAGCACCCCAGGCGCGGCGTGGACTTCCGCGTCTACCTCACCGCGGCGGAGCGCTTCCGCGAAGGCACGGACCTCTACCGCGCGGAAGACGGCACCATGCCGTTCAAGTACGCGCCCGTCACCGCGCCCCTCTTCCTGCCCTTCACCGCCGTGCCCCCGCGCGCCGCCGTGGCGCTGTGGAACCTGGGCTCCGTGCTCGCCCTGGCCGCCGTGTCCGTGCTCACCCGCCGCGCCGCGCCCGCGCCCGGCGAGGCCGCTGCGTGGCCGTGGGCGCCGGTGCTCGCGACCGCCGTGTTGTTGCCCGCGTTCAGCTTCGAGTTCTTCTACGGCCAGGTGGACGCCGTGCTGCTGTGGCTGCTGGTGGTCGCGGCCGTGGGGGCGGAGCGGGGCCGTATCTGGAGTCCCGGCGCCGCGTTCGCCGTGGCGTGTCTGCTCAAGCCCCCGGCCGCGCTGCTGGGCCTGTTCTTCCTCGCGCGCAGGCACTGGCGCGTCGTGGGCACCACGGCCCTGTTCGGCGTGTTGCTGGTGATGCCCACGCTGATCCGCTACGGGTGGGCGGGGACGCTGTCGCAGGTGCATGACTGGACGCGGACGCTCGCGCGCACCACGCCGCCGTGGGCGCTGGGCCACAACCCGCAGGGCCTGCCCACGCTGCTGCTGTCGCTGGTGCTGCCCCCGGAGTCCCTGCCGCCCGCGGGCGCGATGACGCTGGCGCAGGCCGTGGCGGTGGGGCTGTTCGTCGTCGCCCTGCTGTGGGCGCGGCCCGGGCCCGTGGACCTGCTCGCGTTTGGCTGCCTGGGCGTGACGCTCCTGTCACCGTTGGCGTGGCGCGCGAACTACGTGCTCGCGTGGCCGCTGATCCGCGCGGCGCTGGAAGGTCGGTCGCGCTCCGGCCAGGCGCTGGTGGCGCTGGTGGCGCTCACGGGCATGCTGGTGTCGGAGACGGTGCTGGGCGCGGGGCTCGCTCGAAGCGTGCTGCTCACCCGGCCCTTCGCGTGGGCCTACACGGCGCTGCTCCTGACACTCCTGTGGCAGACGCGGCGCCGAGGTGCCCCCACCGCCGTACTTCCCGACGGAGCCGTGACGCACCTGCCGCGTGAATTTCCGAACGCACGCGCATCGTGACCCAATCGAAACAATGCCGGGGGCAAAGTGTCACGGAGCCTGAACCTTCGTGACACACGGCGTCGCTATATGCGTCCCCGTCATGTTCGAAACGTTCGACAGCGCCTCCAGCGCCCCCGCCGCCCGGCGGTTCGCGCTCTCCACCACCGCGTCGGTCGCCGTCTTCGGACTCATCGCCGTCGCGGCGATGACCGCGGCGAACACCGTGAAGGAAGTCATCAAGGAGAAGAAGGTGGACGTCGTCTTCCGTCCGCCGCCGCCGCCTCCAGTTCCCGTCGTCGAGGTGAAGCCGCCTCCCCCGCCGCCTCCTCCGCCCATGAAGGTCACGCCGCGCGCCGCGCCTCCCGCGCTCGCCAAGGCGCCGCCTCCCGCCGCGCCCGTCACCGCGCCCGCGCCGCTGAAGGCCCCGGACGCGGTGCCGCTCGACAAGCCGCCGGAAGCGGAGAAGGAAGTGGTCGCCGCGGCGCCCATGGCCGTCGGTGGAACCGGTACGCTCGTGCCCGGGGGCGTGGTGGGCGGTGTCGGCAGCGGTGAGGGGATGGCCATTGGCGGAGGTCGCGCCCAGCCCATCAACCTGCCGGAGTCGGCCACGCCTCCGGAGCCGCTGTCCGCGAACCTGCTGCCCGAGTACCCCTCCGACGCCCGCTCCAAGGGTCAGGAGGGCCTGGTCATCCTCAAGGGTGTCGTCGAGGTGGACGGCCGCGTCACCGGACTCAAGGTGATGCGCGGGGATGAGCCCTTCGCCAGCGCCGCGCTGGCCGCCGTGCGCACCTGGCGCTTCCGGCCCGCCGTCGTGTCCGGCCAGCCCACCGCCGTCTTCCGCATCTTCAAGGTCCCCTTCCGCCTCAAGTCCTGACGCCCCTCTTCCCCGGGAACACACCGCCATGAACTTCAACCTCAAAGAGATCTACGCGCACATGGGCGTCTTCGCCCTGGGCATCGCCTGGACGCTGATCGCCTTCGCGGTCGCGTCGCTGGCCGTCTTCTTCGAGCGCCTGTTCGTCTACTTCCGCTCGCGCGCCGCGTCCCGCAAGTTCGCCGGCCGCGCCGGTCCGCTCCTCGCGCAGCAGCAGCACGACGCGCTGGTGAAGGAGGCCGAGGGCAACAAGAGCAGCCACCTGGCGATGATGCTGGGCGGCGGCATGAAGACGTTCCTGTCCAAGTCCCGCGCGCCCGCCGGCAAGCTGGGCGCGGTGGAGCTCACGCGCCGCGACCTGGTGCGCATCAACGAGCGCATCACCGCGGACGTGCGCCGGGGCATGTCGGTGCTGGCCACGGTGGGTTCGGTGGCGCCGTTCGTCGGACTGCTGGGCACGGTGGTGGGCATCATCGAGGCCTTCGCCGGCATCGCGAAGGAGGGCTCCGGCGGCCTGGGCGCGGTGTCCGCCGGCATCGCCGAGGCGCTGGTCGTCACCGCGCTGGGCCTGCTGGTCGCCATCCCCGCGGTGCTGATGTTCAACTTCCTGTCCACCCGCGCGGACGCGCTGCTGCTCTCCCTGGAGCAGGCGCGCGGCGAGTTCCTGGACCACCTGGAGGACATGGCCGGCGACAAGCGCGCGGTGGCCGCCCACGCGACGCATTCGAACAGCGCGGACGTCGTCTCCACCCGCGCCGAGGCCACCGATGTCGGCCACGCGTAGGAGCATCACCCCGGAGATGAACGTGACGCCGCTGGTGGACGTGGTGTTGGTCCTCCTCATCATCTTCATGGTCGTCACGCCGCAGTTGGAGGCGGGCGCCGCGGTGGAGCTGCCCGTCGCGACGAACCCGGATCCGGAGAACAAGAACCTGGAGCCCACGACGGTGAGCCTCGCGGCGAACGGGTCCTTCTTCCTGGACCGCAAGCAACTGACGCGCGACGCGCTGGTGGTGGAGCTGAAGACGCTGCATCAGGCGAAGCCGGACGCGCCCGTGGTGCTCAAGGCGGACCGGGGCGTGGCGTACGCGCAGGTCAGAGGCGTCTTCAAGGCGATGCAGGACATTGGTTTCCCGGGCATCAGCCTGCAGGTCATCGACCGGCAGAAGAAGTAAGGGGAGGCACGCGCCATGGCTTTCGACGTCGGTGGCAGCAAGGGCGGCATCCGCCCCACGATGAACGTGACGCCCCTGGTGGACGTGGTGTTGGTCCTCCTCATCATCTTCATGGTCGTCACGCCGCTGATGACCAAGCACCTGTGGATGAACGTGCCGGCGAAGGCGGACAAGACGCAGGACACGCCGCCCCCGCCTCCGGACGCGAAGCCGCCCGTGGTGCTCACGGTGGACAAGGCCGGCACGTTGCGCATCAACCGCGAGGAGGTGCCGCGCGACCAGGTGGTGGAGCGCCTGCGGCGCATGCTCAACGCGCGAGCGGACAAGATCGTCTTCTTCGACGCGAGCGACGCGGTGCCGTACGGCAGTGCCATGGAAGTGCTGGACCTGGCGCGGGGTGGGAACATCACCGTCGCCGTGTTGCCGGAGCGACTCGCGGATTGAGTCGTGCATCGGGTGTCCCGCGCGCGGTGCGAGCCGCGCGCGGTCCGTGACACCGAGTTTTCCGTTCCCCGCCAGAGACGTCACAAACCCTTCATCCCAATGCCACGGGCGTCGCGTTGATTGCGCGTCGCTGTCGGCAAGGAGAGCCGTGTTGTCTCGTTCGAACTTCGTGCGCGCCCTCGTGGCGTCACTCGTGCTCATCACGCTGCCTGCCTTCGCGCAGGCCCCCGGCGCCGAGCCGACAGCCCCTCTTGCGCCGTCCCCCTCCGCCACGCCCGGCACGCAGCCCGCCGGTGAGCTTCCGCCTCCGCCGGGGACTCCTGGCGAGTCCGCTGCGTCACAGCCGGACGGTTCACTGCCCACCAGCCCCGCGCCTTCCCTGGGGACGCAGCCCGGGAGCGCCGCGAACCCGGCGCCCGTGAGCCCTGAGTCCGCGCAGCCCGTGGATCCTTCCGCTCCGGCCGCCGCGCAGACCGGCACCGTGACGGATCCCTCCGCGACTCCTACCGAAGGCACCGAGGCCACAGCGTCCGACGAGGCGGCGATGGGCGATGAAGCCCTCGCGGAGTCCGCCGCGCCGCCCCCTGGCTTCACCGGCATCTACGGCCGGCTCACGGACGAGGCCAACGGCGAGGGCCTCATCGAGGCCACCGTGAAGGTGGTGACGGGCTCGCAGAAGCAGGCCCTCACCGACCTGGACGGCAACTACCGGCTCGCGCTGCCGCCGGGCAAGTACGACCTGCGCGCCTTCTACGACGTGTACCAGGGCCGCCGCATCACCGGCGTCGTCGTCACCCAGGGCAAGGCCACGAAGCTGGACGTCGCGCTGAGCGCGGACGTGGGCGCGGTGCAGGAGGTCGTCGTCGAGGCCCGCTCCGACCGCCGCGCCGAGGGCGCCCTGCTCCAGGACCGCAAGAAGGCCGCCGCCGTCTCCGACGCCATCAGCGCGCAGGAGATCGCCCGCACGCCGGACTCCAGCGCCGGTGACGCCGTGAAGCGCGTGGTCAGCGCCACCGTGGTGGACGGCAAGTATGTCCTGCTGCGCGGCCTGGGCGGCCGGTACGCCACCACGCTGCTCAACGGCGCGCTGTTGCCCAGTCCGGAGCCGGACGAGCCCAGCGTGCCGCTGGACCTGTTCCCCACGAGCCTGCTCGCGAATCTCAACGTGGTGAAGAGCTACACGCCGGACCTGCCGGGCACCTTCGGCGGCGGCACGCTCCTCATCGAGACCAACACCTACCCGTCCCAGTTCGAATTCAAGCCGCGCCTCACCCTGGGCGGCGACACCGTGACGACCTTCCGCGAGCGCAACTCGCAGGCGCAGGGCGGCTTCGGTGAGGCGCTGGGCTTCGCCGATTCCAACCGCGGCCTGCCGTCCGAATTGCCCCGCGACCACCGCCTGGGCGCGGGTGGAGAGTCAGCGCAGCAGTTGGAAGGCCAGTGGGAGAGCTTCACCAACGTCTGGGAGAAGCGCACCACGCGCGCCGTGCCCAACCTGGGCCTGGGCGCGTCGCTGGGCGACACGCTGCGCTTCGGCAACCAGCGGCTGGGCTACCTGGCCACCGTCAACTACGGCCACCGCGACGGCGTGCAGACGGGCGACTTCGCCCGCGCGTCCCGCGACGAGTCCGGTGCGCTCATTCCCCAGGACGTCGCGCGCACCACGCAGGGCTTCTCCACCGCGAACCTCAGTGGACTTGCCAGCGTGGGCTACCAGTTCGACCGCGACAACGAGCTGACCTTCTTCAGCCTCTACACGCGCGGCACCGACACGCGCACGTACACCGCCAACGGCAACAACAACGTGCGCGGCGACGCCTACTCCAGCACCCGCCTCCAGTTCATCACCCGCGCGCTGTCCTTCACCCAGCTGCGCGGCTTCCACCGCCTGGGGCTGCTGGGCGACTCGGAGCTGGACTGGCAGGCCAACATCTCCCGCGTGGACCGCGACGAACCCGACACGCGCGACACCCTCTACAGCGCCAGCCTGAACAACCCGGACGCGCAGCTGTCCTTCCCCAACCAGCCCAACAGCGGCGAGCGCTTCTTCGCCGAGCTGGGCGAGACGTCCACCGGCGGCAGCGTCAACCTCACCCTGCCCTTCACCTCCGACCTGCGCGTGAAGGTGGGCGGCCTGACGCAGGTGTCCTTCCGCGACTTCAGCGCGCGCCGCTTCCGCTACCTGCTCAACGACACGCCGGTGGACCGCACCCAGTCCCCCGAGCAGCTCTTCTCGCCGGAGAACGTGGGCACCTCCATCACCGTGCGCGAGACGACCCGCGCGGACGACGCCTACAACGCCTTCCTGGGCATCTACGCCGGCTACGTGTCCGCGGACTACAAGCTCGTGGAGCCGCTGCGCCTGGTGGGCGGCGTGCGCGTGGAAGCGTCCACGCAGAACCTCACGCTGAAGGACCCCTTCACCGGCGTGGAGGGCGAGAGCGGCACCGACCAGCGCTACCTGGACGTGCTGCCGTCGTTCACCGCCATCTACGCGCTGTCCGAGAAGGTGAACCTGCGCGCGGGCTACAGCTACACGCTGGCGCGGCCCACGTTCCGGGAGCTCGCACCCTTCATCTTCTTCGACTTCGTGCGCCGCCGGAACGTGTCCGGCAACCCCGACCTCTTGGAGACGCGCATCCACAACGTGGACGCGCGCGTGGAGTGGTTCGTCGGGGAGAACGACGTGCTGGCCGCGAGCGCCTTCTACAAGCGCTTCCAGGACCCCATCGAGCGCGTCATCCGCAACCCGGACAGCGGGGACCTGGGCTTCGAGAACGCCGCGGGCGCGGACAGCTACGGCCTGGAGCTGGAGGCGCGCACGTCGCTGGCGCGCTTCACCCCCGCGCTGCGTCCGGTGCGCGTGGGCGCGAACCTCACGCTCATCCAGTCGAAGGTGGACCTGGGCGACTCCGCGGTGGTGGGCGCGCAGACGAACAAGGACCGTCCGCTCCAGGGCCAGTCGCCCTACGTGGTCAACCTCAACGTGGGCTACGAGCGACCGGAGAGCGGCACCGAATTCGCGGTCCTCTACAACGTGTACGGCCAGCGCATCAGCGAGGTCGGCGTGCAGGGCCTGCCGGACGTGTACGAGCGGCCCTTCCACCGCGTGGACATCACCCTCACCCAGAAGCTGGGCGCGACGCAGCTGAAGCTGACCGCCGCGAACCTCCTCAACGCGTCCGTCACCCTCCGCCAGGGGGACGTGACGGTGCAGACGTACAAGCCCGGCATGGCGTTCACCGCCGCGCTCGGTTGGGCCCTGTAGTTCCCATTTCCTCCCGAAAGGACGTCACCCATGAAGCGCCTGTTTGCATCCGTCCTCGCCCTCTCCAGCCTCACGCTGCTGTCCGCTTGCGGAGACGACAAGGACCCCGACAACAAGCCGGACGGCGGCGACCCCCAGGCCACCGCGCAGGACGTGACCGCGAACATCACCGAGGACACGACGTGGAAGGCGGGCACCACGTACACGCTGAAGAACTACGTGTTCGTGGAGAAGGGCACGCTGACCATCGAGGCGGGCGTCACGGTGCTGGGCGACCAGGGCAGCGCGCTGGTCGTCACCCGTGAGGCGAAGCTCAACGCGGTGGGCACGGCGGAGAAGCCCATCATCTTCACCAGCGCGCAGGCGGCGGGCACGCGCACGGCCGGCGATTGGGGCGGCGTGGTGCTGCTGGGCAAGGCGCGCATCAACGTGGCCGGCGGCGAGAACACCGTCGAGGGCTTCTTCGCGACGAGCGGCGACGTGAAGACGAAGTACGGCGGCACGGATGACGCCCACAACTGCGGCACGCTGAAGTACGCGCGCATCGAGTTCGCGGGCTACGAGCTGGCCGAGGACAACGAGCTCAACGGCCTGACGGTGGGCGGTTGCGGCACGGCGACGGACATCGACTACGTGCAGGTGCACAAGGGCGCCGACGACGGCGTGGAGATGTTCGGCGGCACGGCGGGCCTGAAGCACGTCGTCATCACGCAGACGGACGATGACGGCCTGGACTTCGACCTGGGCTGGCGCGGCAAGGTGCAGTTCCTGGTGGTGCAGCAGAACGCGACGGTGGGCAACCGGGGCATCGAGGCCTCCGGCAACAAGAACGACAACGGCGCGCAGCCGCACACGATGCCGGAGATCTGGAACGCGACGTTCATCGGCTCGGGGCGTCCGGCGGGCACGGCGCCCGCGCAGGAAGGCCTGGTGTTCAACACGGGCGCGGGCGGCCTGCTGCGCAACATCATCGTCGCGAACTTCGCGGACCTGGCCATCGACGTGGACGGCACGGCCTCCGCGGCGCTGTGGAACGCGGCCAACCCGGAGCTGTCGCTGCAGAGCACGCTGTTCTGGTCCAACCGGGGCGACACGCTGGCCATCCCGAACGCGCCGAACCCGAAGAAGGACGCGTCCGGCGCGGTCACCGACGCGGACGTGAGCAAGTTCGTGGAGGCGGAGAAGGTGCTGGCCACGGGCCTGAACAACAAGGTCGCGAACCCCCAGCTCACGGCGGCGCTGAACCTGGAGGCTCCGGACTTCACCCCGGCGGCGGGTTCCCCGGCGCTCAACCCGGACAACGCGGCCACGCCCGGCGCGGGCTTCGACGCCAGCGCGCGCTTCGTCGGCGCGGTGGGCACCACCAACTGGCTGGCCGGTTGGACGGCGTTCCCGAAGAACTAGCTTCGAGCGTGACGTGACACACGGACCGCGTGCTCCCGGCCTCAGGCCAGGGGCACGCGGTTTCGTTTCAACCTACGACGGCAGGCCCGAGGCCGCGTCGTCCTGCGCGCTGGCCAGGGACTCCGGGGTGTTGCCGCCCTCGGTGAACAGCGAGCCACCGGCCACCGGACGCACCTTGGGGGGACGGCCGCGACGGCGCGGGGCGTTCTCCTCGGAGCCCGGCGTCGCGTTCACCGGCTCCGCCACCTGTGACGGCCCGCTCGCCTTGCGCGTCGGACGCGGCAGGTGGATGGCCTCCAGCTTCGCTCCCAGCTCCGCGTCGTCCTCCGCGAACACCTTCGCGTACGCCAACGCCCGCTGGCCCTTCTGCAGGAGCGACTCCTGGCTCTCGTTCAGCGCCTGCCTCGCCGCGTCCAGCGCCGCCTGCGCCCGCGCCACCGCCTCCGCCTTCTGGCGCACCTGCACCGCGGCCTCGCCCAGCACCTCCGTGTCCACGTCCGGGAACTTCACGTCGGCCAGGTCGGTGGCGAACAGCTCGAGCAACCCGCGCAGCGCGGGGGAGATGGAATCGTTCTCGGGGGAATCGAACATGGGCAGGCCTCCTCACAAGGCGTTGAGGCCGCCTATCTGCCCAGATGTTCAGTGCCCTTTCAAGGGGGTCCGCTAAGCGGCCGGAAACTCGGCCCCGCGCGCTTCGTCAAGGACCCCTCGCGGATCAGTCCACCCGCACCAGCGCCACGTCCCGCACCCCCAGCGACGGATCCACGTCCACCGCCAGGAAGTGCCGGCCCACCCCGTCGAAGGCCTCCGGGATCGCCCCGCCCCCTCCGGAGATGAACGCCGGGATGCCCGCGTTCGAGTACGAATAATAGGAATGGATGTGCCCGTAGAGCGTCAGGTCCACCCCCGCTCGCGCCATCTTCCCCACCAACCCGGCAGCCTCACCCCGGATGGCGAAGCCTCCGCCCCGGACGCCAATCGGATCCAACGGCGGGATGTGCATGGCCACCACGTGCACCGCGTCGCGCGCCTCCTCCAGCCACCCGTCCAGTTGCTGCTCCACCAGCGGATCCACCGTGCTGCTGCCGGAGTCCACCAGGCTGAAGTGCGCACCCCGGAAGGTGAAGTGCTGGCTCGCCCGCCCCACGAGCCGCTGGTACTCCCTGGCGTCGTCCGTGAACGTCTCGTGGTTGCCCAGCGTCGCGAACAACGGGATGCGGGAGCCCGCCTCCAGCCGCTGCTGGAACTCCTCCAGCTGCTCGCGCGTCCCGTACTCCGTCAGGTCGCCCGCGAAGAAGATGAAGCGCAAGCTGGGGTCTTCGTTCAGCCGCGTGTAGACGTCCCCCACCTTCGACAGCGCTTCCTGCACGTCCGCCAACGCCGCGAACCGGAACGGCTCCCGCGAGTCCCAGTCCGGCGGCGCCACCGTCAGCCGCGCCGTCGCGCCCGGCCGCAGCGCCACGCGCCACGCCTTCACCGTCGGGTGCGCGTCCGGCAGCGCTTCCACGGAGAGCGCCGTGCCCGCTTCGTCCACCGCCTCCAGCGCCGCGTCCGGCATCGCGTTGTGCACCGTGAGGAGCCAGTCGGCTCTCGCCTGCGCCCCGGCGGCGACGCGCACCGTGAACACCGGCGCCTGTCCCCACAGCTCCAGCGCCCCCGACCCCAGCGTCCGCACCGACGCGAGCCCGCCCTCCACCTCCACCGTCAACGCTTCGGCCTCGGCCTGCCCGATGCGCGTGTCACGCACCGCGCGGTCCTCGCTCGGCCGCGCGCATCCCGCGGACAGCAGGGCCGCCGTGAGTCCCATCCCGCCCAGGACGCGGAGCCCTCCGCGCGCCCCTGAACGGATCCGCGTCGCCCGCACCGCATCCTGCCCGCGCGCCCCACCGCTCACGTGTCACCTCCCACCGCGTACACCAGCGACAACCGCCCCATCAGCGCGCCGCCCGCCTGCGCTTCCGCCGACACGCCCCAGTGGTCCGTCAGCAGCACCCGCCCACTCAAACCGAAGGAGCCGACGATGCCTCCGCCCCGCCCCTG
>NZ_RAWI01000266.1 GCF_003612125.1 Corallococcus praedator
AGCCCGGCCCGCCACCTCCCTGGCTGTGGAACGGTGACGAGCCGAGGGTCGCCACCGTCTTCCAGCCCATCGTCGATCTGCTCAGTGGCGAGGTGCTTGGCCACGAGGTGTTGTCGCGTGGCCTGGGTCCGGTGGAGTCCCCCAACGAACTCTTCAACCGCGCGCGCGTGGAGGGGTTCACCTTCGAGTTGGAGCGGGCGTGCTGGACCGCGGCGGTGCGCCGCATCGCCACGCTGCCGCAGGAGCAGCGGCGCGGGCCCTTCTTCTTCAACGTCAGCCCGGATGTGCTGAGCGACGAGCGCTTCGGCGGCGCGTCCACGCTGGAGCTGCTTCGCACGCATGGCCTCAGTCCGCGGCAGATCGTGCTCGAAATCACCGAGCGCAGCACCTTCGAGGACACGGAGCAGCTGCGCATGCTCGCGCGGCGGTACTCGGAGCAGGGCTTCGGCATCGCGCTGGACGACTTCGGCGCGGGGCACTCCGGACTGGTGACGCTGGTGCACAGCGCGCCGGACTTCATCAAGTTGGATCAGGCGCTGGTGCGGGACATCCACCTGCACACGTACCGGCAGCACCTGGTGAAGTCGCTGGTCGCCTTCGCGCAGCGCGTGGACGCGGTGCTCATCGCCGAGGGCGTGGAGACGTGGAACGAGCTGGCCGTGCTCTTGCGCCTGGGCATCCGGCACGCGCAGGGCTACCTGCTGGCGCGTCCGGCGAACGTGCCCCAGCGTCCGGGCGAGGACTTCGCCGAGCGCTGCCGCGAGGCCATCCGCGCGCTGAATCACCGCGAGTTCGAGGACGACGAGACGGTGGGCAGCATGATCATCCGTCCCCCGTGCGCGCCGGGAGCATCGCCCGCGGTGGAGTTGGATCGGCTCTTCCGCCGCACGCCGGGCGAGGACCATGTCGTGCTGCTGGACGGCGAACAGCCGCGCGCGGTGGTGACGCGGCGGAGCTTCTACGCGCGGTGGGGAGGCTCCTCCGCCGACGAAACCCCGGCGCTCGCGGACGGCGCGCCCGACGCGCTGATGGTGGTGGAGGACGCCACGGCCATCACCGCCCTGGCCCGCATGGCGATGCGCCGTCCCCCTGAGTCCGTCTACGACCCGGTGGTGGTGACGGACGCGCAGGGCCACTTCCTGGGCACGGTGACGATGAAGCAGCTCATCGCGCGCGCTTCGGACCTGGAGCAGCACGCGGCCACCGGCGCGCATCCGCTCACGGACCTGCCCGGCAGCCGGATGATTGAACGGTGGATCCGCGCCGCGCTCCAGGGCAGCGCGTTCACCATCATCTACGGCGACCTGGACCACTTCGAGGCGTACAACGACCGCTACGGCTTCCTCCAGGGAGACCGCGTCATCCGTCACACAGCGAATCTGCTGTCGGAGTGCCTGCACCTGCTGCCGCCCGGTTCGCACCTGGGCCACGTGGGCGGCGACGACTTCGTGCTCGTGTGTCCCGAAGGCGTGTCCCCCGAGGTGCTGCAAAAGCTCTGTCAGCGCTTCGACGCGGAGCGGGTCCCTCTGTACGGACCGGAGGACCTGCGACGCGGAGGCTTCAGCGCGAGTGACGCGCCGGGCACGCCCATGGTGCCGGTGACGCTGAGCCTGGCGGCGGTGGACCAGCGGGGCCTGTCCCCGTCACCCCACCCCGCGGAGCTGTCCGCCGTCGCCGCGACCCTGCGCAAGAAGGTGAAGGCGCTGTCGGGCGAGTCGCACGCCAGCACGTTCCTGTTCCAGCCCGCGTCGGAGGGGTAGCCGCCGCGCGGTCAGGCTCAGGGCGTGATGGGGAGGGTGCTCACGTTCTCGAACTCCACCGTGCCGCCCCGGACGATGCCCTTCGCCTGACACCAGCCGCCGGGGACCTCCAGCACGTACTGGCTGGGGATGCCCACCGAGCGGTTCATCAGCGTGCGCGGCTCCGCGTTCTCGATGATGCCGACGATGCGGTGCTCGGAGGTGATGAAGAGCATGTCCAGCGGGATGAGCGTGTTGCGCATCCAGAAGCCCCGCACCTCCTCCTCCGGGAAGAGGAAGAGCATGCCCTGCCCGGCGGGCAGCGCCTTGCGCCACATCAGCCCGCGCGTGCGCGCATCCGCGGTGGCGGCGACCTCCACCTCCACGCGGTGCACGCCCCCGTAGGCGTCCTTCAGCCGCACGTGCGCGCGCGGCAACACTGGCATCACGAAGTCCTCCGCCGCCACGTCCTTCGGGCGCGCTCGCGGGGCGGCGGGCGCGGGCTTCGGAGGTGCGGCGGGCGCTTCCTGGCACGCGCCGCCCACGAGCGCCAGCGTGCACAGCGCCATCGCGAAACGCGGGCTCATGGGTGCTGGGGATGCAGGGGCTTGTTGAGCAGCTTCTCCGTCAGCTCGGAGCCCAGGCTGTCGGACATCAGGCGCTCCACCAGCGTCTCGAAGTCCACCCGCTGGGACTCGCTGCTGTAGATGAAGCGGATGCCCATGCCGGGCTCCTCCGCGTCACCCTTGGACCAGACGACCTCGCCCAACAGTTCGAAGGGGGCCTCGCGGTGCGGCACCGTCAGCTTGAAGAGGAAGCGCGTGCCGATGGGCAGCGGCTTCTTCGTCTTGATGAAGGTACCGCCCTTGCTGATGTTCTTCGTGTAGTCGGCGAAGAACGAATTGAGCTTCTTGTAGTCGACCTTCAGCTCGATGGGCGCACGACCATGGGTGCGCAGTTCGGATCCGCTCTTCTGTTCGGACATGCGGCCGGGGAGTATAGGGGACACCATGCGGCAAGTCCTCCCCCGCGCCAGAGGTCTGTTGGGCCGTCCGGCCGTCCTGGCCACCGTGCTGCTGCTCGCCGGTGGGGGGTCGGCCCTCGTCCTGCTCCCGCTTTTCGGGGTCCCCGGCTTCGAGCTGGGCCTCGCCCTGGCCATCGCCGTCGGCCTGCTCGGGGGAGGGACGGGCATCGCCGCCGCCTCCCAGGAGCGCCGCATCCTCACCGGCGCCCTGCCCCGGCCCGCCCTGGCGGAAGCGTCCGCCCTGCCCGGAACCGCCGTGGGCCGCGCCCTGGGCGCAAGCGTCGTCCTGAACCTGGGGGTGCTCATCCCCCCCTTCGTGTGCGCCCTGCTCTTCGCCCGCTTCCGCACCGCGTGCGACCCCTTCGAACTGGCGGGCTTCTACCCCCTGCTCACCGTGCCCTCCGCCGTGCTCGCCTCCGCCGCGGGCGTCTTCCTGGGCTTCGCCACGGGCCGCCCCCGGGGCGCGGCGGGGCTGTACGCCCTGCTCCTCTTCGCGTCCCTGGTCGTCACGGTGGTGCCCATCGTCTTCGGGCCCCAGGTGTTCGCCTTCAACGTCTTCCTGGGCCACCTGCCCGGCCCGCTCTACGACGAGGCCCTCCAGATGACGGCCGCGCTGGGCTGGTTCCGCGTGGAGACGCTGCTGTGGGCGGGCGCGTTCGCGGGGCTCTCCATGGCGCTGCTGGACGTGCGCACCGGGAGGCTGGCCCTCAAGGGCGCGCGCGTGGGCAGCCTGGGAATCGTCGCGCTCTGCGCGGTGGGCATCTGGATGCTGGAGGCGCGCGCGCCGCAGCTGGGCCTGCGCATGACGGACGCGTACCTGGCGGAGCAGCTGGGCGGCGTGCGGGAGACGGAGCACTTCGTCCTGCACTACCCGCGCGGCAAGTCCCGCGAGGACGTGGACCGGATGGCGAGGGACCTGGAGTTCCGCTTCGCCCAGACGGCGCGCTTCCTGGGCGTGGCCCCCACGGAGCGCGTGCGCGTGTGGCTCTACCGCTCCGAGGACGAGAAGCAGCGGCTGGTGGGCGCGGGCCGCACCCAGTTCGCCAAGCCCTGGCGCACCGAGCTGCACATCCAGGACAAGCCCTTCCCCCACTCCGTGCTGCACCATGAGCTGGCGCACGTGATGGCGGCCCCCGCCGGCGCGGGATTCTTCCGCGTCACCACCCGCCTGGGCGTGTGGCCGCTCATGGGCGTCATCGAAGGACTCGCCGTGGCCGCGGACGACCCGGTGCAGGGCGAGCTCACCCTGCACCAGTGGGCCGCGGGCATGCGCCGGCAGGGCATGGCCCCGGACATGCGCGACCTCATGGGGCCCAAGGGCTTCTACCAGTCCGCCCCGGCGCGCGCGTACACCGTGGCGGGCTCGTTCCTGCGCTACCTGGCGGACACCTACGGCGCGGACAAGCTGCGGGCCGTCTACGCGCACGCGGACTTCAACGCCGCCTACGGCCAGCCCCTGGACGCGCTCGTCACCGAATGGGAGCGCACCCTGGACGCGCTGCCCCTGGATGAGTCCACGCTGGCGCGCGCCTTCGCCCGCTTCCGCGCGGGCAGCCTCTTCTCCCGCGCCTGCGCCCGCGAGGTGGCCCGGCTGTCGGACTCCGCCCGCGACGCGCTCGCCAGCGATCCGCAGGAAGCCCTGGTCCGCTTCCAGCGCGCCGCCGCCCTCCAGCCGGAGGAGCCCTCCTTCCAGTTGGGACAGGCCGCCGCCCTGGACGCGATGGAGCGCTCCGCCGACGCGGCCGGGGTGCTGGCCTCGCTCGCCGAGCAGGTGAAGGACCGGCCCACGCTCGCCGCGGAGGTGGCCGTGGCCCGCGCGGATGTGGCCCTGCACCTGGACAACCTGGATGCGTCGCGCGCGTTCCTCCAGAGCGCGCTCGCGCAGAACGCCGGGCCGGAGCTGACGCGCACCGCGCAGGTGAAGCTGGCCGCGCTGGAGACCCCGTCTCGCCGGGCCCCCATCGAGGCGTACTTCCGCGCGCCCCAGGAGGAGCTGCGCCTGCTGTTGTTGGATCGCGCCCTGCTGCTCTCACCGCAGGACCCGTGGCTGCGCTACCTGTTGGGTCGGCGGCTGCACCAGGTGGGTGCGCCGGCACTCGCGGCGGATCAGCTGCAACGTGCCCTGGCGGACACCGCGCTGCCGGAGGCCATCCGCCGGGAGGCCACGCGGCTGAAGATTGAAGCCGCCTACCTGGCGGGCGACTGCGGCGCCGTGCGGCATGAAGTCGGTGCACTTCCGGACTACGGCGCCGCCTTCCGTGCGGTCGCCACCGAGTGGCGCGAGCGATGTGACTTCGAGCAGACGACCTTTCGAGGACCCCTGGTGCCGCGTCAGGCTTTCCGCTAGACGCGGGCGACACATTCCGGAGGTGGACGGAGCATGCGGTTCGTCAAGCAGCAGCGGATCCAGGGCACGGTGGATGAAGTGGAGCGCGCGCTCCTCGACGAGCGCTACTTCCCGTTCCTCCTCCAGCACCACGGCGTGCTGTTGGAGTTGCAGCCCCTGGAGGTGAAGGTGGACGGGGACCGCGTGAACCGCCGCGTCCGCTACCGCCCCAAGCCCGTCATCGCCACCATCGGCACCAAGAAGGTCCCGCCGGAGTGGTTCGCCTTCATCGAGACGTCCACCTACGACAAGCGCAAGAAGGAGCTGTCGTTCACCAACACGCCCACGTCCCAGACCATCTCCAAGATGATGGTGAACACGGGCGTGCTGCGGCTGCGCGACCTGGGCAACGGCCAGACGGAGCGCACCATGGACGGGGAGATTTCGCTCAAGCTGCCCTTCCTGCTCAAGGCCGTGGCCTTCATCGGTGAGAAGGTCATCGAGTCCGAGGGCCTGAAGATCCTCGACAACGAGGTGCCCGTGCTCAACCGCTTCATCGCTGAAGTCATCCGCGCCAAATAGTCAAAGCGCGCATCGGCGGCGGGGCCTGGGAATGGGTTGACACCCATGCGGTTGAACCCATAAGGCCCCGCCATGCACAACCGCTTCCTCGCCCTCTGCGCCGTCTTCCTCCTGGCCGCGTGCGCCCCGAAGCGCATCCCCGGCACGGAGTTGCAGGACACCGACGACACCCGCGCCATCATCGCCGTGATGGAGCGCTACCGCGCGGCCCTCGAGGCCCGCGACGCGAAGGCCATCCAGGCCCTGGTGTCCCCGAAGTTCCGCGACGACGGCGGCACCGAGGACCCTGAAGACGACCTCACCGCCGCCAACATGGGGCCCCACCTGCAGGCGCTCTTCACGAAGCTGCAGAGCCCCAAGGTGGAGATCAACGTCCGCCGCGTGGAGGTCCGCGAGGACGAAGAGGTCGCCTACGCCATCTACTACTGGAACGCGTCCTGGCGCATGCCGGGCCTCAACGCCCGGCCCCAGCAGGACTCGGAGCTGGAGCAGATGGTGTTCCAGAAGGTCGACGGCGAGTGGAAGATCGTCTCCGGCATCTAGGCCGTCACACGCCGACCAGCGCGCGCAGCCCGTCCGGCCCCATGCCACCCAGGGCCCGCGCGCGGGACAGGTACGTGCGGTAGTCCTTGGGCGCGAGCTTGTCCGCGCCCAGCGTGGACAGGTGGTAGTCGCGGATGCGGCTCGTGGTGAAGCGCACCGCGCCGTAGAGCGCGTGGCCGAAGAGCGCGGCCTTCTCCACCTCCGCCAGCGGCCGGGCATCCTGGTAGCCGCGCAGGAAGGCCTGGCACAGCTCGGGCTGGTAGCTGCCTTCGAAGCACCACGCGTTCAGGGTGATGGCGACATCGCGGGTGTACGCGTCCACGCACGCCATCTCGAAGTCGAAGAAGGCGCCCACGCGGTCGCCCAGCCACTTCACGTTGTCCAGGAAGAGGTCCGCGTGGATGACGCCCCGGGGCTCCAGTCCCTGGTGTTCAGCCTCCGCGCGCGCAAGCAGTCCTTCCAGCTCCCGCGCCACCGCCGCCAGCTCCGGCTCCGGCCGCAGCCGCAGCCCTGAGAGCCAGCCCTTCACCACCTCCGGGCCGTAGGGGTTGTCGCGCGAGCCTCCGAAGAACTGCGTGAGGCGGTGCAGCTTTCCCAGCTCCGCGCCCAGGCGCTCCAGCACGTCCGGCGTCAGCTGGGCCCGGGTGAACTCCTCGCCCGGAAGCCACTTGAAGACGCTGATCCTTCCGCCGTGCATCTCCAGGAAGGGCTCGGGGCCTGTCGGCACGAGCAGCACCGGCGCCGGGAAGTGCGCGCGCGCCAGGTGCTCCAGGAGCGCGGCCTCGAAGCGCAGGTCGTCGGGCGAGCGCACCGTGGTGTGGCGCACGAAGACGCGGCCCGCGTCCGTCTCCAGCCGGTGGTTGGTGTTGATGGAGCCCTGCGGAATGGGCGTCATCCCGCGCACGGTCCCCAGGCCGTATGCGTCCGCCACGCGGGTGAATGCCTCGGGGGGAAGTGTCGTGTAGACCGCCATCGCGTGCCTCCAGGGCTTGTCGCCTCGCCTGCGGACAGCCTCCCCCCGTTGACACCCCGGGAGGGCGGACCTATCTGTCCATGCCCGTCCTACTTCGCATAACTGTCTGAAAATCTTCAATATTTGCGCGAGAGGCCACCCATGGACACGTCGGGTCGCGGTGACTGGAAGCGTCGCGAAGGCCTGGGCAGTGCGCTGCTCCAGATTGGCGTCGTCGCGGTGGTGCTCGCGGCGGCGGTCGCCTGGTACGTCCACCGGGGGCAGGTGCGGCAGGAGGTGGACGCGCACCTGCGCGCGGCCCGCGCCGCGGCGCTGAAGGGCAACCCCAGCGACCTGGCCATGGCGCAGCAGCAGTTGGAGACGCTCTTCGCGCTCTCCCCCGACTCGCGCGACGCGCGCGCCCTGTCCGCCGACATCCAGACCGTGCTGTGGCTGGAGCATCACCAGCCCGGCGCGGACGCGAAGGCCCGCGAGCAGTTGGACCGCGCGGAGGCCATGGGCTCGCGCTCCGGTGAGCGCTACGGCGCGCGCGTGCTGCTGCTCGTCGGCGAGGGCAAGACGGCCGAGGCGCAGAAGCTGCTGGAGGAGCTCAAGGCCCAGGGCGCCAACAGCCCCAAGCTGACGCTGGCCCAGGCCCGGCTGCTGCAGCGCCAGGGACGGCTCTCCGAGGCCCGGCAGGCCTTCGCGCACGCGGCGGAAGCGGCGTGGAGGGACCCGCGCTTCTCCACGGCCTATGGCGAGGCGCTGCTCGACGAGGGGCTGTTCCCCCAGGCGGCGGAGGCCTTCTCCCGGGCCACCGCCGCGAACCCGGACCACCTGCTGGCGAAGGTGACGTCCGTGCTGGCGCAGCTCTACGCGGGACGCAATCCGGACACCGTGAAGGCGACGCTGGAGGAATTGCGCACGCGCGGCAAGGAGCTGACGCCCGCGCTCCAGGCCCGCATCGCGGTGGCGCAGGCGGAGGTGGCGCTGGCCAGGGGCGCGCCCGACGAGGCGCTGCCCCTGACGGACGCGGCGCTGAAGGCCTTTCCGGACGAGCACTACGCCCTCTTCACCCGGGCCCGCGCGCTGGCGGCGAAGCACGCGCCGGAAGCCCGCGCGGCCTTCGAGGCGGCGGTGGCGAAGCACCCCACCGCGCCCCTGCTGGCCCTGGATGGCGCGCGGCTGCTCCAGGCGCAGGGGGACGGCGCGGGAGCGCTGGCGCTGCTGGAGGCCTACGAGAAGACCTTCCGCGAGGTGAAGGTGACGACGGCGGACGGCAAGTCCGTGGCCGCGTTGGACCGGGACGACCGGTACTGGCTGTCGCGCGGCGGCGTGATGGAGCAGGCGGGCCGGCAGGACGACGCGCTCGCGGCCTACGACAAGGCGCTCGCGGCACGGGGCGTGGGCCTCGCGCGGGCGCAGTACGCCAAGGGCGCGCTGCTGCTCGCGCGCAAGGACTTCGAGGGCGCCCGGACGCTGCTGTCCGCCGTGGCCCCGGACACCGGCGCGGGCAGCATGCCGGAGGCGTACGCGGCGCTGGGTGAGTTGCTCTTCGCCCAGGGCGAGTTCGCCGCCGGGTGCCAGCAGCACTACTTCGCCCTCATGCGCGCCCGGGCCCAGGGCACGCCCCCGGAGCTCATCGCCACGCGCGCCAACGACATCAAGAAGCGCCTGGAGACGTCCGGACAGCCCGCCATGGCCAAGGCGTGGCTCAACGAGGCAGGGCCCCTGTTCCAGGCGCAGCAGTAACGCGGTGGGAGTGACAGCGGCGCGGGGCCGCTCCACCCGCGAGGCTTCGCCCCGCCCGCACCACATCGTGGCGCTTCGGGCGATGGAGCCAGCGAAAGGCGCTACAGCAGCTCGGAGGGGTCCAACCGGCGCTGCTTCGCCTTCATCACGCGCCACTCCCCGTCGGCTTCCTTCTCGAAGATGCCTTCGATGGAGTAGGCGTTGAGGACGCTGTCGCGCGCCAGGTCCTCCAGCTTGTCCGCCTGCGAGCGGCCGAAGATGAAGCGCGCCTGGAACTCGGCCTGCGTGGGCGTCACCTCGCGCACTTCGATGTCGGTGGTGAAGATGCGCACCCACTGACCGCGCAACACCTGCGCGGCCAGGATGCGGTGCACGTCCTGGCGGCTCCAGCCGTCCGTCGTCTTGAAGCGCTCGGACACGCCGTCCATCACCCCGCCGACGTCCTTCTCCTCCGCGGAGCGCGTCATCGCGATGATGCGCCGGGTGACCGCGTCCTTCACCCCCGGCTCCTCCCGGGGCCAGAGGAAGAGCACCAGCCCAGCGGCGACCAGCGCCGCCATGCCGCTCACCACCCGCGAGCGCGTCACCACCATCTCAGGCCGCCCCGGTTTCCGGCTCCAGCATCATGTCGTCCGCGTCGATGATCTCCAGCGGCCGCAGCGCCTCACCAATCTGCTTCAGGCGCCGGTCGGACAGCTGCTCCAGGTACGTGCGGATGTTGGGGAAGGCCTGCACCAGTTGGTGGAAGGCGTTGCGCTCCAGGTACGCCGCCGCCGTCTTGCGCGGCACCAGCACCGTGGCCGTGGCCCTCAGGCCCGTGAGCAGCGAAATCTCTCCCGCCACCTCGCCCTCGCGCAGCACGCCCAGCGTCACCACGCCGCCCGCGGGGTCCTCCTTCTGCACCACCAGCTCTCCGGCCAGCACCAGGAAGAGCCCCGGCGAGTGCTCGCCCTCCACCAGCACCTTCTCGCCGGCCTGGAGGGGCCGGAAGGTGAAGCGCTGGAAGAGCGCGCCCCGCTCCGATTCCGGCAGCTGCTGGAACAGGGGCGAGTTCGCCATCAGGTTGCGCATCATGCGCTGCTGGGCGAAGTCCGCCAGCAGCTGCGGCACCGCCGGGTGGCTCTTGGCCACCGCGTTGAGGTGCTCGCGGCGGATTTCGAAAACCTCCGAGTCCGACACCGCCGTCACCGTCGCCGTGGGCGCCGCGCCCGTCAGCAGCGCCAGCTCTCCGAAGATGGAGCCGCCGCCCAGGAAGCCCAGGGTGTGGTCCTCACCGTCCGCCTTGCGCGTCACCTCCGCCTTGCCCGCGACCAGCACGTACAGGTGGTCGCCCGGTTCACCTTCGCGGCTGATGACCTCCTCGGCCTTGATGGTGCGCCACACCATGCGCCCCACCAGGTCCAGGAACGCGTCCCGGTCCAGGTCCGCGAACAGCGGCAGCGGCGGACGGCCCTGGGGGTCGGCGGTGCCGCCGGTGTCCGGCGCGGCCAGCACTTCAATGGCGCGGTTGGACAGCTCCTCGCCCAGCAGGCCCATCAGGTCCGTGTCCACCTTGCCGTCGTACAGGTGCTCCGGCGGCAGCGGCGGCGGCACCGCGGCGCGGCCCTTGGCGTGGCGCGCGGCGCGCGAGTGCACGCGGGCCAGCGTCTCCTTCAGGCGCCGCTCGTTGGGCGACAGCTCCAGCGCCAGCTTGCAAGCGGCCATCGCGCTCAAGAGGTAGTCGCGGCGCAAGAGGCCCTCCGCGCACGCGTGGTACGCGGTGACGGCGCGCTCGCGCTCGCCCAGCTCCGCCAGACACCGGGATGCCAGCATGCGCGAGCGGTGGTCCGCGGGCACGCGGCGCACGGCCTCCGCGAAGGCGGCGAGGGCGCGCTCGAACTGGCGCTCCTCGAACAGGTCCATGCCCAGCTCACGCAACGACGACTCACTCATCCAGTGTCTCCAAGACAGACCGCGACAACGATCAGGAAAACCCACGGGGCCGCCCGCCCCCACCGCGCGGGAAGCGGCCCCTGGGGGATGCTACGAACCGTCGGACTTCTGCAGCTCGCTCAGCGCCATCTCCGCCTTGCGCTTCACGTCCGAGCCTTCCGCGGACGCCTCGATGACGATCTTGAACTGCTCCTTCGCCAGCGCGGGGTCGCGGTCGCGAGCGATGTACGCCGACAGGTACAGCTCTTCCACCTTCTTCTGCAGCTCGTCCAGCCCGGTGCGCGCGCGCGAGTCGCCGGGGTTGAGCCGCAGGGCCTCGCGGAAGCTGCGGCCCGCCACCGGGTACTCCTTGCGCTTGAAGGCGGACTGCCCCGCCGCCACGGACGCGGACGCCAGCTCGTTGTCGAGCGTGTCCCCCAGCGAACCCGCGAAGCCGATCTGCCGGTACACCTCCGCCGCGCGGCGCAGGGGCTTCACGGAGGCCTCCAGCGCGTTGCTCTCGTACTTCTTCTGGCCTTCCTCGAAGGCCGAGCGGAACTGGGGGATGAGCTTCTTGAGGTTGCGGGCCCGGGCCTGCACGTCGGCCTCCGCCCGGTACTTCTCCATCACCCGGTCCACCTCCAGCGTCGCGCGCTGGAAGTCACCGCCGTTGAACCGGCGCTCCACGTCCTCGAAGGCCTGCTCCACGTACTGCGCCCGGCGCTGCTTCGCGCTCTCCGCCGCCGCGGCCTTCTGGTAGCCGGCCTGCCGCACCGCCTGCGCCGCCTCCTTCGCGAGCGCCGCGTCCAGCTCCGCCAGCCGCGTCTCGTACGGGGGCCGCGTGGCTTCGACGAGCAGCGGGATGAGCGTGCGGGCCTGCTCCGCGTCGCGCGCCGTCAGCGCCGTCTCCAACAGCCCGACGTGGTAGGCCTGCTCCTTCGTCTCCAGGTCCACCTTGAGCTCGTCGCGCTCCGCGTCCGTCCGCGCGGTGCCCTCGGGCAGGTCCTTCAGCCGGGCGCGCGCGTCGTCGTACTTGTTCTCCGCGATGAGCCCCCGGATCTCCTTGAAGCCCTCCACGACGTCCTGCAGCCGCTGCGCGCCCTTGCCCACGCCGTCCGCGTCGATGCCCGCGTGCGCCTTCTCCGCCTCCGCGGCGAAGCGCACGGCGTCCGGGTACTCGCCGTCACGCACCTTGTCGCGCGCCTTCTGCATCAGCTCCGTGGCGCGCTTCAGGCCCGGGTCCTCCGGCGGCGGCGGCGGGGGCCCACCGCGTCCTGACGTCGCCAGGCCCACCATCATCAGCACCACCACCAGGCCGGCGACGGCGGCGCCCACCTTCATCTTGAAGTCGAACTTGATGCCCTCGCGCGCCGAGGAGCGCACCGGGCGCGGACGGGGCACGCCCGACTTGCGCGCCTTCTCGTCGCGCATCAGGTCCGCGAGCTTGTAGTTCGCGTTCGTCTTCTCATCCAGGCGCGGGTCCTTCTTCTCCTCTTCCTTCTTCTTCTCCGGCTCCTCCTCACCGGACTCCGCCTTGGCGCGCATCTCCTTGATGAGCTCGCCTTCGTCCACGAACCTCAGGCGCGTCTTGCCCACGGAGATCTCATCCCCGTGCTTGAGGATGCACTCGTCCACCTTCTGGTCGTTCACCTGGGTGCCGCTGATGCCGCCCAGGTCGCGCATCACCACGCCGCTGGCGCCGTACACCAGCTCGATGTGGCGCCGGGACACCGTCTGGTCGCCCAGGGCGAAGTCGCAGTCCTTGCTGCGCCCCAGCACCATGCGCACGCCCTTGAAGCGCTTCTTGCGCCCCTTGTCGGGCCCGTCCAGCACCAGCACCAGCACCGGGGGCCCGGCGCGCGTCGTCTCCGAGTTGTCCTCGTCCTCCTCCTCGGAGGCCTCCTCCGGGTCCGGACGCACGTCCGCCACGGACGCCACCCGCGTCTCCCCCGTGCGCGAGCGCTGCGGCTCCGCCTCTCCGTACAGCTCCGGGTCCCCGCCGTCGTCCGGACCGTCCTCGCCCGACGGGGGCGCGGACCAGTCCTCGTCCGGGACGGCCACGCGGCGGGAATCGCCTCCAGAGGAGGACTTGGGACGGCGTTCCGCCGTCGAGCCACCGGAACGGCCGGTGCCCGAACGCGACGACGGTGATGGACGGCGAGGAGGCATGGATGGGTCCAGGTTGAAGCGACCGCCATCTTAGAGCGCTGGCCCCACCGTGGGAATGCGCTCCCACCGTTCCTTTCAGGGAAGACCGGGCCCTCTTGGACCGTTGGCCCGCAACGCCGTCCCGTCCCGATGTAGGTTTCCCCCATCCCCGCTCCCTCAAGAGACACGCCCATGCC
>NZ_RAWI01000267.1 GCF_003612125.1 Corallococcus praedator
ACATGGGTGGGGGCCTCGCTGACGGCGCCCACGCGGCGGCCCAGGCCCATCGCGTCCAGGATGAGCGCCACGCGCCCGTCGCCCAGCACCGTCGCGCCCGCGTAGCAGGCCAGCCCCTTGAGGTGCTTCCACAGCGGCTTGACGACGATCTCCTCGGTGTCGTGGATGGCGTCCACCCACAGCCCGAAGGTGCGCTCACCGGCCTGCAACACGACGATGGTGGCGCCCTCGTCCAGCTTCGGCGCGGCGGGCCCCACGCCCAGCTCCGAGGCGAGCACCACGAGCGGCAGCAATTCCCCGCGAAGCCGCAGCACGGAGGCGTCCTGGAGGCGGGTGATGTCGCGCCGGGCCTGGTCGGGCTCCAGCCACACCACCTCGCGCAGGCTCGCCTGGGGCAGCGCGTACCGGTCACCCCGGCAGGTGACGAGCAGCGCGGGGATGATGGCCAGCGTGAGGGGAATCTTCAGCGTGAACGTGGTGCCCTGGCCCTGGCGGCTGTGCACCTCCACGGTGCCGCCAATGCGCTCCACCTGCGTGCGCACGACGTCCATGCCCACGCCGCGCCCGGACAGCGACGTGACGCGCTCCGCGGTGCTGAAGCCCGGCATGAAGATGAGCATTCGCGCCTCCAGGTCCGACATCCGCGCGGACTGGTCGGCCGTCACCAGGCCCCGCTGCACCGCGACCTGCCGCACGCGCTGCACGTCGATGCCCGCGCCGTCGTCGGACATCCCCAGGTGCACGAGCCCGCCCTCGTGCGACGCGCTCAGAGTCACGCACCCCATGGGCGGCTTGCCCCGCTGCACGCGCTGCTCGGGCGTCTCCACGCCGTGGTCCACGGCGTTGCGCAGCAGGTGCGTGAGCGGATCATGCAGCGCCTCCACCAGCGTCTTGTCCAGCTCCGTGTCCGCGCCCTGGAGGACCAGCCGCACCTGCTTGCCGCACCCGAGCGCCAGCTCGCGCACGAGCCGGGGGAAGCGGTTCCACACCTGACCCACCGACTGGAGCCGCGTCTTCATCACCACCTGCTGCACCTGCGTGGTGACGACATCCAGGCGCTGCGACGCGGTGACGAGGTCGGCGCCCGGCGTGGGGCCCGCCGCGCACTGGAGGATGCGGTTGCGCGCCAGCACCAGCTCGCCCATCAGGTTCATCAACCGGTCCAGCAGCGCCACGTCCACCCGCAGCTTGGAGTCCACGCCGGTGGAGGAGCCGCGCCAGGGCAGGATGCCCGGCACGGGCGGGGCCTCCGGAGCCTCCAGCGGTACGGACGCGGCCGCCGCGCCCGCCAGCCGGGCATGCAGCGCGGAGTGGTCCGCCGCGGGCTCCATGCCCGTCGCCTCGATGTGTTCCAGCGCACCGCGCGCCACGTCCGCGAGGGCCAGCAGCGTGGACACGCGCTCGCGGTCGAGCGTGAGCCGCTTGTCGCGCGCCAGCCCGAGCAGCTCCTCGGCGGCGTGCATCAGCCCCTCCAGGCGGGTGAAGCCCAGGAAGCCGCAGGTGCCCTTCACGGTGTGCAGGCTCCGGAACAGCTGCGCCAGCAGGGCCTGGGAGCCCGGCTGCGCCTCCAATTCCAACACCGTCGCCTCGACGCTCTGCACGTGCTCGCGGGACTCAAGCAGGAACTCCCGCATCACGTCGTCCCAGCCCGGAGTGTCACTCACGGACGGAGCGCCCTTTGCGCGAAGGCGCGCACGACGGGCGTCTGGATGAATGGTTGCTGCCTGGCGCTGCCCATGGGCAACGGCCCCCCCGACCCGCAGGACACCGGAGTCGAGTCGACAGCATGTCTCAATGTCAGAAACGCGAAAGCTGTCCCGCGGGGAAGGTGCCCTGGTCAGAAGAACAGGCGAAGCAGGTCAAACCGTGTTTCCGCGCCCAGCTTCCGCAACAGATTGGCCTGATGGAATTTTACGGTGCGCTCGGTAATCCCGAGCACCGTCGAGATGTCGATGGGGGAGCGTCCAAGCGCGAGGTAACGCAAGACATCGCCTTCGCGCTCCGACAGGCGCGCGGCCTGCGCCAGCCTTCGCACCTTCGCCTCGAAGAGGCCGGTGAGCGTGGTGTCACCAATCGTGTGCACGCTGATCCGCGCGGTGCCGGCGCTCGTCGGGGTGGCGGTGACGACCTCGAAGCCCTCGCCGGCGGCGGAGGCCTGCCTGACGATGGTGTGGGGCCAGGACGTGGGGGACACCGCGGTCAGCGGACAGTCCTGGCAGGGCGTGTCGCGGTGGGCGAACGCGCCGAAGCACGGGCGTCCCACCATGTCGTCGTGCTCCACGTGGTCCGCGCGCCAGACCGCCTTGAGCGTCCCGAACGTCGACAGCTCGGTGGAGATTTCATAGCTCAGGTCCCGCCCCTGGCCGGGTTCCCCATGGGCCACGGCACGCCGAGGCATGGGAAGGGGAGGCCCGGCGCGGGTGACGATGCAGACGAGCCGCAGCGGGGGCCGGCCCACGGCCACGACATCCAATTCCACCGACAGACGCTCTCCCTCGCGCGTGAGCACCTCGGTCTCCAGCCGGTGTTCCGCGCTGGTGAAGACCGCGCGCAGCGCCTGTCCCACCTCCTGGCCCAGCTCTCGCGGCGTACACACGTCCGTCCAGCGACGGCCCAGCAACTCCTCGCGGGGGCGTCCCAGGAGCGAGGTCAGCGCTCCATTGGCCAGCTCGATCCGGCCCCGCCTGTCCATCACGACGATGGGGCGCCCGTCCCGCTCCGCCAGCAGGGATGCCGTCAATGACCAGTCCATGGTGACCCCCCGCCCGTTGCAACCCCAATCCACTTTTCCAGTGGAATGAAGGGCTTCAAAGGTTTCATGAGCTTACCGCGAAACGACAGGCTTCGCAGGAGGGGGGAGGACGTGTGTTGACCCACCCACCCTCCAGGTTGTCCGCCCGCCGGGCCTTGCGCGCAGGGCCAATCCCAGACATCCGCCGTGGCTCTCTGGACAGAGCGCGTCTGGCTTGGAAGCGCTCACGGCGTAGGACATGGGAGCCAGCGCCTGGAGGCGGGGACCCGTCCCCTGGCCTTCTCCGAGGGGGGCCGGCTGCCTGCTGGGCGTGCCGGAAACCTGGAACGTCACCTGGATTCGAGGCAACCTCCTGCATTGTGTGGCCTTCGGGATTACTCCCAGGGACTGACCCGGACCTCCGTAGGAAGGGAGCTGACTGCATGAGTGCCTCGCGACGACCCGCCCAGTTCGACCTCTTCACCGGGGCGCTGGAGGAAGCCCCCGTGTCGTCCCGCCGGCGCACCCAGCCGCTGGCCCCGGCCCCGGTGTCCGACGACTTGCGGCTGCTGGGCGAGCAGCTTCCCCAGGGCGTCTACCTGGGCACGTCCTCGTGGACCTTCCCGGGGTGGACGGGGCTCGTCTACGACCACGAGGCCAGCACCACGCAGCTCGCCAAGGAGGGCCTGGGCGCCTACGCGCACCACCCGGTGCTGCGCACGGTGGGCATCGACCGGACGTTCTACGCCCCCGTGCCCGCCGCCGCCTTCGCCGAGTACGCCCAGCAGGTGCCGGACAGCTTCCGCTTCCTCGTGAAGGCCCACGAGGCCTGCACGCTGGCGCGCTTCCCCGTGCACGAGCGCTACGGCGCGCACCGCGGGCAGGTGAATGACCGCTTCCTCCAGGCCGCCTACGCGATGGACCACGTGGTGGGGCCCTTCCTGGAGGGCCTGGGCGACAAGGCCGGCCCGCTCGTCTTCCAGTTCCCCCCGCAGGACCCGGCCTCGCTCGGCGGCCCGGCGCGCTTCGTGGAACGGCTGCACGCCTTCTTCCGCGCGCTGCCCAAAGGCCCGCTGTACGCGGTGGAGGTGCGCAATGAGGAGTTGCTGACGGAGGGCTTCGCCCAGGCGCTCGCGGACACCGGCGTCAGCCCCGTGCTCGCGGTCTGGGCCCACATGCCGCCCGTCGCGCGTCAGGCGAAGCTCACGCGTGCCTTCGAGTCCCGCGCCGTGGTGGTGCGCTGGATGCTGCCGCCCAACCTGGGCTACGAGGAGGCGCGCGCCCGCTACGCCCCCTTCAACAAGTTGGTGGACGAAGATGTCGGCACCCGCGACGTGCTGGCCCGGGTGTGCATGGCAGCGGTGCGGCGCGAGCGGCCCGTCTTCGTGACCATCAACAACAAGGCGGAAGGCAGCGCTCCCCTGTCCGCCATCCGGCTCGCGGAACGCGTCGTGTCACACAAGGAGGAGGGCGGGCAGCGAAGCGCTGCTCACGCGACATGACTTGCGCGCGAGCACGCCGCTTGCTTACGTGAAAGCCCATGAAGGCGATGACCCTGGCTGTCCTGCTGATGCACATGACTTCCGCCGGCGGTGCCGGCGCGGAGGAGAAGCGGGCAGGCAAGCATGCGAAGGACGCGGGGGGCGAACCGCGGCAGGGCGCGGTGAAGACGGAGATCACCTCCCTCAAGGGGGAGATCACCAGCCTCAAGGAAGAGTTCCGGATCGCGCGCGAAAAGCAGCGTCTGGCGGCTGAAGAGAAGAAGCGCCAGGAGGAGGCTCGCTACGGTGTCCCGGCGAAAACCACCCCTGTCCCTGCCTCCGGAGGGGCCGGAGCCCCCGCCCGATGAGGGCGAGGCGGTAGAAATTCCGGTCGATGGCAACCTCGACCTGCACCTCTTCCAGCCCCGTGAGGTGAAGGAACTCGTCACCGAGTACCTCTGGGCGTGCCGGCAGAAGGGCGTGCTCGACGTGCGCATCATCCACGGCAAGGGCACGGGCGCGCTGCGGCGCACCGTGCAGGCCCTGCTGCCCACGCTGCCGGAGGTGGAAAGCTTCCGGAGCGCCTCGGAAGGCGACGGAGGCTGGGGCGCGACGTGGGTGCGGCTCAAGCCGCTCTAACCTGTCAGGACAGCCAGAAGTACGCGGAGGCGATGAGGGTGCGCTTCTCCGTCACGCGCCCCTTCTGGGCCAGCTCCGCCATCTGCCGGTCCTTGGACGCGTAGCGCTTCTCCTCCTCGTTGCGCAGCGACGCCAGCTTGCGCCGGTACTCGCGCTCCATCCGGTCCGAGTGCGCCCGCGCCTTCGCGCGCTCCGCGGTGTCTTCCACGCCCGCGACTTCCTTGCGCGCGTCGATCCACGTCTGCCGCGCGGCCTCCACCACCTCGCGCGACTCCATCAGGCAGTCCTCGACGTAGCGGTCCGCGCGCTCGCGGGCCTTGTCCAGCTCCAGGGCATTGCGGCGCTCGGCGGCCCGGATCAGCTCATCCTTGGCCGTCATCAGCGACTGCTCTTGCATGAGCTGCACGGACACCGGCGCGGGCTGCCGGCGCTTCTCTTCCTTGGCCTCGAGCTTCGTGAAGTGGACACCGTCCGTCAGCGGCAGGGCCCGGAAGCCGCCGTCGCGGTCCTTCACCAGCACCAGGTGCACCAGCTTCTCTTCGGGCTTGAGGCCGGTGATCTCGAACTTGTAGGCGAACCACCAGCCCTCGCAGCCGGCGAGCCGCGCCAGCCGGGACGGAAGGCTCGCCGCGTCCAGTTGCAGGTAGCTGACGGCGTCCTGGGTGCGGTCGCGCACGGCGTAGGCGGCCTTGGCCACCTGGAGCCGTCCGGAGGTGCGGCTGCCCAGCACGGAGCCGGTGAGGGCGCGCGCCTCCTGCTGGCGGCGGGCCACCACCTCCTTGGCCTGGTCTCCGGCCACGCGCAGCCGGCGGCGCACGTCGCCGTCGAAGCGCTCCAGCACCGCGGACTTCATCTCCGTCATGCGCTGGGTGATGGCGCCTTCCAGCTCCTCGCGCAGCTTGTCGAAGGCGATGTTGATGTCGGCCGGGTTGCGGCAGGACTGGTAGATGTCCAGCACGCGCCGCTCGAAGTCGACGCCGCTCTCCAGCGCGCCCAGGATTTCATCCGACGCGCCGAAGACGCCGTCGAAGAGGTTGAGCTTCTTCTCCAGCAGCTCGAACAGGCGCGCATCCGCCGCGTTCTGCCGGTTGAGGAAGTTCACCACCAGCACGTCGCGCTGCTGGCCATAGCGATGGCAGCGGCCGATTCTCTGCTCCACGCGCTGCGGGTTCCAGGGCAGGTCGTAGTTCACGACCAGGTTGCAGAACTGGAGGTTCAAGCCTTCCGCGCCGGCCTCCGTGCAGATGAGGATCTGCGTGCGGTTGCGGAAGTCATCCACCAGCGCCTTGCGCTCCTCGGGCGTGCTGCCCGAGTCCCCGGACAGGAGTGAAATCTTGTCCTGGTAGCCATGCTCCGACAGCAGGTTGAACAGGTACTGCTGCGTGCGCTTGGACTCGGTGAAGATGAGCGCCTTCTCCGGCCAGCTGTGCGTGCGCATCACCGCGAAGGTGCGATCCAAAGCGCGCTTGAGCGCCTCACCCTTGGCGTTGATCCGGATGGAGTCCGCGAGGTCCGCGTACTGCCGCAGCTCCCAGACCTCCTGCTCCAGCGTGCGCACGGCGGGGGCCTTGGCGGGGTCGTCGGACCACTCCTCGCCTTCCTCCACGAACTGCTTGGCCTCTTCCGGCTCGAAGAGCGCCAGGGCCTGCTGTCCCAGCCGCGCCGCTTCCAGGCGCTTCTGGAGGTTCTCCGACAGCTTTCGCAGCGTGGGCGCGATGGCGAACGTGGAGGAGGCCAGCAGCTTGCGGTAGCACAGCGTCAGCAGCGTCTTCTTGCCGGGCTCGATGGCCGCCACTTCGGAGCGCTGGAGGTACTCGCTGACCTTCTCGTAGAGGTCGTGCTCCTCGGGGGACGGGTTGAAGTCCTCCACGATGCTGCGCCGGTTCGTGTAGCGCACGTACTCGCGCACCTGACGGCGCAGCGTGCGCTGTACCACCGGGGCCAGTCGCTCCTTGAGTTCGCAGGCGGCGGCCTCCGTCATGCCGCCGCCTTCATCCGCGCGGTAGCGGCTGCGGAAGGCGTGCTCGGGCCCCAATATCTGCTCGTCCAGGAGCGACATCAGGCCGAACAGCTCCATCAGGTTGTTCTGGAGCGGCGTGGCGGTGAGCAGCAGCTTGGGCCGGCCCGCGAGTCCCGCGCGCAGCGCCTGTCCCATCTTGTTGTTGGGCCGGTGCGCGTTCCGCAGCCGGTGGGCCTCGTCGATGATGACCAGATCCCACGGAATCTCCGCCAGCAGGTTCACGCGGTTGGCGGCGAACGGGTGCGAGCAGATGACGGGGAAGGGCTGATCGAAGCAGTTGTTGTGGGCGCGCACGTGGCGGCCGTCCACCAGCACGCTGTCCAGGTCGAACTTCTCGCGAAGCTCCGCGTTCCACTGCGCGCGCAGCACGGCGGGCGCCAGGATGAGGATGCGGTTCTTGCCCTCCGCCATGAGCTGGGCCACGACGAGGCCCGCCTCGATGGTCTTCCCCAGGCCCACCTCGTCCGCGAGCATGCAGCCGCCGCGCGACAGGGCGTCCATCGCGAACATCGCGGCTTCGACCTGGTGGGGGTTCAGGTCCACCTTCGCTTCGGACAGGGCGTTGGCCAGCCGCTGCTGCGTGTCACCGCTGCGCGCGAGCAGCTCCTCCGCCAGCAGCCGCTCGTGGAAGGGCGTCAGCGCCGCCGCGACCAGTTCTTCCGCGGCCCGGGCCGCGACAGCCGCGGCGTCCGCCTCCACCTGCACCCTCAAACCCCTCGCGACCTCCGCCAAGTCCCGCCTCCCATCCGTGGTTTGAAGCGCTCGCGCACGTGCGCGGACGATTGAGGCGCGCCATTCTCTTGAGCGATCCGCATCTGTAAAGGGGGTCCTCCGCGAGGCCGAAAACTCGGCCTCCGCGCGATTGGCAAGGACGCTGTTCGGCGGAGCGTTTTCGCGCGCGCTCACGCGTGCGGTGAAATGTTCCGATGCATGTCCAAAGGTCTTGACGAATGCGTCTGGCGCGCTCCACGAACACGCGCGTGTTTCAGAGCCGTCCGCGCGCCTTCACGTCCAGGTACATGTTGAGCGCCGCGGCCCCGAAAGCGCGTGCCGGCGCGCGCACCACCAGGGCTCCCGCGTCGCGCAGCGTGGTGGCGGTGCGGCGGTATTCGGCCTCCATGCGCTGCGCGGCCTGTCGCGCGTAGGCGGCGGTCGCGTCGCCGGGCACGTCGGTGGCGGCGGCCTCCAGGTCCTCGTCCAGGAGCGACGCGACGACGGGCAGGTGCCGGGGCCGCAGGGCCAGCGTGCGGGTGAGGAGCGTGGCGGAGGCGTCCGGGTCCACCAGGTCGGTGAAGAGCACCACCAGCGCGCGGCGCGTCTGGCGCGCGAAGGCGAAGTCGAACGCGCGGCCGTAGTCGCTCTCCTCCAGGCCGGCCTCGGCGCGGTAGAGGGACTCGGTGATGAGGCGCAGGTGTTCTGCTCCCTTGCGCGGGGGCAGGAAGGCGCGCACGTCGCTGGCGAAGGCCACGACGCCCACCACGTCCCCCGCGTCCAGGCTCACGCGCGCGAGTCGCAGCGCCGCGTCCACCGCGTGGTCCAGCTTGCGGCGCCCCTGCACCCGGCCCGCCATGTGACGGCCGCAGTCCAGGAGCAGCAGCACCGGCTGGTGGCGCTCCGGCTGCCACGTGCGCACCAGCGTGTGGCCGTGGCGCGCGGAGGACTTCCAGTCGATGTGGCGGAAGTCGTCGCCGGGGCGGTACTCGCGCAGGGATTCGAACTCGCGCCCCTCCATGGCCTTGCGGCGCTGCGTGCGGGCGGACACGGCCTCCGACGCCCGCGCCAGCGTCAGCGCTTCGCGCGAGAGGGCGCTCAGGTCCGGATACACCTTCACGTCCCGGGACGCGGGCAGGCGCACCTGCCGCGAGCACAGGCCCAGCGGCCCCGACAGGCGCAGGTGCACGTCGCCAAAGCGCGCATCGCCCCGGGAGGGAGGGCGCACGCGGTACGTGAGGCGCGTGGAGAGCGCTCCGGCTTCCAGCGTGAAGGGCTGCCGGTGGCCGTGGCTCTCCACGTCCAGGGGCGGCTCGTCGCGCAGCTCTCCGCGCACGGGGGTGTCGGTGCGCGCGTGCAGCACCCAGCGCACGGGGTTGTCCACGCCGGAGGAGAGGATGGGCTCCACCTCCCGGTGCGCTTCGAGGTCAGCGGCGCGGGGCGCGCGGGCGAAGTCCACCGCGCACAGGAGGAGGACGGCCACGTCCACCGTGAGCGCCAGCCACCCGAAGGCGGGGCTCGCCACCGCGAGCGCCGCGGGCACGAGCGCCCCGGCGAACAGCGCCACGGCGAGGCCGGTGGGGACGGGACGCCCGAGGCTCACCGGGGCACTCGCACCCGTTCGAGCATCTGCCGGAGGACGTCGTCCGCGGTGACGCCCTCCACCTCCGCCTCGGCCTTGAGCAGGAGGCGGTGGTTGAGGACGCTCTGGGCCACGGCCTTCACGTCGTCCGGGGTGACGAAGTCGGTGCCCTTGAGCGCCGCGTGCGCCTTGGACGCCGCGAGCAGGGCCTGCGCCGCGCGGGGGCTGGCGCCCAGTCGCACGCGCGGGTGGGCGCGGGTGTCGCGCACCAGCTGCACGACGTACTGGAGGATGGAGTCGTCGCACGCGACGCGGGCCGCGCGGTCCTGCAGCTCCGTCAGCGTGGCCGCGTCCAGCACGCGTGAGACACCGGGAGGCTTGCCCTCGCGCTGGTGGTAGGCGCGCAGCAGCGACGTCTCCGAGTCCGCGTCCGGATAGCCCACGCGCACGCGCATGAGGAAGCGATCCAACTGGGCCTCGGGGAGGGGATAGGTGCCCTCCAGCTCCAGCGGGTTCTGCGTGGCGACGACGAAGAAGTGCGGCGGCAACGGGTGGGTGACGCCGTCGATGGTGACCTGCCGCTCCTCCATGGCCTCCAGCAGCGCCGCCTGCGTCTTGGGCGGGGTGCGGTTGATCTCATCCGCGACCAGGACCTCCGTGAAGACGGGGCCCTTCATCAGGCGGAAGGACTGGGACTGGGGCTGGAAGATGTTGGTGCCCAGGATGTCCGCGGGCATCAGGTCCGGCGTGAACTGCACGCGGGAGAAGGACAGGCCCAGGGCGCCGGCCATGCTGCGTGCGGTGAGCGTCTTGGCGACGCCGGGCACGCCCTCCAGCAGCACGTGGCCCCGCGCGAGGAAGGCCGTCACCAGGTCGGCCAGGACGCGGGGCTGGCCCACGACGGCCGAGCCCAGCGCATCGAGGAGGCGGGAGAGGGGCGTGGCGTCGGACATGGTGGCCGGCGACGGTAGCCCGCCTCCCGGCCGGCACGGCAGCGAAATCCTCGCCGCCGGGCCGTGCGACGGCTACTCCGCCGGGCGCCGCAATCCCATCAGGCTTCCGAGCAGCGCCACCACCGCGCCGAGCACGCCCAGGAAACAGCCGATGCTCGGTGAAGAATTCATCATCTCCGAGTTGCCGAGCGGTGACGGCACCAGCGTGGTGTCCGAGGAGATCTTCAGGAAGATGAGCGACCAGACGAGGCAGATGACGCTGCTCGCCGTCTGTGCGCCCCACGGCAGCATGGGGTTCACCCACGCCATGACGTTGCGCACGCGGATGCCGATGAAGACCATGGTCGACACGGCGAAGAGGAACGAGATGAAGCCCAGGCTGATGAGGCCCAGGAAGTCACCGTCCGCGGCCGTCTCCTTCCACGGCATGAAGCAGGAGAGCACCACCAACGCCGCGCCCCAGAAGGCGATGCGATCCGAGCCCTCCAGCTCCCCCAGGAAGTTGCGCGCGTCCGCGAGCAGGACCTCGGGGTCCTCGATGGGCGAGCGGCTGGAGTCCCGGCTGTCGCGGGCCCAGGGATCGGGTGAGCCCCCGTCGGAATCGAGGTCGTCCTCGTCGCGGGGCACGGGCGCTGGTGCTCGGCGGGCGGCGGTGCTGCGCCCGGGCGCGGCCTTCGCGGCGGGCCCGCTGCGGGTGGGCGGACGCTGCGCGCGCTCCTTGGCGATGTCGTCCATGCTCCGCACGTTGGTGGAGTCATCACCCGCGGGCGGCGTCGCGGCCTTGACGCCCGGCTTGGAGCGCGTCGGTGCGGGACGTGCGCGCGGCACCGGCGCGGAGGGACGCGCCTTGGGCTGCGGCCCGACCCCGGTGCTCTCGTCACCCCCGGACTCTTCCTCGGCACCCGCGAGGAAGGACTTGTCGATGATGTAGTCGCATTCGGGGCAGATGGCGGTGTCGTCCGCGACCTTGCTCTTGCAGCCTGGGCAGTTCAGGGCCGGTGCTCCGGGAGGGGGGAACGGCCCGGCATCTTCCCGGCCCTCGCGCGCGGCTGTCAAACCCGTTCAGCGCCATAACCCCTGGATTTTCGCGGGGAATTGACCTACCCCCTCCGGACATGGCCCGCTTGCCCGCCGCCGTGTCCACTGGCCTCCTCCTGTTGACCACGTGTGTGCGCGTGGTGCCGCCATCCGACGTGGGAGGGCGGCCGGACCGGGTCCTGGAGCGGATCGCGGACTGGGAGGATCGCCGCTCGCTGGGAGGAGGCGAACTCGTGCGGCTCGCCACGTCGGCCCCGGACGCGGTGATTCGCGGCCGAGCGCTGCGTGCACTCGGACGCATCCAGGACGTGAGGACGCTGGACGCGGTGCGGGTCGGGCTGACGGCGCCGGACGCGACGGTGCGTGACGAAGCGGCCTTCGCGGCAGGGGAGCTGGCGTTGTCGTGGGAGCCCCTTCCGGAGGCTGCCCGGATGGCGCTGAGCGAATCGCTGACGATGGCCGAATCCACCGAGGCCGAGCCCACGGTGCGGATCACGCTGCTGGAGTCGCTGGGAAAGCTGGCCACGCCCGGCGCGGTGGAGGTCCTGACCGCGCGCCTGTCGCCGCCCGACGGTGCGTGGGCCGGGCCCGCGGCGAAGGCCCTGGGCGTGGCGGCGCGCAAGGCCGGAGGACCGCTGGTGGCCCAGGTCCCCCTGGCGACGATGGTGGCGCTGACGGAGTCCGCGCGTCCCCAGGCGGTGCGCTACGGCGGGGCGTACCTGCTGGCGACGGCGAAGCGTCCGGAGGCGGTGCCCGCGCTTCGAGGCTGCGCGGGCGATGTGGATCCGGACGTGCGGGCCCTCTGCGTGAAGGGGCTGGGGGACGTGGGTGGAGCGGCTGACGTCCCGGTGTTGGCGCCGGTGCTCGCGGATGCCGCACCCCGGGTGGCGGCGGAGGCGGCGCGCGCGTTGGCGAAGTGGGCGGCGAAGTGCCAGGCCGAGGAGGGACCCCAGTGTCCTCCGCTGGTCGCGCTGGCCACGCTCGTGCCCCAGGTGAAGCAGGTGGCATCAGGAAACGCGGCCCGGGGGCATCCACTGCTGGCGGTGGCGCAGCAGGGCCTGCCGGTGAGCGCTCAGCCCCTGTGGATCAACCTCCGGCGCGCGCTGGCGGAGGCCGACCGCGTCGCCACGTCCGAGGAAGCACACGCGGATCTCGCGTGGCTGGACTGCCGGGTCGCGGCGGCGATGGACCGTCAGACCGGCGAACTGACGCAGGTGCAAGGGTGCGGCTTCGGCCGCGTGTCCGAACCCCGGCGGCTGTCCCTGGGCCTGCACGAAGTGGCGAAGTTCACCCCGGTGCTCGCGGCTGCCTCGGCGCCGAACAAGGGTGCCCCGGTGTCCGCTGCTGCATCGCCGCCGAACACCGCATCCCCGACGCCCGGAGCAGCCTTCGCGGTGCCGCTGCTGGACCACGCCAGTCCCCTGGTGCGAGGCGCGGCGCTGGACGCGCTGTCCGAACGTCCGGTGCCGGAAGCCAAAGCGCCAGTCCGAGCCCTCATCGCGGGAGACGACGCGGTGGTGGCGGCGCTCGCCGCGTCCACGGCGGGCAAGCTGCAGGACACCGAAGCACTGCCCGCGGTGGAGGCCCTGGCGGCGAGGGTGCCCCGGGAGCCGGACCTCGCGGAGTCGGTGGCGGGCGCGCTCGTCGCGTTGCAGGGAAGGGCGGCCGAACCCCGCCTGCGCGAGTGGCTCCACCACCCGCACGCGAACGTGCGCCGCGTCGCGGCCGAATCCCTCACGGCGCTGACGGGCGCCCCGGTGCGCTCCGCCAACGTGGAGCTGCCCAAGGACACGTACCGGCCACCGGCCGCGCCGCCGGGCACGACGCTCACGCTGCGCACGCGCAAGGGCGACATCACCGTCCTGCTGGAGCGCGACGCGCCGCTCACGGGCGGCAACCTGGTGGCGCTCGCGAAGCAGGGCTACTTCCGGGGCATCACCTTCCACCGCGTGGTGCCGGACTTCGTCGCGCAGGGTGGGGATCCACG
>NZ_RAWI01000268.1 GCF_003612125.1 Corallococcus praedator
CCCCCGTGACGCCTCCGGAGAAGAAGGCCCCGTCGCCGGCGGAAGCGGCGGAGACGAAGGAGGCGGAGGAGGTGCTGCCGCTGGAGGTCACGGAGACGCCCGCGCCGCGCGACCCCATCGCCATCGAATCGCAGAGCGTCCAGGGCAACCTCCTGAAGCTCGGCGTGCGGCATGGCGGCGGCTGCAAGACGCACCGCTACGGCCTCGCGTGGGACGGGCGGTTCACGAAGACGGCGAAGGGCGAGCCTCGCGCGGAGCTGACGGTGCTGCACGACGCGAACAGCGACCGGTGCAAGGCGCTCGTCTACAAGGACCTGTCATTCGACCTCTCGCTGCTGAAGCAGGAGTGGAGCGAGAAGGGCAACGGCGACCACGGCACGCTGCACCTGGACTTCAACGGCATGCCGGAGCAGTCCGCGCAGTTCAAGTTCTGACGGGCGCGTCCAGAGGACGCAAGGATGGGACCGCGCGTGAGCGACGGTCCCCTCCCTGCCTCAGTGCTTGCGGACGGGCGTGTGCCCCTGCGCGATGAGGTCCTCGCGCAGGCGGGTGAGCACCTTGCCCAGCAGGTTCAGGCCCCTCCAGGTGGCGGGGTCCTGGATGCGAGGATCCTCCACGTTCAACCCCACGCCCCAGATGCGATCCATGGGACTGGCCTCCACCAACTCCGTGCCCGCGGTGGACAGCAGCGTGTCCAGCAGCATCCGGTGCTGGGTGAACTTGGCGTGGTTGCCCTCGTAGACGATGCGCTCGCGTTCGCGCTCCCACACGGCCGCGTCGAACGGGCTCACCTTGCGGCCCAGCGCCTTGTGCTGCTTGGGCATGGCGGCGCGCAGCACCTGCTCCAGCACGCGCGTGTCCCCGAAGAGGCGCGCCTTGCCCGCCATCATGTACTGCTCCGCGCAGGTGTAGCGGACACCTTCCACCTCGAACACGGAGGGGTGCCACTGCGAGAACGGCGAGTCTTCCTTCCAGAAGAACGTGAACCGCGGTGTCCTCAGCTCCATCGTTGCCTCGCTGGGTTTGTGTTGAAATGACACGAACGTGGGACGGTGGAGGAACCTGACGGGGCCTTCTACAATGCCCGTCCTTCCGCCATGCGCCTTCAAGAAGCCCAGAAGCTGTTGGACCGTTGTTTCACGGGCACTCGGGAGGGCGCGCCCCGCCTCCACGAGCCCTCGGACCCTCGCTTCTCCGGACGGGGGGGCGCGGTGTGGCTGGAGTACCGCTGGTACGTGCGCGAGCGCGGCATGGCGGAGGTGTTCCTCAAGTGGGACCGGGGGGCGTCCGGCGCGGAGAAGACGGTCGAGGCCACGGTGCTGCGCACCCACCTGTTGGGCCAGTCCCCCATGTTGTCGCAGCGCGCGCTGCGCACGGTGGAGGGCGGCACGCCGGCACCGGAGCGCATCCTGGACGTGCTGCGAGGCGACGGCATCCGCCGCGAGTGTGTCGCCAAGGGCCGCACCACCATCACGGTGGAGCACTGGGAGAGCACGCGTCCCACCGCGCTGCTGGACGAAGCGAAGTTCGTGGAGCTGGCCGCGCCCCTGGAGGCGGAGGACTCCACGCCGGAGTCCCGTCACGAAGCGGTGCAGCGGCTGTCCGCCGCGGAGCGCAGCCCGCGCGTGGTGGACGTGCTGCTGCGGATGGTGGCGCGCAAGCCGTCGCTGATGGCGCTGCGCATCCTGTCCGAGTGGGGCGAGGTGAAGGCCCGCGAGTACCTCCAGCGGGACCTGGCCGCGCTGACGCCGGGCAACGTGGCGGACCTGTGGGCCCTCACCGCGTTGGACCGGAGATTCGAGGCGTGGGAGGCCCTGGCGCGCCCCGTGTGAGGCACGCCAGGACGGCCGTCAGTGCGACGGTGCTCCGCCCACCCGGGGGCCCAGCACGTCGCGCAGCGCATCCGCGACGGTGAGCTTCGGGGACCAGCCCAGCGCGCGCAGCTTGTCCGCCGAGCCCACGAGGCTGGGGATGTCGGAGGGGCGCAGCCGCGCGGGATCCAACTCGATGCGCGCCTGCACGCCGGCCAGTTGGAGCATCTCCTCCAGCAGGCTGCGGATGGTGCGGCCCTCGCCGCTGCAGACGTTGTAGGCCTGCCCCGGCTCGCCCTTCGCGAGCAGCAGCCGGTACGCGTCCACCACGTCCTTCACGTGGGAGAAGTCGCGGATGGCGTCCAGGTTGCCGGTGCGCAGGACGGGGTCCACCGTGCCCAGCGCGATGGCGCGAATCTGGGCGGCGAACGACGGCACGACGAAGGTGGGGTCCTGCCCCGAGCCCAGGTGGTTGAAGGGCCGGGCGAGGATGACCTCCATGCCGTAGCTGCGGAAGAACTGCTCCCCGGCCAGCTCCGCGGCGGACTTCGAGGCCGAGTACGGGCTCAGCGGCACATGCGGGTGCGACTCCGTCGCGAGGGTGCCTTCCGCGACGGGGCCATAGACTTCACCCGAGCCCACCACCAGCACGCGCGCCTTGGGGGCGTTCTCGCGCAGGGCGGTGAGCAGGTGCAGCACGCCCATGGTGTTCACCGCGAAGACGCGCGCGGGGTTCTGGTGGCTCTTGGCCACCGAGCTGAAGCCGGCCAGGTGCAGCACGGCCTCCGGCTTCACCTCGGCGACCGCCGCCTTGACCTTCGCCTCGTCGGCGATGTCGAAATGCAGGGCGGTGCTGCTGACGCCCTCGCCTCGGGGTCCATGCACTTCCACCACTTCGTCGCCGGCCGCCCGAAGGGCGTGACAGGCATGCCGGCCGACGAAGCCATCCGCTCCCGTGACGAGGACGCGCATCTTACCGCTGCCCTGCCTTCACGCGCTCCATGTCGGCGTCGACCATCATCTCCACCAGCTCCTTGAAGCGGACGGTGGGCTCCCAGCCGAGCTTCTTCTTGGCCTTGGCCGCGTCGCCGATGAGCAGGTCCACCTCCGCCGGGCGCACGAACGCCGGGTCGGTGAAGACGTACTTCTGCCAGTCCAGGCCCACGCGCGCGAAGGCGATCTCCACCAGCTCCTTCACGGTGTGCGTCTCGTTGGTGGAGACGACGTAGTCGTCCGGCTCGTCCTGCTGGAGCATGCGCCACATGGCGTCCACGTAGTCGCCCGCGAAGCCCCAGTCGCGCTTCGCGTCCAGGTTGCCCATGGGCAGCTTGTCCTGGAGGCCGTGCTTGATGCGCGCCACGTTGTACGTGACCTTGCGCGTGACGAACTCCAGGCCACGGCGGGGCGACTCGTGGTTGAAGAGGATGCCGCTCACCGCGAACAGCTTGAAGGACTCACGGTAGTTCACCGTGATGTGGTGGCCGTACGCCTTCGCCACGCCGTACGGGCTGCGCGGGTAGAAGGGCGTGTCCTCCGTCTGCGGCACTTCCAGCACCTTGCCGAACATCTCGCTGGAGGACGCCTGGTAGAAGCGCACCTGCGGGCGGGTGTGGCGGATGGCCTCCAGCATCTTCGTCACGCCCAGCGCGGTGAACTCACCGGTGAGCACCGGCTGGTTCCAGCTGGTGGGCACGAAGGACTGCGCCGCCAGGTTGTAGACCTCGTCCGGCTGGGTGAGGCTCAGGAGCGCCGCCAGCGAGAACTGGTCCAGCAGGTCTCCCTGGTGGAGCGTCACCTTCCCCTGGAGGTGAGCGATGCGCTCGAACTTCTCCTCGGAAGAGCGGCGCACCATGCCGTGCACCTCGTAGCCCTTCTTGAGCAGCAGCTCCGCCAGATAGCTGCCGTCCTGCCCGGTGATGCCCGTAATGAGTGCGCGCTTGGCCATGGCCCTTGTCTGTTCGCTGGGAGACGTGTTCGTTGTACCCGAGCCTTTCGCTGTCTGCCAACCGTTCCAGGGTTCCTGGAACTTGTACCGGTCCCTGCCCATGGCTAGGTAGGGAGCGACCTGCCAAGGAGCTGCCCATGCGACGTGCCCCTCTCTCCGCCTTGACGGCCATCCTCGTGAGTACGGCCACGGGGGCGCAGACGCCTCCGGTGTCCGCCCCGTACCAGTCCCAGACCCAGCCCGGCGCCCGCTCCGGGGGCGGCACCGTGGACGACGTGGCGCTGTGGGTGAATCCCACCAACCCCGGGGCCAGCCGACTCTTCACGTCGGACCGGAACAACGGCTTGTTCGCCTACTCGCTGGACGGCACGGAGGTGCAGGGCATCACGGAGGGCACGTCGACGAGCGTGGACGTGGTGTACGGCTTCCCGGTGGGTGACGGTGTGACGCAGGCGCTGGTGCTCAGCGCGAATCCCACGCTGTCGGGCCTGGTGCCCTACGTGGTGGATTCCACGCCGGACGCGGGCGGGGGGCTGACCCGACTGGCGCCGACGGCTGCGCCGCTGGATGTCGGCGTCAGCTACGGGACGGTGCGCCTGACCCGCGGGGCGGACGGGACGTTCCAGGCCTTCGGAGGCCTGGCGGGCGGAGGCTTGCGGCAGTTCGTGCTGACCCCCACGGACGGTGGCGTCACGGCCACGCCGGTCCGGGACATCAACACCGGCCTCGTGACGGGCATCGTGGTGGACCCGTCCCAGCGCGCCGTCTACGTGGGGCAGCAGGGGCAGGGGCTCTACCGCTACGGCGTGGACGCGGATGCCGGCACCGAGGGCCAGCGGGTGGTGCCCCTGGGCGACGCGGGCCTGACGTCGGTCGGCAGGCTGACGCTGTACGAGTCGTCCGGGGCGGACGGCTACCTCGTGGTCTCGGATCCGAACGCGAACACCTTCGTCGTCTTCGACCGGCGCACGCTGGGCCGGGTGGGTTCGTTCCAACTGGCGCAGGACGGTGGCACCGACGACGTGGAGCAGTCGCGCGGCATGGTGGCGTACCCGGGCGCGCTGGGCGCGGGGTTCCCGGAGGGGCTCTTCGTCGCGCACGACGGCCAGAGCAGCAGCACGTTGGGTGACAACCTGAAGCTCGCCTCGTGGGGCAGCGTGGCCCGGGCGTTCACTCCGCCGCTGGCCATCGCGCAGCAGACGGATGGTGGCACGGGGGACGGCGGCACCGTGCGGGATGCCGGCGGCGGGGTCTTCATCCCGGACCCCGGCAACCCGGGAGGCAACGGCGATGGCTCCGACGGCGGCTGCGGGTGCTCCAGCACGTCGGTGCCCGCCGCGGCGATGCTGGGCCTGCTGGCGATGGCGCTGTGGGGCCGGCGCCGCCGAAGCTGACCGGGCAGGCGCGAAGCGGGTTGAAAGCGAAGGGGGCGCGGGATGAAGTGCGCGCCCCATGCGCACCTTCCGTCTCACCGCCCTGGCGCTTGCTGCGCTCATCTCCGCCTGCCGGGGTGGGCCCCAGCCTGTCGCCAACGCCGTCACGCCCTCCGCACCGCCCGCTGTCGTGGAGCCCGTGCGGCTCACGCTGGTGGGGACCAACGACTTCCACGGCTGGGTGATGCCCCACCGCGCCACGCTGCCGGACGGGCAGAAGGTGGAGGAGGGGGGCGCGGCGCTCTTCGCGTCCTACGTGGCCCGGTTGCGTGAGGACAACCCGGGCGGCGTGCTGCTCGTGGACGGAGGCGACCTGTTCCAGGGCACGCTGGCGTCCAACCTGGTCGAGGGCGCCATCGTCGTCGACGTGTACAACCTGCTCGGGTACACGGCGGTCGCCATCGGCAACCACGAGTTCGACTACGGGCCGGTGGGCCCTGGCCCGGTGGCCACGCACCCGGACGAGGATCCGCTGGGCGCGCTCAAGGCCCGCGTGGGGCAGGCGAAGTTCCCCTTCCTGTCCACCAACGTGCGGGAGAAAGACGGAAGCCACCCGGCCTGGCTGGGCAACGACGGCACCACGGTCGTCACGGTGAAGGGCGTGAAGGTGGGCCTGCTGGGCCTGTCCACGCTCCAGACGCCGCAGACGACGAACCCCGCGAATGTGGCGGGGTTGAAGTTCGAGTCGCTCGCCCAATCCGCGCAGGAGGCCACCCGCGCCTTGCGCGAGAAGGGCGCGGAGGTGGTCATCGCCGTCGCGCACGCGGGCGGCAAGTGCACGGACCTGTCGAACCCGCGCGACACCTCCGGGTGCTCGAAGGACGACGGCGAAATCTACGCGGTGCTGGACGCGCTGCCGCCGGGCTCCGTGGACGCGGTGGTGGCGGGCCACACGCACCAGACCATGGGGCACTTCTTCGGGGACGTGCCGGTCATCGAGACGACGGGCCTGGCCCGCTCGTTCGGCGTGGTGGAGCTCTACGTGGATCCGGTGAAGCGTCGCGTGCTGCCCGAGCGCACGCGCATCCAGGCCGCGCTCCCGGTGTGCGGCGCGGTGGACGCCACGCTGAACACCTGTGATCCGCTGCGCCTGCGCGATGCGAAGGGCGTGCGGATGGTGCCGGCCACCTTCATGGGCGCGCCGGTGACGCCGGATGCCCGGGTGGAGGCGCTGGTGGCCCCGGCGGAGGCGCGCGTGGAGGTGGAGCAGCGCCGTCCGGTGGGCGTGGAGATCAAGGCCCGCATGCCCCAGGTGTACGAAGCCGAGAGCGCGCTGGGAAACCTGATCGCGGACGCGATGCGCAAGGAGGCCCGCTCCGACGCGGCGGTGATGAACGCGGGCGGCATCCGCGCGGACCTGCCCGTAGGTCCGCTCACGTTCGGGAAGCTCTACGAAGTGCTGCCCTTCGACAACACGCTGGCGGTGCTGGACCTGACGGCGGACGAGCTGCGCCGCTTCCTCACGCTGGCGTACGGCGGCCGCAAGGGCGTCTTCGCGGTGTCCGGGCTGGAGGTCACCCTGGGGGCCTGCATGGGGCCGGAGCGGTTCAAGGGCGTGACGCTGCCGGGGGGCGCGCCGCTGAAGGCGAAGGGGACCTACCGGGTCGCCGTGCCGGACTTCCTCCTGCGCGGAGGCGACGGGGTGGGAGCGCTGACGTCCACGCTGCCACAGGAGCGGATCAGCCTGTTGCAGGGCCAGGACCTGCGCGAGGTGCTGACCGCGTACGGCCGCGCGCAGGGAAATGCCCTGAAGCCACCGGCACTTGGACGCGTTCGCATGGTCAAGAGCGAGGCGCCCTGCGCCGAAACGAAGCCCTGAAACCCCAGGGTCCTGGCGTTGGAAATTTTCCCTCCCCGCTGATCCGCTGGCACTGAACGGACGCGCAACCCAGCGAAAGATCAGCGAAAGGCGCCCGGGCCGAATTTTCGGCCTGGGATCAGTTTCCAACGGGCGGAAACCTCCCTACTCTAGGGCACGCGAGATCCCTTGCCAGCCGGGCCCTGAGCCAGCGTGCGCAAGCAGGAGTTCGTGCGTGGGAGGGACAGAGATGCTCTACAAAGTGACCCCGATGATGGTCCCGGTGGCGCCCGAGAAGGAAAAGGCGCGTGAGCCGGGGCAGCCGCGCAAGCGGCGCAAGTCCTCCGTCTACGACGCGGACGGCCACGAGGTGCTCATCTCGCTGATGTGCCTGAAGTGCAAGACGCTCAGGCCGCTGGCGCAGTTCGGGCTGCGGAAGATGGCGGATGGCGCCATCCGCAACCAGCCGTGGTGCCGGGGTTGCCGCTCGGGCGCGGGCACGAAGAAGCCCAAGAAGGACGAGGCCCAGGCCAAGACCACGGTCGTGGCGGCGGTCCCCGTGGAGGCGGTCCTCCAGGTCGTCGTCGCGGGCGTGCCGCTCGACGCGGCTCCGGTGGAGCCCACGCTCGTGGAGCTGACGCCGGCGGTCCAGGCCGACGCCGAAGCCACCGACGCGACGGCCACCGCCCCGGTCTGATCCACGGGCCGTGGGATGTTCCACCTGCGGTGGGGTGCGCGAACGACGCTCGCGCCCCACACGGGATGGATCCGCCCGGTGGGGTGAGGCGGATGCCCGCGAACTTTCGACGCGACCTGGGAGGTCGGCCCTCGCTCACTGCTTGAGGACGTCGTCCCTGTCGCAGGCAGCGCCCCGCGCCGCAGCGTCGGGGCGCCTCGTACCCGCCCGGATCAGGACAGCCGCAGGCCCGCCGGCAGCGTATCGCCGAGCGCCCGCGCTTCGTCCGCGGCCTCCAGCGCCACCACCTCGCGCACCATCCGCACCCAGGTGTCGGACGCCTTCGCCGCGACGAGTGCCTGGGCCGTGCGCTCCCGCAGCTCCGGATCCAGATCGCGCGTGCGGTCGCCGGTGAGGCGCGCGAGCTGCGCGGCCGCGAAGGGCGCCCCGTCCACCTTGCGCAGGTCCAGCATCAAGAGCAGCTCCAGCCACGTCTCCGCGGTCTCCACGTCCACGACCTTGTGGCTGCTGCCGTAGAGCGGCACGCGCGCGCCCAGCCGGCCCAGGGCCCACGCCCACGGGCCTCCGGAGCGGGACTCGACCCGCAGGCGCGAGGCGATCCACCGGCCGGCCTCCGCCTTGTCGCCCGGGGACAGGTGCTCCAGCGAGGCCACGGTGCGGACCATCTCGTCCAGGCCCTCCGGCTGGATGCCCTTGAGCTTCGAGGCCTGCGCGGGCGCGTCCAGCGGGATGCGCCGGGCCAGGTGGGGCTGGAGGTACGTGAAGAGCTTCTGCTGCTGCGCCTCGGTGAGGCCGCCCGCGATGCGGCGCCACATCACCCAGAACTCCGTCCACACCGCCTTGTCCTGGTGGTGCTGCACCAGCGCGTCGAAGAGGCTGAAGGTCTGCTCCGCGCGCCAGCCGTCCAGCGGGTAGCCGAAGCCGGGGCGCAGGCAGAAGCCGGTGAGGCTGTAGAAGACGCGCTCGTGGTCATCCGTGCGGCGGCGCTTGCTGGCCCCCGCGTACAGCGTGCTCCACAGCTCGCGCAGCACCGGCACGCGCCACGTGTCGCGGGGGCCCAGCACCTTCTCCAGCGTGCGGGACAGCTGCTTCACGTCCTTGGGCCCCAGGGGCAGCGGCTTGTTGCCGTAGACGCGCTCCACGTTGTCCTTCGCCTCGGCGAAGCGCGCGGGCATGGACTCCGTGACGGTCAGCTCGTGCGAGCCGCCCGTGCCGCGCAGCTCGAACTCCAGGCGCCAGCGCTCGTCCGCCACGTCGGACACGCAGAACAGCTCCAGCGTGCCAATCTCCGTGAGCGCCGCCTGCAGGTGCACCGGCACCTCCGTCACCTTGCCCGACGCGCCCTTGAGCAACGTGTGGATGGGCGGCAGCGGCTTCAGGTCGTCCGCCAGGGGCACCAGGTCCCCCGGCTTGTCGATGCGGTCGCTCGTCGTGGAGTAGAGCGCGAACTGCACCGGGCGGCCCAGCGTGAGCGTGAACGGGCGCTCGCCCAGGTCCACCTTCTGCCCCTCCTCGAAGCCGCGCGGGATGAGGCAGAGCGAGGGCTGCGCTTCACTCTCCGCGCCGCGCTGCAGTCCCACGTAGTACGCGCGCGCCGCGCCACCGCCGATGCGCAGGCCGTGCCCGCGCCGCACCAGCCCGTAGTACGCCGCGCCCCGGGCGACGGCCAGCTCCAGCGACTCATGCTTCAACAGCGGGATGCGCGGCGCCTGCGGCCACCACGCGGACAGCGCATCCACCAGCCGCGCCGAAATCTGGGGCGAGTTGAACACGCCGCCGTTGAGCAGGATGGCGTCGGGGCGGGGCAGGGCGCCCTCGGTGGCGGGCGTCTCTCCCAGCGCCGCGAAGCCCGCCGCCGCGTGCTGCGCGAGGAAGGCCGCCAGGTGCCGGGTGACGGCCGGATCCTGCACGTACGGAAGCCCCAGCTCCTGGAGCGCCATGCGCGCTGTGCGACGGGGCCGCTCCTCGGGAGGGGACAGCGGGAAGAAGCCGTCCAGCACCAGCGCGTGCGCTTCGTCGCGTCCCAGCTCCGTGGACAGCGTGCCGCCCAGCAGCCGGCTGCCCTCGCTGATCAGCGACAGGCCGTACTTCTCCGGAGGCTCGCGGCCGAGCAGCTCCTCCTTCGCGGTGCGAGCGGCCTGGATGGCCTGCGTCCACTGCGTCGCGGACAGGCGCCGGCCGTCCTTGGAGAGCTTCTCCTCCATGCGCCGGGCGAGCGCCGCGTCCATGTTGTCGCCGCCCAGCATCAGGTGGTCGCCCACCGCCAGCCGTCGCAGCATCGGCCCTTCCGGCGACACGCCCGCGTGCACCAGCGTGAAGTCGGTGGTGCCGCCGCCCACGTCCACCACCAGCACCAGCCGCACCTGGGACAGCGTCTGCTCCAGGCCGGAGCGGTGCCGCGCGGTGTAGTCGTAGAAGGCCGCCTGCGGCTCCTCCAGGAGCGTGAACTTCTCCAGCCCCGCCTTGCGCGCCGCGCTCACCGTGAGGGCGCGCGCCGCCTCGTCGAAGGAGGCCGGGACGGTGATGACCACCTCCTGCTTCGCGAGCGGTTCGTCCGGGTGCGCGAAGTCCCACGCGCGGGCCATGTGCGTGAGCAGCAGGGCGGAAGCGTCCACCGGGGACAGCTTCTGCACGTCCGCCGGTGCGCCCCACGGAAGGATGGGCGCGGAGCGGTCCACGCCCGGGTGGCACAGCCAGCTCTTGGCGCTGGCGATGAGCCGGCCGGGCACGCGCGCGCCCTGCCAGCGGGCCAGCTCGCCCACCACCCACGGCCCGCCGTCATCGCCCCAGGGCAGGCGCAGCGACTCCGGGGCCAGCTCGTGGCCGCCGGGGACGTAGACGGTGGACGGCAGGAGCGCGCGCGGGGCCACCTCGCCCTGACGGACGAGCTGGGGCAGGGGGAAGTCCTCGACGGGCGCCCCCGCCCCCTTGCCTGGATCCACGGAAGCCACCGCGCAATGGGTGGTGCCCAGGTCGATGCCGACGATTCGCATACGCCTCCGGTGTACGGGGCCTCTTCTACTCCTTCATGCGCACGTTGAGTTCCAGCTTCCAGCGCCCGGGGCCATCCTTCTCCAGGCACCGCAGCTCCAACGTGCCCACCTCCGTCACCGCCGCCTGGAGGTTCACCGGCGTCAGGTCCCCGTACGGGGTGGCCTGCCCGGGCAGGGTCGTCTCGATGGGGGCCACCTCTTCCAGCCCCCCGGACGCCAGCTCCGAGTCCACGTCGTCCAGGAGCACGCCCACCCGGTCATCGCGCCGCACCGACGACGCGAAGAAGCGGAAGCTCGTGGGCTCCCCGGTGACGAGGCCGAACTCCTGCGGCGGCACGTCCGCCTGCGTCCCCTCCTCCATGCCGAAGGGCGCCACGCACAGCGCCTTCACGGGGGGCTCCATGCCCGGCACCGCCGGCATCGCCGTCTCCACGCCCACGTAGTACGCGCGCGCCGTGCCGCCCCGGATGCGCAGGCCGTGCCCCTGGCGCACCCAGCCGTAATACGCCGCGCCCCGCGCCACCGCGAGGTCCAGGTCCGCCCCCTCCAGCTCCTTGGCCGGGGGCGCGCCTTCCGCCGAAAGCCACGCGTTGAGGACCTCCATCACGCGGCCCTTGAGAGGCCCCGCCTTGAAGACGCCGCCGTTGAAGAGCACCGCGGTGGGGTGCAGGAAGCCCTTGCCCGCCACGTCCACCGGCGAATCCGCGCTGGCCGCGAGCGCCTGCGCCTGCCGGGTGAGGAACGCCGCCAGGTGCTTCGTCACCGCCGGGTCCTGCGCGTACGGCAGCGCCATCTGCGCAAGGCCCGTGCGCCGCGCGGTGCGGGGCAGGTCCGTGACGGGGGACACCGGGAAGAAGCCGTCGGTGAGGACGCGGTCCAGCTCCTCGCGCGTCAGCTCCGTGCGCAGCGTCCCGCCGATGAGCGACGAGCCCCGGCCCGGGATGGCGATGGGCACGCGGTCCACGGAAGGGTCCGCGTACAGCGTCTCCTTCGCGTGCCGGCACCCGTAGGTGAGGCCGTTGAACTGCCATGCGTCCAGCTTGCGGCCCTCGGCGGCCATGCGCTGGCTGAGCGTGTGCGCCAGGGCCAGGTCCATGTTGTCGCCGCCCAGGAGGATGTGGTCGCCCACCGCCACGCGCAGCAGCTCCAGGTCGCCCTCGCGGTCCTTCACCGTGATGACGGAGAAGTCGGACGTGCCGCCGCCCACGTCCACCACCAGGATGACCTCGCCGGGCTGCACCTGCCGGCGGAAGTTCTCCCCCATCGCCTCCAGCCACGCGTACAGCGCGGCCTGCGGCTCCTCCAACAGGGTGATGTGCGCGATGCCCGCCGCCTTCGCCGCCTCCAGCGTCAGGTCGCGCGCCGCCGCGTCGAAGGACGCCGGGACGGTGACGATGACCTCCTGCTCGGAGAGGGCGTTGCCGGACTCCCCCTGGGCGCGGGCGAAGGTGTGGTCCCACGCCTCCTTCAGGTGGCGCAGGTAGCGCGCGGAGGCCTCCAGCGGGGACACGCGCTGCACCTCCTCCGGGGCCTGCCAGGGCAGCAGCGCCGCCCGCCGGTCCACGCCCGGGTGCGACAGCCAGCTCTTCGCGGAGGACACCAGCCGCGTGGGCACCTTGGCCCCGTGCGAGCGGGCGAAGTCGCCCACGATGACGCCCGGCTCCGGGTTCCACGGCAGCCCCAGGCTGCCCTCGGGGAACTCCTGCGCGCTGGGGAGGTAGAGGAAGGAGGGCAGGAGCGGGCGCGCTTCCACGGTGCCGGGCGCGGTGACCTGCGGCACGGGCAGCATGGACTGCGAGGGGCCGCGCGGCTTGCCATCCTCGAGGTTGAAGTAGGACACCGCGGAGTGCGTGGTGCCCAGGTCGATGCCGATTGCGTATCGGGCCATATCGGTCAGGAACCCCTCATGAGGGGCCCTGAATCCTTTCACCTGGAAGGGACGGGGACTTCACGGAAAAGAGCGCTGCCTCGCGGCCCGGAAGGGCGTCAGGCGAGTTCGACCTCCGCCGGGGCCAGCACCCGGGGCTCCATGGCCGGGCTCACGGACGGGAACTTCACCTCCGTGGTCACCCAGCCGTGGTGCCGCAGCGTGCCCCCATAGGGAGGCTGGCCCGCGACATTGCCCGTCAACCGGATGCGCTGCGCATCGAAACCGGCGGGCACCGTCACCTTGTCGCCTTCTGCCTGCGGCAGCACCGGCTGGAGCGTCAGGTACTGGTGGACCACCTTGCGGCAGCCCTCATGGACGATGCGGGCCGCCGCGCCCACGTCCGCGTCCGGGAAGGCCGCCACGTTCTCCTGCACGAAGTCCAGGAAGCGACCCTCGCGCTGCAGCATGGCGAGCAGCGACAGGGCGCTGGCGTGCTCGCGCTCAGGCGCCAGG
>NZ_RAWI01000269.1 GCF_003612125.1 Corallococcus praedator
GGCGGAGAGGGGGCCGGCCTTCATCGGAATCAAAACCTCGGGAGGGGAAAGCGCCTCCGGCTGCACGACCCCATGGTCGCGGATGGGCCCTGCGAAGTCAAAGCAACGCCGGGCCCCCGGCCGAGATTTCAGGGGCCCCGTGAAAGCTTCAACGAACCTCCAACACGAAGGACTGGGACTGCGCGCCTGGCAGCCCCGCGGCGTCCGCGAGGGTCGGATCCAGCTCGTTGGGCACACGCCACGTCTGTCCCGTGGACTGCACCAGGGTGACGCTGTAGCGACCCGGGGGCACGGGTGAGAGCGGCGCGGGCGCGGCGGGGTCGCGCGCGTCCAGGGCGCGGTTCTGGATGCCCACCCGGAGCTGGGGAACGAACACGGGGGCCGGCCGGGGATTGCCCTGCTCGTCCCTCAGGGCAGCGAGGAGGGGGTCAGGCACCAGGCCGGCCGCCAGCACCACCACGTCCGGCTTGCCGTCCTTGCCGCCGGAGACGCGCGCGTAGTCCACGCCCTCTTCGTCCACGACGCCGTCGCGGTTCAGGTCGTTCTCGTCCACGATTCCTGGCACGTCGTCCGCCAGCTTGCGCACCACCACGCGGGGCCAGAAGTCCGGGATGCCGTCGTTGTTGGCGTCGTCCGGGACGCCGTCGCGGTTGGCGTCCACGAACTGCACCCAGAAGCCCGGCGGCCGCTGATCCACCGCGCCGGTGAACTGCTGCGGCGTGAGCGTCAGCACCTTCACGGAGGTCGACGCGGTGTCGAACTCGCGGCCTTCGGCGACCTGGAAGGCGGGCCGGTCGAACGGCACCGTGGCCGAGTCCGCGAAGGACACGCTCACGCCGGTGAGCGGCACGGGCCAGCCGTCCGCGTCCGTGGTCACCTCCAGGACGCGCGTGGCGCCGTTGGTGGGATCCACGCTGCCGCCGCCCACGTCCCCCGCGTTGGGTTCGGACGTGACGCCGTACCAGGGGTTGAAGTCGGACACGTGGCAGGGCTGCGGCACGAAGCGGCAGGTGTCCGCGTCGATGAAGCCGCGCAGCACGTAGCGGCCCGGCTGCACCAGGCTCAGCGCGAACGGCGCGGTGAACGGACCCGGGGCGTTGTCACCCAGGGCCGGGCCGAACAGCTCCTCCGCGGGGATGATGGTGAAGGCCAGCGGACGGCCGGAGCCCTGCGGCGGGGGCGGGGTGTCCGCGTGGTAGAGGAACACCACCGCGTTGCCCCGGGCGCGCGATTGGACGACGAGGCTGCCCTCGATGCGCGCGGCGCGCGTGTTCTGCCGGCCATCCGCGGTGGGCTTCACCTCCGGGGATTCGCAGCCCAGGCTGAGCAACGACGCGAACGCGACGGCGAAGAGTCCGCGGGTGACGGGGGAGCAAGGGGCGCGCTTCATGGGGTCACCGTGAGGTTGGCGAACACGCGCCGCTCGATGCGGTTGCCGAAGGGGTGCTCCGCGTGGGTGCCGCCGAGCTGGCTGCCCATCAGCGACACGGACGCAAGGTCCTTCACCACCTCGTAGCCCACGCGGGCGTTGACGACCGCGTACGCGGGCAGGTTGTTGGACAGGAGTTCCACGCGCGTCGGGTCGTTGGCGGCGGGCTCGCGCTCCACCCAGGTGGAGGAGGACGTGAAGGCCGCGTCGATGCCGAACTCCAGGTCCGCGCGCGTGCGGTACGTGATGCCGCCGAACACCTTGAAGCCCGGCGCCTGGCTGCACGGGCCGCACCCTTCTTCCGGCAGGTCGGAGGTGACGTTCTGGAGCGCGGCGCTCGCCTTGATGCCCAGGCCGTCGATGGGGGAGAGGCTCAGGCCCGCCTCCACGCCGCGCGCGGTGTAGATGGCGTTCTCGTTGGTGAACAGCGAGCGGCCCACCAGGTAGCTGCCGCTGCCGCTGTCGTAGGACTCGCCCGCGGGCAGCCGCTGCACGGCGGACAGGCCGATGAGGTCCTTCACCGTGTTCTGGTAGAGGGCCACGTCCCAGTCCAGGCCCAGCCGGGGGGACTCACCGCGCCAGCCCAGCTCCAGGGCGTTGAGGCGTTCAGGCCGCAGCTCGCGGTTGCCGGTGGTCAGCACGCTGACGCCGTTGACGCCCGGCACGGGCACGGGCAGCCGCGTGTAGCTCTCCAGGAACGTGGGTTCGCGGAAGGCGGTGGCCACCGACGCGCGGAAGGCATGGCCTTCAATGGGCTGGAAGACGGCGGACAGGCGCGGCGACTGCGCGATGCCCGGGTTGCCCTTGTCGAGCAGCGGGTGGCGGTCCACGCGGTAGCTGACGACGAGGCGCAGGGGCTGCACGATGCGCCACTCGTCCTGGATGAAGGCCGCCGCGTGGAACTCCTCGCGCAGCCCGTCCAGGTAGCCGAAGGCCACGCGCTTCAGGCGGCCCTCCACGCCGATGTTCACCTGGTGCTCGCCCGCGAGCTCGAAGCCCCGGGCGTACAGCGCCTCGCCGTTGAAGACGTTGGATTCGACGGTGGTGGCCAGCGAGCGCTGCCCGATGGCCTCGTACTGCGGCCCCGCGTCACCGGACAGGTGGTTCCAGAAGGCCTTGAGCTTCACCGAGCCCAGCTCCACATCCGCCTTGGCGTACGCGCCCAACGCGTCGATGTAGTAGTTGCGCAAGAGGCCCAGCGGATAGGCCTCCGTGGTGTAGCGGTGCACGCCGCCGGACAGGCCGACCGCGCGCCCTTCGGCGAACGAATAGACGGTGGAGAGGTTGCCGCGCGCGCCCCGGAGGCCGACTTCCGGATCCGGCCCCGTCAGGGCGAAGTCCGGACGGCCGCTGCCGTAGTCGAGCGTCCACTTGTCCTCCTGACGGTAGGCGGCGGACGCGCGGTAGCGCAGGGCGCCGTTCTGGCCGTGGCTGACGAAGGAGCCCTGCACGGTGTTGCCACCGCCGGCCAGGGCGCTGAAGCGCGCGCGCCGGCCGGTGCCGGGGGCCTGGGTGATGATGTTGATGACGCCCAGCATGGCGTTGGCGCCGTACAGCGCGCTGCCCGGACCGCGGATGACCTCGATGCGGTCGATCTCCTCCAGGCCCACGGGCAGGCCCGCCCACAGCGTGAGGCCGAGGAAGTCCTGGTACTCCGTGCGGCCGTCCACCAGCACCAGCACCTTGTTGGCCAGTCGCTGGTTGAAGCCGCGCAGGCTGACGTTGGAGCTGCCCACGCCCATGGCCATCACGTCCGCGCCGGGCACGCGGCGCAAGAGTTCCGGCAGCGTGGTGGCGCCCGACAGGCGGATGTCCTCCGCCGTGATGACGGTGGTGGCGTTGGGCGCTTCCAGCGAGGACTGGGCGCGGCGGCTGGCCGTCACGACGCGTTCCTCGTACGGCACGAGGCCCTGGTCGGACGTGTCGCCTGCCTCCGCGCTGCCGCTGGGGGCCTTGGGGCCGGACGCGGTGGCGGTGGCCTGCGGCTGCTGGGGCTGGCCGGACGCGAGCGACTCCGCGCGGTTGACGGCCTTCTCCAGCCGCTCCATGAGCGTGGCCAGCTGCTGCTGGGCCTGGATGCTCGTGGGGGGCGGCGGGGGCATGGGCAGGGTCGAGTCCTGCGTGCCGGACGTGCTGCCAGGGGCGGGGGCCTCCGCGGAGGCGGCCCGCTGCGTGGCCTCCAGCCGCGTCACCTGGGCCTGCACGTTGGTGGCGTCCGGCGGATTGGAGGCGAGGTAGCGCTTGAAGGCGTCCAGCGCCTCGTCCAGCCGTCCCGCGTCCTGGTACGCGCGGGCGATGTTGTAGAGGACGCTGGGGTGCGGCTTGATCTTGTAGGCCTCTTCCAGCTCGGCGATGCCTTCATCGAACTGCTTCTGCTCGATGAGGTTCATGCCGTTGCGGAAGTGGCGGCGCGCTTCCAGGCGTGCGTCCGCCAGGGCCTCGGTCGCGCACAGACACAGCGCGAGGAGCGCCCCACGTCGAAAGACTGTCGGGATGGTCACTGGTACGGATCGTCCTTGTACGCGGAACCGGGAGCCTTCGGCTTCGGTCCCTGCTTCTTGATGCGCGTCAACTTCATGGAGACCGCGACGGTCTTCCCTGCGTTGTCCGCGTAGTTCTTGCTGACGGGCTGGTAGCCGTCCAGCGCGAGCGACACCACCACGGAGGCCAGCCCCGAGCCGTCCGGGGGCTGTTCGAACTCCATGGGCGTGGTGCCGCGCACCGTCCCGTTGACGGTCACCTCCGCGCCCGGGGGATCACTGACCACCTGGAAGCGCACGGGCTTGGGCGCGGCCGGGGGCGGCGTCGCGGGCGCGGTGGAGGGCTCGCGCTCCAGGGGGATTTCATCCACGGGCGCGCGCGCCACGGGCACGGGCCGCGGCGAGGTCTGCACCACCGGGGGCGGGGCCTGCGTGGAGCGCAGCACGAACACCGCCGCCGCGGCGATGCCCAAGAGCACGCAGCCGCCGAACAGCGCGATGCCCAGCCCCTTGCCGGACTTCTTCTGCGGCGCGGACTGCTCGTCCACGGAGATGTCCAGCGCGACGGTGTTGGGGCCGGAGCCCACCAGCGCGTGCGGCCCCGTGTGCGGGCCGCTGTGGGGGCCGGAGCCCACCGTGTTGAGGCCGGTGCGCGGGCTGGAGAAGACGCCGCTGACGCCGGACGCGGAGGCCGCGGCGCGCATGCCCTGGAGCACCGCGTCCATGGACGCGTAGCGGTCCACCGGGCGCTTGGCCAGGCACTTCATCACCAGCGTCTCCACCTCCGGCGGGACGCCGTGGTCGGGCCAGATGGTGTGGAAGGAGGGCGGCGGGTCGTTGATGTGCTTGACGATGACGTCGATGCTCTGCGCGGCCTGGAAGGGCGGGCGGCCCATCAGGATCTGATAGAGCACGACGCCCAGGCTGTACACGTCGCTGCGCGGATCCGCGATGTTGCGCGCCTGCTCCGGCGCCATGTACTGCGGCGAGCCCAGGATGACGCCCGCCTGCGTGAGCGTGGTGTCCTCCTTCATGTTGGCGTCGCCGAGGAAGGACTTCACCAGGCCGAAGTCCAGCACCTTCACCACGTCGTGGTCGGTCTCCTGGTTGAGGACCATCACGTTGGCGGGCTTGAGGTCGCGGTGGATGAGGCCGACCTTGTGGGCCTCGCGCAGCGAGCGCGCCACCTGCTGCGCGATGCTCAGCGCGCGGTCCCACGGCAGCGGGCCTTCCTGGGTGAGCAGCTGCGACAGCGTGAGCCCCTCCAGGTACTCCATGGCGATGTAGTAGATGCCGTCTTCCGTCTTCCCGTAGTCGATGACGGTGACGGTGTTCGGGTGGCGCAGCTTCGCCGTGACGCTGGCCTCCAGGAAGAAGCGCTTCTGGAAGCCGGGGTCCTTGCCCTCGCCGCTGTACTGCGGGTTGAGGACCTTGAGGGCCACGAGCCGGTCCAACGGGGCCTGCATGGCCTTGTAGACGCGGCCCATGCCGCCGGCCCCGAGCGTCTCCAGGATGCGGAAACGTTCGTTGAGGACCCTCCCGAGCAGAGGATCCGTCACGTCGGCAGGCGCGCCCTTTCGGGGGGCGTCGCTTTCGATCATGTGTTCCCCCAGGAAACGAGAAGGACCGCGCACGTTGGTAAGGCCGCGCAGGATGCTAGCACCGCCTTGGAAAACCGCCCAAGAGACGTCCCTCGCCATCCGGGATGCCAGGGGACGCCGAGTTTCCGGCCCCGGCCGCGCGCCTGCACTCCCGCACCTGCCGTGTTGGTGCCGCCCGGAGCGTTTGGAAATCAGGAAAATCAGCGTCCGCTGGCGCACAGAGGGGGGGCACTGGTGCGATGCGTCATCCCGGGTGGAGGCCCTGCGGGCGCGGTAGGGTCCCCGGCATGAACGCCCAGCTGTCCTCGCTGTTGTCGTCGGCGCCGCGCTACCCGCGGCGGGTGGTGTGCATGACGGAGGAGACGACGGAGGTGCTCTACCGCATCGGGGCGGGGGAGCTGGTCGTCGGCGTGTCGGGGTTCACGGTGCGGCCTCCGGAGGCGCGCAAGAAGCCCCGGGTCAGCTCGTTCCTGGACGCGAACTTCGAGCGGATCCTGGAGCTGAAGCCGGATCTGGTGCTGGGCTTCAGCGACCTGCAGGCGGACATCGGGCGGGAGCTGTGCAAGCGCGGGGTGCCCGTGTACCTGTTCAACCAGCGCTCGCTCGCGGAGATTCTTCAGACGGTGCGGCTCACCGGGGCCTTGGTGGGGCGCGCGGAGGCGGCGGAGGCGCTGGCGGTGGAGCTGGAGAAGAACCTGGAGCGTCACTCGGACGCGGCGCAGTCGCTGCCGAAGCGGCCGCGCATCTTCTTCGAGGAGTGGCACGAGCCGCTCATCTCCGGCATCCGCTGGTGTTCGGAGCTGGTGGAGGTGGTGGGTGGGGAGGACGTGTGCCAGGAGTCGCGCGCGTCGCAGGGGGCGAAGGGCCGCATCTTCGAGCCGGAGGAGGTGGCCCGGAGGAACCCGGAGGGCGTCATCGCGAGCTGGTGCGGGCGCAAGGCGAAGCGCGACAAGATTGCTTCGCGGCCCGGCTGGGACCGGGTGCAGGCGGTGGTGGACGACCAGCTTTATGAAGTGCGCAGCTCGTACATCCTCCAGCCGGGGCCTGCGGCCCTGACGGATGGGGTGGATCAGCTGGCGCGCATCGTGGCGGCCATCGCGCGGGGGGAGAAGTTGCCCATGACCCGGCCGGGAGACCTCCGCACCGCGCTGGAGTGAGGGAGGCTGGCGGAGGGCGCGGCGCATGACAGGATGCGCGCGTGCCGCTTCCGCTGCCCGCCCTGGTGTTGACCGTCCTCGTCGCGACGGGCGGGGCGTCCTCGCCGTCGGTGCGTGACTCCGTTGCCCAGGCCGGCGAGCTCTCGGATCCATGGGCGCCGCAGCAGCCCGAAGGTGCGGGCTCCGGCAGGCCCCAGGATGCGGCCTCCCCCGATGCGCCCGTGCGGACCCCGGAGGGTGAACCGTCCGGCGTGTCGAACGCGGAGGTGCCCGCGCCGCCTCGCGCGGAGCAGGTGCCCGTGGGGCCGGAAGGCACGGACGCACCCACGCCTCCCACGGTGGACGCGAACAAGAACTACGAGGACGCGCTCATCGCCTGGGGCATGGAGGCGCGCGAGCGCCAGGTGGAGCCCGCCCCCGAGGGCAAGGTGCTGGAGGAGGTGGTCGTCGCCGCGGAGGAGGTCGTCGCGCCGATGGATCCGTACCCATCGCTGCTCAACATCTTCCACATCCGCACCCGCGACGAAATCGTCCGGCAGGAAGTGCTGCTGACGCCGGGCCAGCCGTACTCGGCGGCGCTCGTCGCGGAGTCGGTGCGCAACCTGCGCAAGCTGGGCCTCTTCTCCGTGGTGCGCGCGGTGCCGGTGAAGGGCAGCGCCCCCGACAAGGTGGCGCTGCTGCTCGTCACCAAGGACCTGTGGTCGCTGCGGCTCAACAACGAGTTCTCCGCCGTGGGCTCGCTGCTGCTCTACCTGCGTCTGCAGGGCACGGAGCAGAACTTCCTGGGGCGCGGCAAGAAGGTGGCGGTGGACTTCATCCTCCGCCTGGACACCTTCAGCTTCGGGCAGAGCTACACCGACCAGCGCGTGCTGGGCAGCCGCTGGTCGCTCTCCGAATCCGCCGCCGTGCTGATCAACCGCGACACGGGCCGCGCGGAAGGTTCGCGTGGAAGCCTCTCCGTCAGCCGTCCGCTGTATTCGCTGTCCACACCGTGGAGCCTGAGCTCGTCCGTGGCGTGGAACGTGGAGACCGCGCGCCAGTTCCGGGGCGCGGACATCTGGCAGTTGCCGTTCCCGGATGGCGACCCGGTGCCGTACGTCTACAACACGCGCGAGGTCGCCGTGGGCTCCACGTACACGCGCTCCTACGGCCAGCGCTACAAGTGGAACGTGGGCCTGGGCGCGGGCGCCTATCACTACGCCTACGCCCCTCCGGTGGCGTCCAATCTCAGCGACGCGCAGACGGACTGGTTCCGGCGCAACTACCTGCCGCGCCAGGAGGACGCGGGGTACGCGAACGTCTCCCTCAGCGCCTTCGAGGCCCGCTACGACGTGCTCCGCAACGTGGACTCGTACACGCTGTCGGAGGACTTCCAGCTGGGGCACTCGGTGGTGGCGAAGCTGCGCTACGCACCGCCCGTGTTCCCCTCCGCCGCGCACTTCGCCGAAGGCGGCCTGTCCCTGCGCTACCGCGTGCACTGGGGCGACGCGCTCACCACCGCGTCCGCCGCCGCGTCCATCCGCCGCCAGTTCAGCGGCCAGGAGGACACCGTCCAGGAGGGGTGGACCAACCGGCGGTGGGCGGCGGAGCTGGTGCAGGTGTCGCCGCGAGTGCTCGGAGGGCGCTTCGTGGCGCGCGGCCTGCTGGACGTGAACATCGATGATTTGTCCGAGCGCGTGAGCCTGCTGGGCGGCAGCAACGGCCTGCGCGGCGCGGCGGTGGATGCGTACTCCGGCAAGCGCCTCTTGCTCGTGAACCTGGAGTACCGCACCGCGCCGCTCGTCGTGCGCACGGTGCACCTGGGCGGGGTGTTCTTCCTCGACTCGGGCAGCGCCTTCAACCGCCGGCCCGAGATGGTGACCACCGTGGGCGTGGGCCTGCGCATCCTGTTCCCCCAGTTCAACGTGTTCCCGTTCCGCATCGACTTCGGCTACGTGCTCAACGGGGACCGGCCGCCCGTGGGCAGCCGCCTGTCGCTCAGCAGCGGGCAGGTGACCGAGTACCGGCCGTCATTCCTCGACTCGCCCTGAACTGCGGGCTCAGGGCGGCTCGACGTGGAGCAGCTCCCGGAAGAGCACCTCCGCCGCGTCGCGGAACAGCTCCCCGGACGCGAGCAGCCCGCCGCAGTGGTGGGGCTCGCGCGCCAGCGTCAGCGCGACGGCCTTGCCCAGCACCGCGTCCCAGAAGGGCTCCGAATCGGAGGGCAGCAGGAACTCGCGGATGATGGCCTTCGGCCACGGCAGCACCGTGGTGGGGTCCGCGTCGCTCAGGCTGGTGAAGCAGTCCAGGTCCACGTCCAGCAGGACGCTTGATGCCTCCTCCAGCACGTCGCGCACGAGGTCCGTGGGGCCGGGGTTCCGGTACGCCTCCGCCGCGCGGTCCACCGTTGTCACCGTCACCAGCCGGTGCGAACGGCCCCGCGTGTCCACGTAGGTGTCCCCGGCGAAGGCGCCCCGGGGCCGCGTGCGCGCGATGATCAACGCGTCCCCCACGAGGTTCGCCTCCATCGCCGCGAGGATGTGGTCGTAGTTGCGCACGTTCAGGTGCCAGCGCGCGTGCTCATCCAGCGCGCGCAGGCCCGCGGAGCGGTCCGGCATCTCCGCCGGCTTCGCGGGCACCACCACATCCAGGTGCCGGTCCAGCGTCACCAGGAGGGCAGGGGGGCCCACGTCGCCCAGGGCACAGGCCCACGCGGGCAGCGCGAGCCGGTGCGGGTCGAACACGTAGGCGTCCGTGGGGCCCCGGCCTCCGCCCAGGCCCAGGCGCACCACGCCCGCGAGGCGCAGATGCCGCAAGGCGTTGTCATCTTCCGACTGCATGGGGTGGGAATCCTCTTGGAGGCCGGACGTTGGGAGGGCCGCGCGGCGGCCGGAGTGTAGGCTTGCGCGCATCTTCCCGCGAAAGGAGCCCCGCCCTGCGCGGGGATTCAACTACGCATGCGTCAAGCCCTCACCGCCGCGCTCCTCCTCATGAGCGCCCCCGCCCTCGCACAGGAGCTGAAGCCCCAAGCCATGGCCCCTTCGCAAAAGCAGCCGGACCTCTTCCTGCGCCAGTACGCCGAAACGCGCCGCTTCCAGAGCGGCCGTCCCACGGGCGTGCGCATCACCCCGGATGAGCAGTCCGTGCTCTTCCTGCGCACCTCCCCCACGTCCAACGTGCAGATGCTCTACGCGTTCGACGTGGCCAACGGGCAGGCGCGCGAGCTGCTCACGCCCGAAGCCCTCCTCAAGGGCACCGAGGAGACGCTGACCCCCGAGGAGAAGGCCCGCCGCGAGCGCATGCGCGTGAGCGCCCGGGGCTTCACCTCCTACAACCTGTCCGAGGACGGCACCCGCCTGCTGGTGCCCCTGTCCGGCCGCCTCTACGTGGTGGACCGCGCCACCGGCAAGTCCACGGAGGTGAAGACGGGCCCCGGCGTCATCGACCCGCGCCTGTCTCCGGACGGCAAGCAGGTGGCCTACGTCCGAGGGCACGACGTCTACCGCGTGGACCTGGCCTCCAACCAGGAGAAGGCCGTCACCAAGGGTGGTACCGAGCAGAAGACGCACGGCCTGGCGGAGTTCGTGGCGCAGGAGGAGATGAGCCGCTTCTCCGGCTACTGGTGGAGCCCGGACGCGAAGTCCATCGCGTACACGGAGTCCGACACGGCCGACGTGGAGAAGCTCACCATCGTGGACGTGATGCACCCGGAGAAGGGCGGAGAGGTCTTCCCCTATCCGCGCCCCGGCAAGCCCAACGCCAAGGTGCGCCTGGGCATCACGCCCGTCACCGGCGGCAAGACGGTGTGGGCGCAGTGGGACGCGCAGAAGTACCCGTACCTGGCCACCGTGAAGTGGGACAAGGGCGGGCCGCTGACGGTGCTGGTGCAGAACCGCCTCCAGACGGAGGAGCAGGTGCTGGCGGTGGACCCCGCCACCGGCAAGACGCGCGTGCTCCTCACGGAGAAGGACAGCGCGTGGGTGGAGCTGAACCAGGACTTCCCGCTGTGGCTGGAGGATGGCTCCGGCTTCCTCTGGTACACCGAGCGCAACGGCGGTCCGGAAGTGGAGCTGCGCCGCGCGAACGGCGAGCTGGAGCGCTCCGTGGTGAAGCCGGACGCGGGCTTCCGCAACCTCGCGCGCTTCGTGCAGTCGGACAAGACGCTGTTCTTCTCCGGTGACCCCAACCCCACCGAGAGCCACCTGTGGCGCGTGAAGGACGGCGGCGCCCCGGTGAAGGTGGCCACCGGCAACACCGGCCCGGGCCTGGAGATGGGCATGGTGTCCAAGAACGGCGGCCTGTTCGTCCTGAGCACCCAGGGCCCCAAGAGCATGCCGCGCACGCTGGTGATGAAGGGCGACGGCACGAAGCTGGGCGAGCTGCCGGAGGTGGCGCAGGAGCCCTCCTTCACGCCGAACTTCGAGGTGCGGCAGGTGGGCCCGAAGAAGTTCTGGACGTCGCTGGTGAAGCCGCGCGACTTCAAGCCCGGCACCAAGCTGCCCGTCATCGTGGAGGTCTACGCCGGCCCCACCACCACCGTGGTGCACCAGTCCATGGCCGCGCACCTGCTCAGCCAGTGGATGGCCGACAAGGGCTTCCTCGTCGTCAAGGTGGACGGCCGCGGCACACCGCTGCGCACCGCGGAATGGAACCGCGTGGTGAAGCACGACTTCGCCACCGTCACCCTGGACGACCAGATTGAAGCCGTGCAGGCCCTGGCGAAGGAGGTGCCGGAGATGGACCTGAAGCGCGTGGGCATCACCGGCTGGAGCTTCGGCGGGTACATGGCCGCGCTGGCCGCGCTGAAGCGCCCGGACTTCTTCAAGGCCGCCGTGTCCGGCGCCCCCGTGGTGGACTGGCGCGACTACGACACGCACTACACCGAGCGCTACCTGGGCCTGCCGGAGGAGTCGCCCCAGGCGTATGAGGTGAGCAGCCTGCTCACGTACGCGAAGAAGGACGCCCCCATTGGCGCGCTGCTGCTCTTGCACGGCACCGCGGACGACAACGTCTACTTCTTCCACACGCTGAAGCTGTCGGACGCGCTCTTCCGCGCCGGCAAGCCGCACCAGCTGCTGCCTTTGAGCGGCCTTACGCACATGGTGCCGGATCCGCTCGTCACGGAGCGCCAGTACGAGCGCGTGATGGCGCACTTCCAGCAGAACCTGAAGTAGCGCCTGAAGACAGACATGGCCTGAAAAGGCAGAGGCCCGGATCCCCTACCGTGGGGTTCCGGGCCTCTTCATTTCAACCAGTCCGTGAGGAATGGCTGAGGACGACGCGTCACTTCACGCCGCGCGGACGTTCTGCGCCTGCAGGCCCTTGGGGCCCTTGGTGACTTCGAACTCCACCTTCTGGCCTTCGGCCAGCGTGCGGAACCCATCCATGTTGATGGCGGTGTGGTGGCAGAACACGTCCTCGCCGCCGCCGTCCTGGGTGATGAAGCCGAAGCCCTTCGCGTCGTTGAACCACTTCACGGTGCCAGTTGCCATTGCGCTTCCTTGCGTTTGCAGGGCAGCCGTGGGGGAGGCCGCCCGTTCTGCCCGACGACCGGGGAGACGGACCTATTTGTAGTGAAAGGGCCGACTGGAAGTCCAGCCGGCCCACGGGGAATGCCGGTCTTCCCACCCCGCACAACCATGTGCGGAGGAGTGGGTCAGATGTCGAGCAGCAGGCGCTCCGGGTCCTCGATGCACTCCTTCACGCGCACCAGGAACTGAACGGCTTCGCGGCCGTCCACCAGGCGGTGGTCGTACGTGAGGGCGATGTACATGATGGGCCGGATGACCACCTGGCCGTCGCGCGCCACCGGGCGGTCCACGATGTTGTGCATGCCCAGGATGCCCGTCTGCGGCGGGTTCAGGATGGGCGTGGACAGCATGGAACCGAAGATGCCGCCGTTGGTGATGGTGAACGTGCCGCCCTGCAACTCCGGCAGGGTCAGCTTGTCGTTGCGGGCGCGGCCGCCGTAGTCACCGACCGTCTTCTCCAGCTCCGCGAGCGACAGCTTGTTCGCGTCGCGCACCACCGGCACCACCAGACCGCGGCTGCCGCTCACGGCCACGCCGATGTCGTAGTAGTGCTTGAAGATGACGTCCTCGCCGTCGATCTCCGCGTTGATCTGCGGGAACGCCTTGAGGGCCTCCACCGACGCGCGGATGAAGAAGCTCATGAACCCGAGCTTCACGCCGTGCTTCGCCTGGAACTTCTCGTTGTACTTCTTGCGAAGCGCCATCACCTCGCCCATGTCCACCTCGTTGAAGGTGGTGAGCAGGGCGGCGTTGGACTGGGCCTGGAGCAGGCGCTCGGCGACGCGCTTGCGCAACGGCGTCATGCGCACGCGCTCTTCCCGGGCGGCGTTGGGACGCGGGCCGGACGGCGCGGCGGGGGCGGGGGCCTG
>NZ_RAWI01000026.1 GCF_003612125.1 Corallococcus praedator
AGACAGGAAGGGGGCCGTGGGGGTGGTGGAGGTGGCGCAGCCGAGGACGGCCACCAGCGGGAGGAAGCGCAGGCGCGAGACGCGCGAGGTAGGGGCGGGCATGCGGGCTCCGGAAAATACAAAAGGCCCGACCCGGGAGGATCGGACCTTCTGTGGGTGCATCAGGACGTCGTCACGAAGACGACGACGCGCTCAGATCGGGCGAACGTTCTGCGCCTGCAGGCCCTTGGGGCCGCGGGCGACGTCGAACTCCACCTTCTGGCCTTCGGCCAGCGAGCGGAAGCCATCCGCCTGGATCGACGTGTGGTGGCAGAAGAGATCCTCGCCCCCGCCGTCCTGCGTGATGAAACCGAAGCCCTTCGCATCGTTGAACCACTTCACGGAACCGGTAGCCATTGCCTGTTCTTCTTTCATCACGGATGGGCAGAGACGCCGTCCGGTCCTTACAGAGAGTCAACCCTACAAGACGGGCGCACACTAAGCACCGGTCCCACCGGAAGTCCACCCCACAAAATACAGAAGGTCCGACCCTGGGGGACCGGACCTTCCGGGGTGCTGCAAGAAGTCGTCAGGATGACGACAGGCTCAGATCGCGCGAACGTTCTGCGCCTGCAGGCCCTTCGGGCCCTTGGTCACTTCGAACTCCACCTTCTGGCCTTCGGCCAGCGAGCGGAAGCCGTCCGCGTTGATCGCGGTGTGGTGGCAGAACACGTCCTCGCCGCCGCCGTCCTGGGTGATGAAGCCGAAGCCCTTCGCATCGTTGAACCACTTCACGGTACCGGTCGCCATTGCCTTGTTCTTCTTTCATCTCGGACAGGGAGAGTCGCCGTCCGGTCCCACAGAGAATAACCCTACAAGACAGCAGGCAGCCTAGACGCCCCTCCCGGAACCTGTCTACTCCCTGTTCACGTCACCAGCCGCACTTCTGGCCCTTGTTCTGTTCCTGGAGCCAACGACGCAGTGGGGCGAAGTACTCCAGCATGGGCGTGGCATCCATCTGCTTGCCGCCCGTCATCGCGGACAGCGCCTCCGGCCAGGGCTTGCTCGAGCCCAGCTCCAGCATCGCCTGGAGCCGCTGACCCGCCGCCTTGTTGCCGTAGATGGAGCACTCGTGGAGGGGGCCCTTGATGCCGGCCGCCTCGCAGAGCGCCTTGTGGAACTGGAACTGGAGGATCCGCGCGAGGAAGTAGCGCGTGTAGGGCACGTTGGAGGGCACGTGGTACTTGGCGCCCGGGTCGAAGTCCTGCTCCGTGCGGACCGACGGCGCGCTCACGCCCTGGTACTTCTGGCGCATCGCCCACCAGCTCTTGTTGTAGTCCGCCGGCTTCACCTTCCCGCTGAAAACATCCCAGCGCCACTGGTCCACCAGCAGGCCGAAGGGCAGGAAGGCCACCTTCTCCAGAGCGTCCTTGAGCTGCAGGTTGATGACGTTCTTGTCGTTCTTTTCCACCGCGCTCAGCAGGCCCGCCTGCTGCAGGTAGGACGGGGTGATGGAGAGCGTGAGCGCGTCGCCAATGGCCTCGTGGAAGCCGTCGTTGGCGCCGGCCTGAAAGAGGACGGGGAGCTTGTAGTAGTACGTGTAGTAGTAGTTGTGCCCCAGCTCGTGGTGGATGGTGACCAGGTCCTCCTCGGTGGGCTTGATGCACATCTTGATGCGCAGGTCGTTCTCGTACGTCACGTCCCAGGCGGAGGCGTGGCAGACGACGTCGCGGTCCTTCGGCTTGGTGAACTGCGAGCGCTCCCAGAACGTCTGGGGCAGCGGCTTGAGGCCCAGCGAGGTGAAGAACTTCTCCCCCAGCTTCACCATCTTCTGCGAGTCATAGCCCTGCTTCACCAGCGTGGCGCTGACGTCCAGGTCGGCCTGGCCGGGGAACGGCTCCACCAGCGGGTAGATGTTGTTCCACTCCTGCGCCCACATGTTGCCCAGCAGGTGCGCGGGGATGGGCTTGCCGGCGGGCACCTTCGCCTCGCCGTACTGCTTCGCGAGCCGGCCGCGCACGTAGCAATGCAGCTCGTCGTACATGGGCTTGACCTGGCCCCAGAGCCGCTGCGCCTCCTGTTCGAACTCCGCGGGCGGCATGTCGTAGGACGACCGCCACAGGGTGCCCAGGTCACTGAAGCCGATGTCCTTCGCGCCCGCGTTGGAGAGGTTCACCAGCTGCGTGTACAGCGGGCGCATGGGGCGGCTGATGGAGTGCCAGCCCTGCCACGCGTCGAGCAGCGCGGCCTCGTCGCGGCTCTCCGCCATCACGTCGGACAGCTCCTCCAGGTCGCGGCACTTCGCCTTGCCGTCCTTGCCGCAGTACTTGCCCTTGCCGTACAGGCCCTCCAGCTTCGCGGCGGTGGCGGCCAGCTCCGCGCGCTGGGTGGCGTTGGCCGGGGCGGGCAGCGTCTGGGAGACGCGCAGCAGGTGCAGCATGCGCGCGGTGTCCGCATCCAGCGTCAGCCCGTCGAAGCGGCGCGAGTCCTTGATGGCGCCATTCACGTAGGCCATCACCTCCTCGTTGACGGAGGCCGCGTTCCGCTCCGTGTCGTCGGTGATGTAGGTGGACTTGATCCACTCGGCGGTGGCCTGCCGGGTCCAGAGCTGCTTCAGGTCCGCGTTGAGCTTCTGCGCGAACTGCTTCGCCTCGGCGGGCGTGGCCTTGGTGGCCGGAGCAGCCGGGGCCTTGGGGGTCGCGGCGGGCGTCGTCTGCGCGCCAGCGGTGGTGGCCGCCAGCGACAGGGCGGCCAGGGCCGCGCGCATCAGGGGCTGAGGGAGGAGGGTCCGGGTCATGGGCGCGGACACTAGGGGAAGTGGCGGGCCATCGCACCCGTGAAGTAGGACGCCGCGGTGCGTCCATGATGGCCCGCGAAGAGGGACCGCGCGGGTCGAACGGGGAGCAGCCAGCCATGACAAGCCGTCCCTGCCGCGCAGCTACAGGGAGTGACAGCTTTCTTCCATGCTGCTCGGACATACCAGGGATGCCAGTTGGCCCGCTCCGGAGCCGGAGCTGACGAAGGCCCGGCGGTTCCTGGAGGACTGCCGGGGCAAGCACGTGCTGGTGGTTCCGCACCCGAGCGCGGATGGGCTCGCATCCGGCGTGCTGATGCTACGAGCGCTCCAGTCCCTGGGTGCGCGCCCGACCGCTCGGCTGCCGGGCAAGGGAGAGGACCTCCACTCCGAGACCTTCCTGGAGCGCCTGGGCACGGCTCCGGCGGAGGCGATGGTGGTGCTGGACATGGGCAACCGCTGGGGTGGGCCCCTCTTGCCCGGCGTGCCCACGCTCGTCGTGGATCGCCATGACCGTCAGGGAGCGAACGGATTCCCACCGGAGGTCCAGGTGCTGAGCGCGCACGGCCACGAGCCCGTCGCCAACACCAGCGTGCTGACCTACGTCCTGATGTCGCACTTCGTCGTGCCGGGCCCGCTGGAGTGGCTGGCCGCGCTGGGCACCGTGGCGGCGCTGGGCCCGGATGCGCCGATGCCCTTCCTCAAGGACGCGCTGCGGCGGGCGAAGCGGACGGCGGTGGTGGAGACCGTCTCGCTGTTGAACGCGGCCACGCGCTCCCACCGCGTCGCCACCCCGCTGGCGATGCAGGTGCTGCTGCGCGCGGGGAGCGCGTCGGACATCCTCGAGAGCCGCGTGCTGGGCGTGGATGCGCTGCGCGACTGCCGGCTGGAGGTCCAGCGCGAGGTGGTCCGCTGCGCCAAGACACCCCCGCGCTTCGCGGGCAAGGTGGCCCTGCTGCTGTTCAGTTCCGAGACCCAGGTGCATCCGCTGGTCGCGGTGCGGTGGGCGCAGCGGATGCCCGACCATGTCGTCATCGCCGCGAACACCGGCTACCTGCCCGGCCGCGTGGACTTCACGCTGAGAAGCCGCGCGCCGTTGAACCTGAAGGGCCTGATGCGGGACTGGGAGCGGCCCACGCGGGAAGAGACCTCCGAGGAAGGCGATGTCCGGCACGTGGCCAGTGGCAGCCTGCCGCCCGCGGACTTCCTGCGCATGATGGAGGGCATGGGCTTCCGTGGACTGAACGGCCGCGACGTGGAGCGACGCGGCGTCGCGCCTGGATGATTGCGATATGACAGGGCGGATGCTTCGCGCCCTCCCTGCCCTCCTCCTCGCGTCGTGCCTCGCTTGCGGTTCCACCACCGATGACCCGACTCCGGGTGGCGAGGCCTGCGAGCGGTTCTCCTTCCCACTGTCCGCCGTCACCGCGTCCAACCACGTGAGCTCGTGCGGCAGCACCGCGTGCGGCAACGGCGAGAACCCGCCCAACTCCGGCATGCACTGCCCCACGTGGTTGCAGTGCCAGAGCTACACCACGGAGCAGCCGCGCTGCTCGTGGCTGCACAACCTGGAGCACGGGCACGCGGTGTTCCTCTACAACTGCCCGGAGGGTTGCGCCGACGAGGTCGCGAAGCTGGAGGCCGCGCAGGCCCGCGCCGCGCAGGGCAGCAACGGCGTTCGTCGCGCGCTCGTCGCTCCCGACGCGCAGCTTCCCCAACGCTTCGCCGCGATGTTGTGGCGCCGCACGTACCTGATGGACTCCGTGGATCCAGAGGCCCTCGCGTGCCTCCTGGCGTTGCAGGATGCGGATGCGCCCGAGCCCGGTCTGCTCTGCTCTCCGTGAAACAACCGTGACGCCGGGATGAAATGGAGACGCGTGAGGGCATCCTCCCCGCCACGGTGGTGGGTGGTGTCCGACCTTGCGCGCGTTGCATCAACGTCTCTTTAATTCGAGACACGCGTCGCCCCTCTTGCATCCGCCACCGTGCCTGACGCGGCGGCACTGGTCCCCCCGCCTCCTGGGGGTGGCGCGACGACATGACCGACACCGTCGACGCCTCCCCGTCCCCCCGGGGCCTGTCTCCTCGCAGCATCGCCGAGGCTTTCGCGACGCAGGTCGCCTTGCGTCCCCAGGCCATCGCCGTCCGTTGTGACGGGCAGCAGCTCACATACGCGGAGCTGGACGCGCGGGCGAACCGGCTCGCGGGAGCGTTGAAGGCGCGAGGCGTGGGCCGCGAACAGCCACGGGTGGGCGTGTGTCTGCCGCGCTCAGTGGAGCTGCTCGTCGCACTGCTGGGCATCCTCAAGGCAGGCGGTGCGTATGTCCCGCTCGATCCGGAGTACCCGGCGGAGCGGCTCGCCTTCATGGCCACGGACTCGCGCGTGCGGATCATCCTCACGCGCGCGGCGCTGGAGTCGCGGCTGCCCGAGGGTGACTGGCACACGCTCTGCCTGGACTCGCACGCGGCCACCCTGGCGGCCTTCAGCGACACGCCGCCTGGGTGCGACGCCGTCCCGGAGGATCTGGCGTACGTCGTCTTCACGTCGGGCTCCACGGGCCGGCCCAAGGGTGTCTGCGTGCCACACCGGGGCGTGCTGCGGCTGGTGCTGGACGCGGACTACGTGCACCTGGGGCCGGACGAGGTGCTGTTGCAACTGGCGCCCGTGGCCTTCGACGCGTCCACGTTCGAGATCTGGGGAGCGCTGCTCAACGGTGGCCGTGTCGCGGTGTTCTCCCGGGGCGCGGCGGCGTTGGATGAACTGGGCGACTTCCTGCGCACGGAGCGGGTGACGACCGCGTTCCTCACCACCGGCCTGTTCAACAACCTGGTGGACCTGGGCCTGCCGGGCACGGACACGCTGCGGCAGCTCTATACGGGCGGCGAGGTGATGTCGCTGCCCCACGCCCGGCGCGCGCTGGAGGCCCTGCCCCACACGCGCGTGATCAACTGCTACGGGCCCACGGAGAACACCACGTTCACGAGCTGCCAGCCCCTGCGGGCGCCACTCGGCTCCGAGCCCGCGCCCATCGGTCACGCCATCTCCGGCACGCGGATGTACATGCTGGACGAAGCGGGCCGCGAGCTGCCCCCGGGCATCGTGGGCGAGCTGTACACGGGCGGCAGCGGCGTCGCGTGGGGCTACTGGGAGCGACCCGACCTCACCGCCGAGCGGTTCCTGCCGGATCCCTTCAGCACCGAACCGGGCGCGCGGATGTACCGCACGGGAGACCTGGCGCGCAGGCTCGCGGACGGCGCGGTGGACTTCGTGGGACGCAGCGACCACCAGGTGAAGGTGCGCGGCTTCCGCATCGAGCCGGGGGAGGTTGAAGCAGCGCTGCGCCTTCACACGTCCGTGCAGGAGGCGGTCGCGCTCGTGCGCGAGGATGCGCCGGGAGACAAGCGGCTGGTCGCGTATGTGACGGCCAGCGAGCCCCTGACCTCGGCCCTGCTGCGGGCCCACCTGAAGGCCCACCTGCCCGCGCACATGCTGCCGTCGGCGATCGTCGTGCTGGACGCGATGCCGCTCACGGCCAACGGCAAGGTAGAGCGCAAGGCCCTTCCGGATCCCCGCGACTGCCCCGGTGCCGAGGACGACTTCGTCGCGCCTGAGACCGCGCTGGAGCGGGCCGTCGCCAGGGTCTGGGCGGAGGTGCTGCGCGTGGACGACGTCAGCGCCACCGCGGACTTCTTCGAATTGGGAGGACAGTCGCTCCTGGCCACGCGGGCCATCGCGCGATTGGGGGACCTGCTCCAACGGCCCGTCGCCCTGCGCACCCTCTTCGAGCACCCCACCCTGCGCGCCTTCTCCGCTGCCGTGGAGACGGGGCACCCAACGTCCGGGCACACCGAAGCGCCCATTCCCCCGTGCACGGATGCGGCGCGGGAGCAGTTGTCGTTCTCGCAGCAGCGGCTGTGGTTCCTCGATCGCTGGATGCCGGGCTCGCCGCTGTACTCGCTGCCGATGGCGTTCCGGCTGGACGGGGCGCTGGAAGCTTCCGTGCTGGAGCAGGCCCTCCAGGCCCTCGTGGATCGACATGAAGCCCTGCGCACGACCTTCCCCGGTGACGGCGTCCCGGTGCAGCGGGTCGCTTCGCGCCTGACCGTAGCCCTGGCGTGCGTGGAGTCGCGCTCCGAGGAAGAGACCGCCGAGTGGATGCAGCGTGAGGCGGAGCAGCCGTTCAATCTGGCGGAGGGGCCCCTCTTCCGCGCTCGGCTCATCCGGGAGGGGGAACGCAAGCAGGTGCTGGTGCTCAACCTGCACCACATCATCTCCGACGGGTGGTCCTTCGGCGTGCTGTACCGCGAGCTGTCCTCGGAGTACCGGACGCGGAGCCTGGGCGAAGGCTCCGCGCTGGAGCCCCTACCGCTCCAGTATCCCGACTACGCGGCGTGGCAGCGCCAGTGGCTCCAGGGCGATGTGCTTACACAGCAGCTCGAATTCTGGGAGCAGCAGCTCGCGGACGTGCCGCACGTATTGGAGTTGCCGACCGACCGGCCGCGTCCCGCCGCGCAGGGGTTCGCCGGGGCCATCCACCGCTTCAAGATCCCCGCGGAGCTTCGCCACGCCCTGGACGGCGTGGCACGCCAGGAGGGCGCCACGCTGTTCATGGCCCTGCTCACCGGCTTCCAGGTGCTGCTGTCGCGCTACAGCGGTCAGAGCGACTTCGTGGTGGGGACGCCCATCGCCAACCGCACGCGTGAAGAGCTGGAGGGGCTGATCGGCTTCTTCGTCAACACGCTCCCGCTGCGTGTCCGCTTCGAAGGCACGCCCTCCTTCCAGGACGTGCTGCATCAGGTGCGGGACCGCGCGCTGGGGGCCTATGCGCATCAGGACCTCCCGTTCGAGAAGCTGGTCGAAGCCCTCCAGGTCGAACGGGAACAAAGCCGCACGCCGCTCATCCAGGTGCTGTTCGCGCTCCAGAACGCGCCGGCCGGGCAGCTCCAGTTTCCGGGCGTGGCCGTCACCCCGCTGACGCTGGACACACGGACGTCCAAGTTCGAGCTGTTCCTCGCGCTGGAGGAGTCCGGTGACGGACTCGTGGGAACGCTCGAATACGCCACGGCGCTCTTCGATGCGTCCACCCTCCAGCGCCTGTCCGAGCATTACCTCCAGGTGTTGCGGTGCTTCGTGGAAGCACCGTCCCGGGCCACGGCCGACGCGGTCTTCCTCTCGCAGGCCGAGCAACAGCAGGTGCTCCGGGACTGGAACGCGACGGCGCGCCCCTACCCTTCGGACCTGTCCATCGTGGACGCCTTCGCGGCACAGGTCGCTCAGCATCCCGAAGCCATCGCCGTGAGCCACGGCCACACGACGCTCAACTACGTGGAACTGGACGCGCGGGCGAACCGGCTCGCCTTGCGGCTGCGGGCGCTCGGGGTCCACCGAGGCACACCGCAGGTGGGCGTGTGCCTGCCCCGCTCCGTCGATCTCATCGTGTCGCTCCTGGCCATCCTCAAGGCCGGTGGCGCCTACATCCCGCTGGATCCGGAGCATCCGCCGGAGCGCCTCGCCTTCATGGCCGGGGATGCGCGGCTCGTCGCCATCGTGACCCACGAGGCCCTGGCGTCACGGCTGCCCGGAGGCGCCTGGACGCCGGTGTGCCTGGATGCTCCGGACGACACCGTGGAGGAACCGTCCGGGTTGGATGCGGTGCTGCCGGTGGATCTGGCGCACATCATCTACACGTCGGGCTCCACGGGGCGGCCCAAGGGCGTGTGCATCCCGCATCAGGGCGTGGTGCGACTGGTGCTCAATCCCGACTACGTGCGGCTGGGCCCCGGCGACCGGATGGCGCAGTCCACGACCATCGCGTTCGACCTCTCCACGCTGGAGATCTGGGGCGCGCTGCTCAATGGGGCCACGCTGGTCCTGTTCTCCAAGGACGAGATCATCGACCCGGACGTGCTGGCGCGCCGCCTCCAGGAAGAGCGCATCACGCACATGGTGCTGGCCACGGCCCTGTTCAACCACGTGGCCCGCACGCGGCCCGAGGCCTTCCGTCACCTGTCCTGGATGATCTTCGGAGGCGAGGCCGCGGACGTCTCCTGCGTCAACGCGGTGCTCGCGCACGGAGGCCCCACCGCGCTGATCAACGGCTACGGCCCCACGGAGAACACGTCCTTCAGCACGTGGTATCGGGTGCCGCACGCGGGAGTCACGTCAGTGCCCATCGGAGGACCGCTCGCCAACAGCACCGCCTATGTGCTGGATGCGCGACTCCAGGGGGTCCCGCCAGGGGTCGTGGGGGAGCTGTTCGTGGGCGGCGACGGACTGGCGCTCGGGTACTGGGACCGGCCCGCGCTCACCGCGGAGAAGTTCGTTCCCCATCCGTTCAGCGACACGCGGGGCGCGCGGCTCTACCGCACCGGCGACCTGGTGCGACAGCGGACCGATGGCGTCCTGGAGTTCATCGGGCGCCGCGATCATCAGGTGAAGCTGCGAGGCTTCCGCATCGAACTGGGCGAGGTGGAAGCGGCCCTGCGGCAGCACGCCTCCGTGCACGAGGCCCTCGTGATGGTGCGCGAGGACGTTCCGGGCGACCGCCGGCTTGTCGCCTACGTCGCGGCCCCGGACCTCACGGATGCGGCGCTCCGTGAGCACCTCCAGGCCCGGCTCCCGGACCACATGGTGCCCGCCGCGTTCGTGGTGCTGGCGGCACTGCCGCTGACACCCAACGGGAAGATCGAGCGGCGTGCACTGCCGGCACCCGAAACCTCCCGCTCCGGCACCGACGACTTCGTCGCGCCCCGGAGCCCACTGGAAGCACGGGTGGCGGACATCTGGGCCTCCGTGCTGGGCGGCCGCGAGGTGGGGGCGCACTCCCACTTCTTCGACCTGGGAGGCCATTCGCTGCTGGCCACGCAGGTGGTGTCACGCGTGCGCGATGCGCTGGGCGTGGCCCTCCCCGTGCGCGCGCTCTTCGAAGCCCCGCGCCTGGAGGCGTTCGTCCGGACCGTGGCGCGACTCATGGAAGAGGGAAGCCGGGACGCTTCGCGCATTCCCCTGCTGCCTCGCGAGTCCACCCTTCCCCTCTCCTTCGCCCAGGAGCGGCTGTGGTTCCTCGGGCGTCTTCATGAGGCACGCGGCGTCTACAACATGCCCATGGCCCTGCGCCTGGACGGTCCGCTGGACGTCCCCGTGCTGCGCGCCAGCCTCGAAGCGCTCATCCTCCGGCATGAAGCCCTGCGCACCACCTTCCCAGAAGGCGACCACCCCTCCCAGCACATCCACGCGGAGCCAGGGCTCGCCTTGGAACTCCAGCGCATCGACGCTCGCGGACCAGAGGACGCTCGGGTCCTGGACCGGCTGAAGCGAGAGGCGGAGGCACCCTTCGACCTTGCTCGCGGTCCCCTGTTCCGGGCGCTGCTGCTCCAGCTTGAAGGCACGTGCTCGGTGCTGGTGCTCAACCTGCATCACATCGTGTCCGACGGATGGTCCCTGGGTGTGCTGTACCGGGAGCTGTCCTCGGAGTACCGGGCGCGGCTTCAGGACCGTCATGCGGAGCTGACCCCGCTGCCCTTGCAGTACGCGGACTATGCGGCGTGGCAGCGGAAGGCACTCCAGGGGGAAGGACTCCAGCGGCAGCTCGACTTCTGGAAGCAGCAGGTCGCGGAGGCACCGCACGTCCTGGAGCTGCCCACGGACCGCCCGCGTCCCGCCGTGCAGCGGTTCGAGGGCGCGACCCATCGCTTCACGTTGGCCTCTTCGCTCCGCCACTCGCTGGAGACCGTGGCGCGCCAGGAAGGGGCCACGCTGTTCATGACGCTGCTGGCGGGCTTCCAGGTGCTGCTGTCGCGCTACAGCGGTCAGCGGGACTTCATCGTCGGCACGCCCATCGCCAACCGCACGCGCGAAGAGCTGGAGGGGCTCATCGGCTTCTTCGTCAACACGCTGCCGCTGCGCGCCCGGCTGGAAGGCGCTCCCTCCTTCCGGGAGCTGCTGAGTCAGGTGCGGGATCGGGCCCTGGGGGTGTATGCGCACCAGGAGCTGCCTTTCGAGAAGCTCGTGGAGGAGCTGCACGTCGAGCGCTCGTTGAGTCACGGCCCCCTGGTGCAGGTGATGTTCGCCCTGCAGAACGCGCCCGGAACCCTGCCCCAGCTTCCCGGCCTCCAGGTGCAGTCCCTGGACCTTCAAACCCATACGTCCAAGTTCGACCTGGGCCTGATGCTGGAGGAGACGGACGACGGGCTCTCGGGCGCATTCGAATACGCCACCGCGCTCTTCGAGCCGCGCACCGTCGAGCGGATGGCCGACCACTTCCGCCGGTTGCTCGAAGGCGCCACCCATCAACCCGACACCTTCGTCCACGCCCTGCCCTGGCTGTCCGAGGAGGAGCACCACCGCGTCCTGGTGGAGTGGAACGACACCGCGCGGGCCTATCCGCGCGACGCATCCCTCGTGCGCGCCTTCACCGCGCAGGTGGCCGCGCGTCCGGACGCCATCGCCGTGCGCCACGGGGACCGGAGCCTCACGTACGCGGAGCTGGAAGCGCGCGCCAATCAGCTCGCCTGGGACCTGAAGGCCCGGGGCGTGGGACGCGCGGCCCCCCGAGTGGGTGTCTGCCTGCCGCGCTCCATTGAACTCATCGTGTCGCTGGTCGCCATCCTCAAGGCGGGCGGCGCCTACGTGCCGCTGGATCCGGACTACCCCTCCGAACGCCTGGCGTTCATGGCGGGCGACGCACGGCTCGTCGCGGTCGTGGCCCAGGCGTCACTCCTGGACCGGGTGCCGGACGGTGCGTGGTCGGTCCTGTGCCTGGATGCTCGGGCAGAGACGTGGAGCCAGCGTGACCGTCACGCGCCTCCGGACGAAGGCTCCGGCGACGATCTGGCGCACATCATCTACACGTCGGGCTCCACCGGCCGGCCCAAGGGCGTATGCATCCCGCATCGCGGGGTCGCGCGGCTGGTCCTCGACCCTGATTTCCTCCAGGTCCGCCCCGAGGACCGGGTGGCCCAGACCTCGACGGTCGCCTTCGATGCGTCGACGTTCGAGCTGTGGGGTGCCCTGCTCAATGGCGCCACGCTCGTGCTGCTGTCGAAGGACGAGGTCATCGAACCCACGGTGCTCGCGAAGCGGGTCCAGGAAGAGGGCATCACGATCCTCTTCCTGACCACGGCGCTCCTCAACCATGTCGCGCGCACCGATGCCTCGCTCCTGAAGGGCCTCCGTGGTTTGCTCTTCGGTGGCGAGGCCGCGGACCCAACCTGCGTCCGCGCACTGCTGGCGCACAGCGCCCCCGAGCACCTCGTCCACGCTTACGGACCCACCGAGAACTCGGCGTACAGCACGTGGTTCTCGCCGGCTCAAGTCGAAGCCGATGCGCTGGCGGTGCCCATCGGGCGTCCCGTCTCCAACAGCACGGCGTACGTGCTGGACGCGCAGGGATACCCCGTGGCCCCGGGCGTCATCGGTGAACTCTTCGTCGGGGGCGATGGCCTCGCCTGGGGGTATTGGGAGCGGCCCGACCTCACCGCCGACGCCTTCATCCCCCACCCCTTCTCCTCCTCCCCAGGAGCCCGCCTCTACCGCACTGGCGACCTCGTCCGGCAACAGCACGACGGCGACCTCGTCTTCGTCGGCCGCCGCGACCATCAGGTGAAGGTCCGTGGCTTCCGCATCGAGCCCGGCGAAGTCGAAGCGGTCCTGCGCCAGCATGCTTTCGTTCGCGAAGCCCTCGTCCTCGTGCGGGAGGACTCGCCCGGCGACAAGCGGCTGGTTGCCTATGTCACCTCCCGTGAGGCCCTGAGCGCCAGCGACCTGCGCTCCCACGTCCAGGGATTGCTTCCCAGCCACATGGTGCCCTCGGCGTTCGTGCTGCTCGACGCGCTGCCGATGACGCCCAATGGGAAGGTGGACCGACGCTCGCTGCCGGTGCCCCTCACGGAGGAAGGACCCTCCGCCGGCTCATTCCCGACGCGGGCGCTGACCGCGCTGGAACAGACGCTGACCGACATCTGGTGCACGGTGCTGCATCTGTCCCACGTCCGTGTCGACGCGAACTTCTTCGACCTGGGCGGGCACTCGCTGCTGGCCACGCAGGTCGTCTCCCGGATCTCCCAGGCGCTGTCCATCCCGGTTCCCGTCCGCACGGTCTTCGAGTTCCCCACCATCGAAGCCCTGGCCGGGCACCTGGAAGCACGCATGAAGGACACGGTGCTGCCCGGTCCCGCGATCCGGGCCCTGCACCGTGACGGTCCGCCACCGCTGTCGTTCGCGCAGGAACGCCTCTGGTTCCTCCACCAGTTCCACGACGACCGGGCCGCCTACAACATGCCCATGGCGCTGCGGCTGGAGGGGACGCTGGACGTGGCCGCGCTGGAGCACGGACTCCAGGCGCTGGTGGACCGGCATGAATCGCTGCGCACTTCCTTCCCGGGCGATGGCGTTCCGGCGCAGCGGATCGCACCCCGGCTTCCGGTGTCCTTCCGCACGGTGGAGGCCCGCTCGAAGGAAGAAGCCGACGCCGTCCTGAAACAGGAAGCGGAGACGCCCTTCGACCTCGCGGAAGGCCCGCTGTTCCGCGCCCTCCTCGTGCGCGAGGACGAACGGCATCACGTGCTGCTGCTCAACCTGCACCACATCGTGTCCGATGGATGGTCGCTCGGCGTCCTCTACGAGGAGCTTTCCTCCGAGTACCAGGCACACCACGCAGGGCGACCCTCGGACCTCGCGCCCCTGAGCGTGCAGTACGCGGACTACGCGGCGTGGCAGCGCCAGTGGCTCCAGGGGGATGTGCTCCAACGGAGACTCGATTACTGGAAGCAGGAGCTGGCGGACGCACCAAGGCTCCTGGAGTTGCCCACGGACCACCCACGTCCCGCCGTGCAGCGCTTCACGGGGGCCACCCAGGTCTTCACGCTCCCACGCACCGTGCGCGAGCCCCTGGAGGTGCTGGGCCGCCAGGAAGGCGCCACGTTGTTCATGACGCTGATGGCGGGCTTCCAGGTGTTGCTGTCGCTCTACAGCGGCCAGCAGGACTTCATCGTCGGCACGCCCATCGCCAACCGGACGCACGAGGAGCTGGAGGGGCTCATCGGCTTCTTCGTCAACACGCTGCCCCTGCGTGCGTGGCTGCACGGCAAGCCCTCCTTCCGCGAGGTCGTGCGCCGCGTGCGAGACCGGGCCCTGGGCGCCTATGCGCATCAGGAGCTGCCCTTCGAAAAGCTCGTGGAGGAGCTGCACGTCGAGCGCGCCCTGGACCACGGTCCCCTGGTGCAGGTGATGTTCACCCTCCAGAACGCGCCCGGGATGCCGCCACGGTTCCCCGGCCTCCAGGTCCAGGCGCTCGAACTCCAGACCTGGACCTCCAAGTTCGACCTCACCCTGGCCCTGACCGAAACCCCCGAGGGCCTGAGCGGCACGTTCGAATACGCGACCGCGCTCTTCGAACCACACACGATTGAACGGATGTCGGATCACTTCCGGCGCCTGCTCGAAAGCGCGCTCCGCCAGCCCGATGCCTCCCTCCACGCCCTGTCCTGGCTCTCCGAGGAGGAGCGCCACCGCGTCCTGGTGGAGTGGAACGACACCGCCCGGCCCTACCCGCGCGACGTGTCCCTCGTGCAGACCTTCGAAGCCCAGGCGGCCGCGCGTCCGGACGCCATCGCCGTGCGCCACGGAGCCCAGGCAGTCACCTACGCGGAGCTGGACACGCGCGCCAATCAGCTCGCGTGGGCCCTCAAGGCGCAGGGCGTGGGACGTGAGACTCCGCGGGTCGGCGTGTGCCTGCCCCGAGGAATCGATCTCATCGTGTCACTGGTCGCCGTCCTCAAGGCGGGCGGCGCCTACGTGCCGCTGGATCCGGACTACCCGTCAGAACGCCTGGCCTTCATGGCCTCGGACGCGCGACTGCACCGGATCATCACGGACGCGACGCTCGCCGGCCGGCTTCCTTCGGAGGCAGTTGGCATCCTCCGCATCGACACGCTGGAGCCTGTCTCACAGGCGGGATCCCCATTCGATGCTCGCGGCTTCCATCCTTCCGAACCCGCGTACGTCATCTACACGTCCGGGTCCACGGGCCGCCCCAAGGGCGTCTGCGTTCCCCATCAGGCCGTGCTGCGACTGGTGATGGATGCGGACTACATCCCGTTCGGTCCGGACGACCGCGTGGCCCAGGCCGCGACGGTGTCCTTCGATGCGTCGACGTTCGAGCTGTGGGGCGCCCTGCTCAACGGCGCCACGCTCGTCCTGTTCTCGAAGGAGGAGATCATCGAGCCCGCGACGCTCGCCCGCGTCCTGCGCGATGAGCGAATCACCGCGCTGTTCCTCACCACGGCCCTCTTCAATCACGTTGCTCGGATGGAGCCCACGGCCTTCAACGGCCTGTCCACGCTCCTGTTCGGCGGCGAGGCCGTGGACCCGGCCTGCGTCAACCGACTGCTCGCCCATGGCGGGCCGCGTCGGCTGCTGCACGTCTACGGCCCCACGGAGAATACGACCTTCAGCACCTGGCACCCCGTGACAGGGCCCGTCACCGACACGGTGCCCATCGGCCGGCCCCTCTCCAACAGCACGGCGTACGTGCTGGATGCGCACCGCTACCCGGTGGCCCCGGGCGTCGTCGGAGAACTCTTCGTCGGGGGCGACGGCCTTGCCTGGGGGTACTGGGAGCGGCCCGACCTCACCGCTGATGCCTTCATCCCCCACCCCTTCTCCTCCGTCCCAGGAGCCCGCCTCTACCGCACTGGCGACCTCGTCCGGCAACAGCACGACGGCGCCCTCGTCTTCGTCGGCCGCCGCGACCATCAGGTGAAGATCCGTGGCTTCCGCATCGAGCCCGGCGAAATCGAAGCGGTCCTGCGCCAGCACCCTTCCGTGCGCGAAGTCATCGTCCTTGTCCGTGAGGACTCGCCCGGCGACAAGCGACTGGTCGCCTACGTCACCTTCCGTGAGGCCCTGAGCGCCAGCGACCTGCGCGCCCACGTCCAGGGACTGCTTCCCAGCCACATGGTGCCCTCGGCGTTCGTGCTGCTCGACGCGCTGCCGCTCAACGCGAACGGGAAGGTGGACCGACGCGCCCTGCCACGACCCGAGGAGTCCACGGAAGCGGACGACACCGGCGTGGCGCCCCGAACGCCGCTGGAACAACAGGTGGCGGACGTGTGGGCACAGGTCCTCACGCGCACGTCCCTCAGCGTCACCGCGAGCTTCTTCGACCTGGGAGGACACTCCCTGCTCGCGGCGCAGCTCGTGTCGAAGCTGTCCGAACACTTCCAGCTCAAGGTCCCGCTCCAGGTCCTCTTCCAGAGCCCGACGGTCGCGGCGCTCTCGCAGTGGATCCAGTCGCGACTCACACCGGATGCGCCCGGCGCATCGCAGTCCTCGGCCCTGCCCGAAGGCGTCGTGCCGCTTCAGCAGGGCCGCGCGGACCTTCCGCCGCTGTGGTGCATGCACCCGGTGGGCGGCACGGTGTTCTGCTACCAGGAACTCGTGCGGGCGCTCGGGCCTGACCGGACGGTCTATGGCCTCCAGGCTCCGGGCGTGAACGGTGAATGTCCGCCGCTGGGCAGCATCGAAGCGCTCGCGTCGCACCACCTCAACGCGATGCTCCAGTGCCAGCCCCGAGGGCCGTACTACCTCGTGGGCCTCTCGATGGGCGGCACCATCGTCTACGAGATGGCCCAGCGCATGCTCAGGCTGGGCATCCCTCCCGCGCTGCTTGTCTTCCTGGACACGCCCGGCCCCGGCCAGATGCCCACCCGCTTCGAGGACGACGCCGCGCTGCTCGCTGCCATGTTCGGAGACGACACGCCGACGCTCGCGCAGCACCTGCGCACGCTGCCGCCGCACGAACAGATGCGCGAAGTCCTGCGGCAAGCCCGCGCGGGCGCGACCGTGCCGGACTCGTATTCGCTCCGGGACCTGGAGGTCTTCCTGGACGTCTGGAAGGCCCACATGCGCGCCCTCTTCAGCTACGAGCCCGTGGGCTATGCGGGACGCGCCACGTACCTCCGAGCCCAGGAGCACGTGCCGCCCCATCCGCTCCATCCCGAACAACCGTGGCAGGTGCTCGTCCAGCACGGGCTGGAGGTGCTGCCCGTGCCCGGCAATCACCAGACGATGATCGAACCGCCCCACGTCGAAACCATGGCGCGGCACCTGTCCGACGGCATGCGGCGCATCGAAGCAGAGACACCTTCAGCGCCACGCACGTCGGCCGCATAGCAGGACCAGCGCCCGGTGGCATGCCCGAGGGCCTGCCGACCGGGGGAGCGAAGTGGACCGCGCAGGAAGGTGATGGGGGTGGCTGGGCGTACTAGCGCCTCCATGACCAACCCCATTCGACGCGCCCTCGCGGCGCTGCTGACGCTGACGTGTCTCGGGGCGCTTCCGGCCCTGGCCGCCACGGGTGTGCAGGGCCCCGTGCCTTCCGCCTTCCAGAACCGACTGATGGTGGGCCTCTTCGAGGAGGCCGGCCAGAGCTGGATGCGCGACAGCGACGTCCCCTGGGACGCGCGCTACCGCTACTTCACCAAGGGCTGGGCGGACAACTGGGGCTATGGCGCCCACGATGGCGCCTGGGCCGCCAGCTTCTTCACCGAGACGAAGGCGCAGGGCTTCGTCCCCGTCGTCACCTACTACCAACTCTTCGGTGAGCCGGGCGGCGGCGAGCAGGAGACGCTGGCGAAGCTGAAGAACGCCAGCACCATGCGCGCCTACTTCGAGGACGTGAAGCTGCTCCTCCAGCGCGCGAAGACCTTCGGCGGTCCCGTCGTCGTGCACGTGGAACCGGACGCCGTCGGCTTCCTCCAGTTCCAGACGAACTCCAACCCCAATACCTACGCGGCCATCGCCGCCTCCGGGATGCCGGAGCTGGCGGGCCTGCCCAACACCGTGGCGGGTTGGAGCCTGGCGTTCCTCCAGCTTCGCAAGTCGGTGGGCGCGAACAACGTCGTGCTCGGGCTGCACATCTCCGCGTGGGCCAGCGGCAAGGACATCGCGTTCAATTCCCTCACGGATCCGCTCCAGCCGGAGGTGGACAAGGTCGTCGCGTTCATCAACCCGGCGGGGCTCGCGTCCAACGTCACCGGCTCCACCTACGACGTGCTCGTGGGGGATCCGCTGGACCGCGACGCGGACTTCTACCGGCTCACGCAGGGCGCGGATCACACCTGGGACATGAGCGACACGGCGTCCATCACCTCCCGCTCGTACAACCGCTACGCGGAGTGGCTGCGGCTCTTCAACCAGACCACCGGCAAGCGCTGGGTGCTGTGGCAGATTCCGGTGGGCAACTCCAACCACCTCAACGTCAACAACAGCGGCGGCGCGCGCCAGGGCTACAAGGACAACCGCACGGAGTACTTCTTCGGCGCGAGTGGTGACGCGCACCGGCGCAAGTTCGCCAACGTGGGCGTCGTCGCCCTGATGTACGGCGCGGGCGCGGGCGGCCAGAGTTCCTACCAGAACGACCTCGCCACCGACGGGCAGCCCTACCTCAAGAATCGCGCGGGCACGTTCCTCCAGGCCGGTGGACTCTCGCTCCCCGCGGCCGGCACCACCCTGCCGCCCCCGGGAGGCGGTTCAACCGATGCGGGCACGCCTCCCATCGACGCAGGCACGCCTCCGACCGACGGCGGCACGAAGCCGGACGGCGGTGTGGATGGCGGCACCGACGGCGGCGTGGATGGCGGCACGAAGCCGGACGGTGGCACGACGGACGGTGGCACCGGTTCGTCCGACGCGGGCACGCCGGCCGACCCCTCGAAGTACGGCTTCGAGTCCAACACGCAGGGCTGGAGCGCGGCTGGCGCGGCGCTGTCGGCCGTCAGCACCAGCACCACGCAGGCCTCCGCGGGCACCCGTTCGCTGGCCGTGCCCTTCAACGGCACGTCCGGCAAGGGCACCGTGGCCGTGGCGAACGCGGCCGTACCGGCGGGCAGGACGGTGACGTTCCGCTTCTGGCTCCCCACCGGCAGCAAGATCGTCGGCGTGCAGCCCTACGCCCTGGAGGGCGCGGCCGCGAACTGGCGCTGGACGGGCACCTGGTACGCCGTGGGCAGCCTCAAGGCGGGCGCCTGGAACAGCATCACCGTGAAGCTGCCCTCTGGGTCCACCACGCCCCTGTACCAACTGGGCCTGGAGTTCCAGACGAGCGGCACCTGGAAGGGCACGGCGTACGTCGACGCCGTCACCTGGTAGCGCCCGGATGACCCTGGTCCCGCGGGTGCGTGCAACCGCCCGCGGGACCGACGTAGGGTAGCGCCGCCTTGAGCACCCTGCCCCTTCCGACCCCCGCCTCCCGCGAGCGCGTGCGCGCCATCGACTGGCTGCGCGGAATCTCCGTCCTCTTCATGATCCAGTGCCATGCGCTCGCGCTGCTCACCCCCGAGCTGCGCAAGAGCGTGTGGACCGGCCGGCTGTTGAAGATCGACGGGCTGGTGGCCCCCGCGTTCATCTTCTCCGCCGGCTTCGCGCTCTCGCTCTTGATGGTGCGCAGCGCCGCGAGCGGCGTGCTGGGAGACCGCGTGCGCCGCAACCTGCGCCGCATCGCGGAGGTGTTCGCCGTCGCCGCGCTGGTCAACGCCGCGTGGTTCCCCGTGCTGAAGGAACCGGTGTGGCTGTTGCGCCTGGACATCCTCCACTGCGTGGGCCTGTGCCTGATTCTGACCCTGCCCCTGGCGGCGCTCCTGGCCTCGCGGCCTCGCGCGCTCGCGGCCATGGCGTTCGTGCTGGCGATGGTCGCGTTCGCGCTCGCGCCCTTCACCGACAACGCGGGCGAGCCGTGGGCGTCGTTCCTGCGCAAGTCCTCCTGGGCCACCTTCCCCCTGCTGCCGTGGATCGGCTTCGCGTGGCTGGGCGCCTTCTGCGGCACCATCGCGGGCGCGTGGGGCCGCGCGGGCCTCACCCGGGCCCTGCTCTTCCTCATCGCGGTGGGGCTCGCCGGGACGCTGATGCCGCACCTGCTCAGCAGCCTCTATCCCCCGCACCGCTTCTACGTCACCAACCCGTCCAACTCCGCCACCCGCTTCATGTGGGTCTGCGCGGTGCTGCTCGGGTTGCTATGGGTGGAGGGCCGGATGGCGCCGGACGCGAAGCCCTCGCGGGCCCGGCGCTTCCTGGAGGTGTTCGGGACCGCGTCGCTGTCAGCGTACTTCTTCCACGAGATGCTGCTGTTCTACCGGACGTTCGGTTTCTCGTTCCAACGCGTCTGGGGCGACCGCAGCGGGTGGCTCCAGTACGCGGGCCTGGTCGCGCTGCTCATCGCGTGCACGTACCTGCTGTGCCTCGCGGTGGATCCAGCGGAGCGCGCGCTGAAGCAGGGCTTCGCGCGCGTCCGCCAGCTCGCGCTCAGTGGCCCGTGGATGCGGCCTGCTCGAAGGCGCGGATGATGTCAGGTGGGGCCTGCACCAGCTCGATGAGCACGCCCTCGCCGCTCAGCGGGAACTGATCACTGCCCTTCGGGTGGATGAAGCACACGTCGAAGCCCGCCGCGCCCTTGCGGATGCCGCCGGGCGCGAAGCGCATGCCCTGCCCCTCCAGCCACTTCACGGCGGTGGCCAGGTCGTCCACCCACAGCCCCACGTGGTTGAGTGCCGGGTCGTGCACTTTCGGACGGCCGTCGGGATTGACGGGCTGCATCAGGTCCACCTCCACCTTGAAGGGGCCCGCGCCCGCCACGACGATGTCCTCGTCCACGTTCTCCCGTTCGCTGCGGTAGGTGCCATGGGCCTGCAGGCCCAGGGTGTCCACCCACAGCCTGCGCAGGGCGCCCTTGTCGAGCCCCCCGATGGCGATCTGCTGGATGCCCAGAATCCGGAACGGTCGTGTCGTCTCCATGGGCGGGCACCGTCGCAAATGGGGTTTCCCCACGCAAGCGCGGGCCACGTCCGGGGCCGGGAAAAATTCACCGGATAAACCCATTCCGGACGTCGGTCGTTTTGAAGGGCACGCCTGCTACTTCCAGTCCGGGAGCCCCAATGTCCGCCTTCTTCTCCAAGCGCCGCGTGTCCTTCCTCAGTGGTGCCCTCCTCTCCGCGAGCCTCGTCGCCGCGTGCTCCACGTCGCGGGCCCCGCCGGAGACGCAGGGGCTGACCCAGGCCGAAGCGCGCCCGTCCCGCGCCAACTACGCGCCCAGGGATGACGCCGCCCCCACGACCCCCGCTCCCGTGGAGGATGAATCCGCCAACAGCGCCGTGGCGCTCGCCGCTCCGCCGCCCCCTGAGAGCGCCGCGCCGGCACCCCAGCGCCGCGCGACGCCGGCCCAGCAGCAGGCGATGGGCAAGGCGATGCCCGCCAAGCCAATGGCGTCCGGGGTGGCGCTGGGCAGCATGGGTGTTGGGCCCGGGGGCGGTGGAGCGATGGCGGTAGCACCCGCCCCCATGGCGGAGAAGTCCAAGAAGGAGATGCAGGCCGAGGACAAGTCCCTGACGGAGGCCGGCAACACCTTCGAGGCCTACAAGCCCAACGCCTTCACCGAGACGACGAAGGACGCGCTGTCCACCTTCGCGGCGGACGTGGACACGGCCTCCTACTCCATGGCGCGGCGCTACCTGCAGAACGGGCAGCTGCCTCCCACCCACGCGGTGCGCGTGGAGGAGTTCGTCAACTACTTCAAGTACCGCTACACGCCGCCGGAGGAAGGCGCCTTCACGGTGCACCTGGAGGGCGCGCCCTCGCCGTTCAACGCGCGGCGCCACTTCGTGCGCGTGGGCGTGCAGGGCAAGGTCGTCTCCCGTTCGCAGCGCAAGCCCGCGCACCTGGTGTTCCTGGTGGACACCAGCGGCTCCATGGCGTCGTCGGACAAGCTGCCGCTGGCGCTGGAGTCCATCAAGATCGCGGTGAAGAACCTCAACGAGAACGACACCGTCGCGCTCGTCACCTACGCGGGCTCCACGAAGGACGTGCTGCCGCCCACGCCCGCCACGGACGTGAAGAAGATCCACGCGGCGCTGGACACCCTGGCCGCGGGCGGCGGCACCGCGATGGGCTCCGGCATGGAGACGGCCTACAAGCACGCGGTGAAGAAGGCGTCCGGCAGCGTGGTGTCCCGCGTGGTGGTGCTCACCGACGGTGACGCCAACATCGGCCCCAACCTGAGCGCCAAGGACATGCTGGCCAGCGTGCAGCGGTACGTGTCCGAGGGCGTCACCCTCACCACGGTGGGCTTCGGCATGGGCAACTACCACGACTCGCTGATGGAGCAGCTGGCCGACAAGGGCAACGGCAACAGCTTCTACGTGGACAGCATGAAGGAGGCGCGCAAGGTGTTCGAGACGCAGCTCACCGGCACGCTGGAGGTCATCGCCAAGGACGTGAAGTTCCAGGTGGAGTTCAACCCGAAGGCCGTCAACCGCTACCGCCTGATGGGCTACGAGAACCGCGACATCGCGGACAAGGACTTCCGCGACGACAAGGTGGACGCCGGTGAGATTGGCGCGGGCCACACCGTGACGGCGCTGTACGAGGTGGAGCTGACGGGCGAGTCGCAGGAGCTGGCCACGGTGCGCATCCGCGCCAAGGCGCCCAACGGCACGGAGGCCAAGGAGCAGGCCTTCCCGCTCACGAACGCCAACATGAAGGCCTCCATGGAGGCCGCGTCGTCCGACTTCCGCTTCGCCGCCGCCGTCGCCGCCACCGCGGACATCCTCCGCGCCGCGCCCGCCGCCGAGGGCTGGAGCCTGGCCACCGCGCAGAAGCTGGCGGAGGGCGCCGTGGGCAGCGACACGGAGCGCACCGAGTTCGTGAAGCTGATTGGCCAGGCCCGCGCGCTCACCAGCGCGTCCGCCCGCGGCCGGTAATCCCCGGGGGAGACACCCAGGGTCATGCAGCAAGGGGGTCCCCGCCCGTCACCGGAATGTTCCGGTGGCGGGCGGGGTCTTTTTCAAGGCTTCAGCGGATGTAGTAGCTGGGCGCCGTGGTGCTGGTGAAGAAGTCCGGGAACGTCGCCGTGTAGCGGGTGCCCGGACGGCCCTGGATGGTTCCCGACATCACACCGTTCACGGTGACGGTCGTGCCGTTCGACTCGATCCAGACGTTGCCCGAGTTGACCTGGCCGTAGGGATAGTCACCCCGGATGTCCGCGTTGCGCACCACGGCGAGCGTGGCCGGATCCACGTGGCTGAACACCAGGTACCGCGCCGCGGAGCCGCTGTAGGAGCTCTGCACCGAGTACGAGAGCGCCACCCCCAGGGCATTGCCCTGCATCGACAGCTTGGGCTCCGTGGAATAGGAGGTGCCCAGCACCACCGTCAGGTCCCCGTAGGGACAGGTGCTGCCAAAGCGGTTGAGCTTGATGTCGTACGTGGGGGGCAGCACGTTCGGCCGATCCAGCGCGTAGAGCGTGAAGTTGCAGCCATGCGCCGTCGCGGTCGCGGGAACCGCGAAGGCCGCCTCCTGCTGTGCCAGCGACGCCTCCTCCACCGGCTCCGGCCCGCCACAGGCGGACACCACAAGAGCCGAACCCAGACACACCGCGCGCGTGAACTTGTTCATTGACAAAACACCTCTCGACTTCGGGGAAGGGTTTGCATCCTAGCAAACACAATCACCGTCGCCAGGGGCGAGAGGATGTCTGTCCTTGACGCAGGGCAGCGCGTGTATGCTGTCGGTATGAACCGACCCTCCTTCTGGAACCCTTCGCTGCTGGTGGCCGTGGCCTCTTTCGCCTGTGGAGCGTGTGGCGACTCCGCCTCCGGGGGCGGCGTGACGCTGGGCGAGGAGCAGAAGGGAATCGCGACCTACTACGACGCCAACGGCAGCGGCAATTGCAGTTACGACAAGGGCGGCGACCTGATGGTGGCGGCGATGAACGCCGACCAGTACGACAACAGCGCCGTCTGCGGCCAGTGCGTGGACATCGTCGGCCCCAAGGGCAACCTGCGCGTGCGCATCGTGGACCAGTGCCCCGACTGTGAGAAGGGCCACCTGGACCTGAGCCGCGAGGCCTTCGAGAAGGTGGCGGAGATGAAGGACGGCCGGGTGGACATCACCTGGACGCCGGTGTCCTGCGACGTCGCCGGCCCGGTGAAGTACCACTTCAAGGAAGGCAGCAATCCCTGGTGGACGGCCATCCAGGTGCGCAACCACCGGCTGCCCATCAAGAAGCTGGAGTGGAAGCGCGGCGGTGACTGGAAGAGCCTGCGGCGCGAGAGCTACAACTACTTCGTCACCGACGATGGCGTGGGCGAAGGCAGCTTCCAGCTGCGCGTCACCGCCAGCGACGGCCAGCAGCTCACCGACACGCTGGAGGAGGTGCTGGACGACAAGTCGGTGGACGGGGCGGAGCAGTTCGCGCCCCCGAAGTAGGCATGCTCCGCCCGCCCGGTCCGGCTTCCCCTACCCCCTGCTGGCGGAAGCGGGCTGGGCATTGGCGCCCGGGATTCGCGCCTCGATCCATTCAACGACGTCGGCGAGGACCTGCTCCTTGCCTTCGTCGTTCAGCAGATCGTGGAAGTAGCCCTCGTAGAGCTTGAGCGTCTTGTCGGACGAGCCCGCATCCCGAAGGAAGCGCTGGCTCCCGCTCGGCTTCGTCACGCGGTCCTCCGTGCCGTGGAGGATGAACACCGGCAGCGTGATGAGCGGGAACTCCCGCTTCAGGCGCTCGTCGGCGCGAACCATCTCCGCCACGGAGTTCGCCGCGTAGTTGATGTGCGGGACCAGCGGGTCGTTCATCATCCGCGCCACGAACGCCGGGTCGCGCGAGAAGTCGGCATCCTTCAGGTTCAGCACGTGCGCATGCGGCGCGATGTGGCTCAAGCCCTTGAGGATCGTGAGCGCGAAGTCCGGTGCCGGCACCTCGTGGGCGAAGCTCTCGCAGATCAAGCCCGTAAGCTCCTTCTGGTTCTCGATGGCGTAGGTGCACGCGACCACGCCGCCCGCGCTGTGCCCGAGCAGGAACACCGGCAGCCCCGGGTTCTTCGCCCGCGCCCGCTCAATGAAGATCTTGAGGTCCGCCACGTAGTCCGCGAACAGGTCCACGTAGTAGCGCTCTCCGTCGGAGCGACCGTGCCCCCGCAGGTCCATGGCGTGCACCGCCAGGCCCCGCGCCGCGAGCTGCCGCGCCGGCCCGTCGTAGAGCCCGCTGTGGGCCTTGAAGCCGTGTTGCAGGATCACCACGGCGCGCGGCGGACCCTCTGACTTCCACGACCGGGCGAAGAGCTGGATGCCGCCTGAACCTTCGAACGTTTCTTCAATCATGCGTGAGCTTTCAGGTGAGAGGAGGTGTTCGCGACGTGAGGCGGATCAACCCTGGATGAACGCCAGCAGGTCCGCGTTGAACTGATCGAGCTGGGTGGCCATCAGGCCGTGCGAGCCGCCCGGGTACACCTTGAGCGTGGCGTTCTTCACCAGCTTGCTGCTGAGCTGCGCCGCCGCGCCCATGGGGACGATCTGATCGTCATCGCCGTGCAGGATGAGCGTGGGCACGTCGAACTTCTTCAGGTCCTCGGTGAAGTCCGTCTCCGAGAACTGCTGGATGCAGTCGAGCGCGGCCTTCAGGCCGACCTGCATGCTCTGCAGCCAGAACTGGTTGCGCAGGCCCTCGCTGACCTTGGAGCCGGGGCGATTGGCTCCGTAGAACGGCGCGCTGAGGTCCTTGTAGAACTGCGAGCGATCGTAGGCGACGCCCTTGCGGATGCCGTCGAACACCTCCAGCGGAAGGCCGCCGGGGTTGCGCTCCGTCTTGAGCATCAGCGGAGGCACGGCACCGATGAGCGCGGCCTTCGCGACGCGGCGGGTGCCATGGCGGCCGATGTAGCGCGTGACCTCGCCACCGCCGGTGGAGTGTCCGACGAGCACGGCGTTCTTGAGGTCGAGCTGGTTGAGCAGCTCCGCGAGATCGTCCGCGTAGGTGTCCATGTTGTTGCCCTGCCAGGGCTGGCTGGAGCGACCATGGCCGCGGCGATCATGGGCGATGGCACGGAAGCCCTTCGACGCGAAGAAGTTCAGCTGCTCGTCCCACGCGTCGGCATTGAGGGGCCAGCCGTGGCTGAAGACCACCGGCTGCCCCTGACCCCAGTCCTTGTAGAAGAGGGTCGTCTTGTCCTGGGTGGTGATCGTGCTCATCGGCGGGTCGCTCCTGGAGGGGGGTGAGGCTTGTCCTCGGAGCCACTTTGCAGTGGACATGCCACACGACCCGCGACGCGATTCCAGGCACTTGGGCGCGGCGCCCCCACGCACCGCTGGCTTCATTCCATCCAACTGCTCAGTTCGAAGCCAGGTCCGGGTCGGAGCCGTCCTCGCCCGAGGGCTCCGTGCCGTTCGGAAACAGGGCTCGAAGCTTCAGCCGCAAGGTCTGGCGTGAGACGCCGAGCGTCCGCGCGGCCTGGCTCTGGTTGCCCTGGGAGGACTCGAGCACGGCGGTGAGCAGGAACCGGTCGAGTTCGTCGTGGGCTTCGGCGTAGAGCTGGGTGGTCTTCAGCGCCAGCCGCTGTTGGATGAAGTCCTCGAGCGCCGGCTGCGCGACGCCCGCACCAGGAGGCCTGACCGGGTTCAGCAGCGAGGGCAGGAACAAGGGCAGCAGCACCGTGCCGCTCGCCTTGAGCAGGGCCTGCTTGAGCACGCTCTGCAGCTCCCGCACGTTCCCCTTCCAGGGATGGGCGGCCAGACGTTCCAGGGTCTCCGGTGCGATCTCCCGGATGTCGCGGCCCAGCTCCGCGCCGAAGCGGCGGACGTAGTGCCGGGCCAGGGTGGCCACATCGTCGCCCCGCTCGCGCAGGGGCGGCAGGTGGATGGAGAACACGCCGAGCCGGTAGAAGAGGTCCGCCCGGAACCGCTCCTGGGCGGACAGCCGCGCGAGGTCCCGATGCGTCGAGGCGATCACCCGCACGTCGGTGTGGATCGTCTCGTTGCCGCCCACGCGCTCGAAGGTGCGCTCCTGCAGGACCCGCAGGATCTTGGCCTGCAACGCGAGCGGCATGTCGCCCACCTCGTCGAGCAGCAACGTCCCCCCGTTGCACTGCTCGAACTTGCCAATGCGCCGACGGTCCGCGCCGGTGAAGGCGCCCTTCTCGTGACCGAACAGCTCGCTTTCGAGCAGATGTTCGGGGATGGCCGCGCAGTTCAGCGCGAGGAAGGGCGCCTTCGAGCGGGCACTGTGCTGGTAGAGCGCCCGCGCGACCAGTTCCTTGCCAGTGCCGCTCTCGCCGGTGAGCAGCACCGTCACGTCCTGAGCGGCCACCCGGCCAATGGATTTGTAGACCTCCAGCATCGCCGGACAACCGCCGATCAGGGAGCCCTCCGCGCGCTCGTCGGGAGGCTCCTCGTTGAGCAGCACCGGGGAGCGCATGCGCCGGGCGACTTCACAGGCCTCGCGAACCGTCTGCCCCAACTGCACGAGGTCGAGGGGCTTGTGGAGGTAGTTGAAGGCGCCATGCTTCATCGCCTCGATGGCGGTGTCCGCCGTCTTGGCCATGGTGATGAAGACGACGGGAATGCGGGCGTCGAGGGCGCGGATCTGCTGATACACCTCCAACCCTGACTGATCCGGCAACATCAGGTCGAGCAGGATGACGTCGGGCGCTTCGCGGCGCACGCTCGCAAGGCCATCCCGACCCGTGCTCGCCCAGCGCACCCGGTGGGCGGGCGCGGGGAACAACTGTCGGACCTGGGCGGGAATGACCGCCGCGTCGTCGTCGATGAGAAGAACATCCGCCATGCGGTGCACCCACGGGGTGTGCGACTACGCAGCCTGCTCGATGTCGGGCATCATCGCGAGCACCCTCCCATGCCTCCAAAAAACCTGTCCGTCGAGGACGATCTTCGCTCCGCGCAACACCTCCTCGGCGTCAGCGACGGGCTGAGCGAACGGCTCCGGTTCGCGCTCCAGGGGTCGACCATCGGCGTCTGGGAAACCCAACTGACGGACGAGAACATCGAGAACGGCCGCCTGTCGGCGGTGAACGTCTGGGAACCGCTCGGCTACCCGGCCGAGGGCCCGCGAACGATGGCGGACCGCCTGGCGCTCTGGCACCCCGACGACGTGGAGCGGGTGAAGCGGGTCACCGCGGCGTACCTGAAGGGTGAAACGCCGGGGTTCGAGGTCGAGGTCCGCGTCCGGCAGCACGACGGCACGTACCGGTGGATCCTCAGTCGGGGCACGGCGCTGCGCGACGCCCAGGGGCGTGCGCATCACTTCCTGGGCGTCAGCATCGACATCACGGATCGCAAGGAGGCCGAGACCGCGCTCGCGCGCAGCCAGGAGCGCTACCGCGCAACGTTCGATCACGCTCCCGCCGGCCTGGTCCACGTGGATCCGCGACATGGGTTGAGGCACTTCAATCGCGCCTACTGCGAGATCACCGGGTACTCCGTCAAAGAGCTCCTGGCCCTCGAACCCACCCAGCTCGCGCACCCCGAGGACCTCGAGCACGCGCTCGGCCATTTCCTGTCGCTGAGCCGGAATGAGATCGCGACCTACAGCATCGAGCACCGGTTCATTCGCAAGGACGGCAGGACGATCTGGATCAGCGTCACGTCCTCACGAGTGCCCACCGACGACGGAGCCGACTCATACATCGTGAGCATCGTGCACGATGTGTCGCGGCGAAAGCAGCTCGAGGAAGAGCTGCGGCAGGCGCGCGCGCTGGCCGAGCACGCCAACCGCGCCAAGGACGAGTTTCTCGCGAACGTCAGCCATGAGATCCGCACCCCGATGAATGCCATCCTCGGGATGACGGAGCTGGTCCTGGACACCCACCTCACCCAGGCCCAGCGTCAGTCGCTCAAGACCGTGAAGTCGGCCACGGGCAACCTGCTGGGGATCATCAACGACCTGCTCGACTTCTCGAAGATCGAAGCCGGCAAGCTGGCCCTGGATGCGGCGGACTTCGGCCTGCGCTCCGCCATCGGTGACACGCTGCGAGCGCTCGCCGTCCGCGCGCATCGCAAGGGGATCGAACTCGTCTGCAACGTGCACGCGGACGTCCCCGACGCGCTGGTCGGTGATGCGGGGCGTCTGCGGCAGATCGTCATCAACCTCGTGGGCAATGCCATCAAGTTCACCGCCCAGGGGGAGGTGGTGATGCAGGTGGAGGTCGCGAGCGAATCCGCCGAGCAGGTCGCGCTGCGGTTCTCCGTGCGCGACACCGGCATCGGCATCTCCACCGACAAGCAGACCGCCATCTTCCGCGCCTTCGAGCAGGAAGACGCCTCCACCAGCAGGAAGTACGGCGGGACCGGCCTGGGCCTCACCATCGCCGCGCGGTTGATTGGACTGATGGAGGGCGACATCGGGGTGGAGAGCGAACCAGGCCGCGGAAGCACCTTCACGTTCACCGCGCGCTTCGGACGGCATTCGGCGCCGACGGACCCTCCCCTGCCCCGACCGCTGCCGCTGCTGCGAGGCCTGCGGGTGCTCGTGGTGGACGACAACGCGGTGAACCGGCGCATCGTCGAGGAGTGGCTGCGCGCCTGGCGGATGGAGCCCACCGGGGTCGGTGACGGCATCGCGGCGATGGATGCACTCTGGCACGGCGTGGCGACGGGGCGACCGTACGCGCTGGCGCTGCTGGACTTCAGGATGCCGGACATCGACGGATTGAGCCTCGCGGCGAAGATTCGCGAGCGCTCCGAGCTGGCCGGCAGTCGCATCGTGCTGCTCACCTCCGCGGATCGACCTGGAGAGGCCGGCCGGATGCGCGAGCTGAAGATTGAAGCGCACCTGCTCAAGCCCGTGCCCCAGGACGAGCTGCTGGAGACCCTGCACCACGTCCTGGGCAGCGCCCCCACGGCGCCCGTGGTGGACGCGCCTTCCCCGGTGACTTCGAGCGCCACGGAAGTCCCCGCTTCGCCCGCCCGCCCCTTGCGCATCCTCATCGCCGAGGACGACGACTTCGGTGCGCAGCTCCTCCGTCAGTTGCTGACCCGGCGCGGTCACGACGTGCACTCCGCCACCAGCGGCTTCGAAGCGCTGAAGCGGCTCGAAGCGGACGCCTACGACCTGCTGCTCCTGGATCTCCACATGCCGGAGCTGGACGGGTTCGAGGTCATCCGGAGCATCCGTCAGCGCGAACAGTCGACGGGCGCGCACCTGCCGGTGGTGGCGGTGACGGCCCGCTCACGCCGGCAGGATCGCGAGCGCTGTCTGGCCGCGGGCATGGACGACTTCCTGACCAAGCCCATCATCGCCAACGACCTCTGGGCGGTGCTCGAGCGCTTGGACCGCCGTCGAGCGCTCCGCCAGCTCCTGGATGCGCCGGTCCTGCTGTCGGCGTGCGGGGAAGACGCTCCGCTGCTCACGAAGCTCTGCGATGCGCTCATCGCGCGCCTGCCCGTCGACCTCGCCTCGCTCGACGAGGCGATCCGCCACGGTGACGCGCATCGGCTGCGTCAGTGCGCGCACAAGCTCTCCGGAGTGCTGGCGACCTTTTCCAGCCTCGCGGGTGACCTCGCCTCCCAGATCGAGGACCGCGCGGAGGAGGGGCTTCCCCAGGAGGCCGCGCCGCTGGCCGCGCGGCTCCAGGCACTCTCGGGGGACCTGTTGATCGCCGTGCGGGGGCTGACCGTCAACGAGCTTCGCGGCGAATGAGCCGGGCCCCGACCGTCGTACGCCATGGGGGCGGTGTCCCCACGGCGCACGGGGCCCGCGCTAACGCCGCAGCATGCCGCGCAGCAGCTCCAGCGCTTCGGTGATGCCCTGCCACACCTGGAGGGCCTTGATGCCCTCCCCTTCGCCCTGCACGTTGCGGCGGGCAGCGCGCTCCAGCGGCAGGAGCGCCCCTTCCACCAGCTCAATCTGCCGGCTCAGCTCCGCCGGAGACGGACCGCTCGCCGCGCGCTGGAGCGACTCGGCCGGGGACTGCGCCGGCATGGACACGGACACCGGCCGGTCCGCCAGGGCGGTGATGGCGTGGGAGAGCTGCGCCAGGTACGGCCCGAAGTCGGGGGCCGGCGCGGCCAGCGGCACATTGCGCAGGGTGGGCGCCTCGGACGCGGTCGCCACGCGCTCCGTCAGGGCCTTGAGCAGCTGGGCCAGGTGCTTGAGGTACGGGGCCAGGTCCGTCGCCGGAGCGGACGGGACGACCACCGGGGCCGGGGCCACCGGCGGCGGCTTCGCGGCCGTCTCGCGACCCACGCGGGCGACCTCCAGGACGGCCTCGCGCAGGGCCTCCAGGTGCGGGGCCACCTCCACCAGGGGGTCCACGTCGGGGGCACTGCCCGCCTGCGCGGCGGCCTGGACCACGGCGTCGCGCACCGCGCCCAGCTGCTCCTCGATGGCGCCCAGCTGACCGGTGACGCGCGCCACGGGGTCGTCCTCCTTGCCCCCCATGCGCTTCACGCGGGCGAAGCCCTGCTTGATCTCCTCCCAGCGCTTCGCCTTCTCCGGCGTCAGGCGTCCGCGCATCTCCGCCAGCTTGAGCAGGTTCTGCTCCGCGGCGGTGGTGAGCGTCTGGGATTCGCCCTGGTAGTGGTCGTCGATGCGGCGCTCCAGCTCGTCGTCCGTCATCGCGGAGACGACCTTCTCCGCCATCTTGCCCATGTTGCGGTAGCTGCCCTGCAACTTGAACGGCGGCTCCGTGCGGAAGCGCTCGTCCTGCGCGGCGGAGGCGATGTACTGGAGGTTCACCTTGAGCAGCACCTGCTGCACGCGGAACAGCCGCTGGAAGACGGCGACAATCTCCTGGAGCTCCGCCGCCGCGTAGCCGTGCTTCAGCTCGCCGGAAGGGACATCCTCCCCCTTCGCCATCCGGATGAGGCGGTGCACGTCCTGCGGGTCGCGCGTGGCCAGCGGCGCCAGCACCGGGTTGGAGGTGAGCGCGTTCTCCAGGTAGCTGAGCGCGAACAGCTCTTCCTTGCCATCCAGGATGTCGCCCAGGTTGTACGTGTCCGCGCGGTTGGCGAGCATGTCCGGGATGCGGAAGCGCTCACCCGTCTCCGTGTACGGGTTGCCGGCCATCACCACGCAGAACTTCTTGCCGCGCAAATCGTACGTGCGCGTCTGGCCATTCCAGACACCCTCCACGCGGCGCTGGCCGTCGCACAGGGAGATGAACTTCTGGAGCAGCTCCGGATCCGTGTGCTGGATGTCGTCGAGGTAGAGCATCACGTTGTTGCCCATCTCGAAGGACAGGTTGATGCGCTCCACCTCCTGCCGCGCGGTGGCGTTGGGCGCCTCCGACGGATCCAACGACTTCACGGAGTGGCCCAGCGCCGGTCCGTTCACCTTCACGAAGGTGAGGCCCAGGCGGCTGGCCACGTACTCCATCAGCGTCGTCTTGCCGTAGCCGGGCGGCGACATGAGCAGCAGCATGCCCATGCGGTCCGTGCGCTTGCCCTCGCCCGCCGCGCCCAGCTGCTTGGCCAGGTTGGCGCCGATGAGCGGCAGGTACACCTCGTCGATGAGCCGGTTGCGCACGAAGCTCGTGAGCACCTTGGGCGTCAGCTCCTCCAGCCGCAGCTTGCGCCGCTCCTTGTCCAGCAGGTCGCGCAGGTACGCGCGGTAGGCCATGTACGCGGGCACGCGCACCTGACGGAACTCGCCCAGCCGGGACAGGAACTCATCCAGGCGCAGCGGCAGCTTGCGGTCCTGCACGCGCGGGTGGCTGCCCAAGAGGCCCGTGGCCTCCGAGGACGTGATGGCGCCCGCCGTCTCGCGGTCCAGCTTGCGCTCGGTGATGAGCACCACCGCCGTCTCCAGCGACACGTAGGCCGCGTCGCCCGCGCCCCCCTCGCGCTTCGCGAGGAACGCGTCCACCCAGGCCCGCGCGATGCGCAGGCGCTCCGGCAGGTTCTTCTCCAGGCCGCGCAGGTCCTCGTCGAACGCGGTGCGCGAGCCGTGCCGGTCCAGGTGCGCGAGGAAGGCGTCCTTCACCGCCAGGGCCTCGCGGCTGGTGGTGAAGCGGGGGTTCGCCACCGCCAGCTCCTCCACGAGGTAGCGGCCCGCCTGCCGTCCTTCCGCGGGCGACGCCGCGAGCCCATGGCCCTTGAGGAACGCGAGCACCTGTTCGCCCAGCTCATCGCCCAGGGCCACCAGGTCCGACGACGTGTCGAACGCCTGGCGAAGCCGCGCGAGGCTCTGCGCGCGCCGGTGGAACACACCCCGGAGCGTGTCGTCCGTGTCGAACGCCCAGTAGAGCGCGGCCCATGCGCGAGGCACCGGGGCGAAGCGCAGCAGGCCCGCGCCCTGATGCAGCGCGAGCAGCTTCTCCAGGAGCGACACCGCGTCCGCGTCGTGCACGCCGCGCTCGTAGCCCTCGTCGAAGCGGTCCGCCGAGTATGCCCGCACCCGCTCCAGCAGCTGTCCCTGCGCGCCGGCCTCGTACAGCGCCGCGAGCGTCAGGCCGCCCTTGCCCTCTTCCGCGTCCAGCAGCAGCGCCGCGGCCAGGTACTCCGAGCGGTAGACATCGCGCGTCTCGGAGACGAGGTGCTGCTCCCACAGCTCCCGGTACTTGAGCAGCTCCGGGTCCTCCAGCTTCTGCGTGTAGTCGGAGCCGGTGAGCTGCAGGTACAGCGCGCCGTCGCGCGGCACCAGCGTCAGGTCCAGGGGCTGCGTGTTGACGTGGAAGCGGTAGGGCCCCAGCTTGATGAGGCCCTCGCCGCCCTCGAACAGGTCCTGCCGGTCGCGCAGGGCGCGCAGGGCGTCCTGCTTGGCGGACTTCACCCGCGACATCACCTCGTCCGAGCGCACGCTGTCCTGCAGCGCCAGGAGCTGCTCGGCCAGCTGCCGCAGCTTGAGGATCATCGCGTCGGACGCGAAGTAGGCGTTGAGTTCGTCGTCCGCCTTGAACGCCTTCGCCCGCCGCTGCACGCCCTGGAGGATGCGCTCCGCGGCGCTGAAGAGGCCGGACGCGCGGCGCTGGCGCTCGTCCACCAGCGACTGCTTGCGCGCGCCGAAGGCCTCCAGCAGCTCCTCGCGCTTCTGGGTGATCTGCCCCAGGAACTCGTCGAACTCGCCGAAGCGGCCCTCCAGTTCCTCCAGCATCACGGTGAGCCGCGACAGCGCCTCGTCGCACTTCTCCGGAGCATCCGCCTGGGACAGCGCGTTCTCGATGCTCTGACCCAGCAGCTTGAACTGCGCGCCGAACTCCGCGCGCTTCTCCCGGCTGCTCAGCTCCTTGCGCCGCGCCTGGAGCCCCGCGCGCACGCGGTTCAGGCGGCTGAACAATTCGGAGATGCCCTCCAGGATGCGGGCGCGCGCCAGCGGGTCGCCCACCTGGAGTCCACCCACCACCTCGCCCAGCACCTCCAGGCCCTGGCCGGTGCGCTCCACGTCCTCCACCAGCGGCGCCAGCTCCGCCGTCGTGGTGACGGGCTCCAGCCGCTCCAGCAGGCCGTCCAGCCGGGTGGCCAGCGGTTGGAGCGCTTCGCCCTTCTGGAGGAAGTCCACGCACGCGGTGCTCACGGCGTCGGACGCGGCCACCACCGCCTGCTCCAGGGCGTCCACGCGCCCCAGGTCCATGTAGCGGATGTCCTTCAGGGTGATGAGGTGCCCGCGGTGCCGGCGCAGGTCCGCCAGCGCCCGCATGAAGCCCTCCGCGTCGGTGAGCCCCTCCGGCTGGGACTGGAGCAGGAGCGTGTCCTGCGCCGTCACCGCCTGCGCGAGCGACTCCTCCGCGCGCTTGCGCATCGCGAGGACCTTCTCGAACTCATCGATGATGAGCTCGGAGGTGCGCCGCAAGAGTTCAATGGGCTCCTGGAGCCCGACCTCCGCGTGGTTCAGCCAGTAGTACGCGTCCAGCGCCCGCGTGGCCGCGGACACCAGGTCCTCGTACGTGCGGCGGGTGGGCTTGTCCGTCTTCGCCACGCGCGGCAGCGTCAGGGCGTCGCTGATGCCGCGCACCAGCTCCGCGTTGCCCACCTTGCCCAGGTAGCCCGGCGCGGGGGGCAGCTGCGCCGCGTGCTCGTCGGAGACGAACGGCGTCTGCCACACCTGCATGGGGTGCACGCGCGTGGGCTCCTGCGACGTGGCGCGGAACACCACCAGCCCACCGTCCGCGAAGAGGCTCATGCCGTTGGAGACAAGGGGCGTCTGCACCTCCTTGCGCACTAGGTTGTACGGGAACAGCACGTAGCTGCCCTCGTCCCGGCGGTGGAAGACGTAGAGCACGTCCTCCCCGTTGGGCGAGCGCACCGCGTGGTGGAACTCCATCTGCTCCGACGCGCCGTCGAAGACCTTGTAGTCGCCCGTCTGGAGGTAGTAGCCGCCCGGGAAGACGATGCCCTGGTCCTCCGGCAGCCGCACGCAGGACTGCCCGATGGCGTCGATGCGCACCACGTGCTGGGTGCGCGCGTTGAAGACGAGGTAGCGGTGCGCCTTCTCCCGGAACGGGAGCACGCGCAGCAGGATGAGGCCGCCCACCTGTGTCCAGGCGAACTCCGCGTCATCCAGCGATTGATCCGGGTCGTCCACCGGCTCGCTGTAGATGCCCAGGCCGGTGGTGGTGTTGTCCTCGACCTTGATGGTGAGGTCGCCCTTCACCGTCTCCACGAAGACCTGATCCAGCACGTTGACGTGCGGGTGCTGGCCCAGCACGTACTGCTCGCGCGTGGCCACCGTCCACTCGAAGTCGTGCGACGGCGGGAAGACGTGGTCGCGCTCGCCCTGGTTGTCGACGTAGGTGGCGCGGCCCTCCACGTCCACGTTGAAGCGGAAGACCTTGAGGTCGCGCGCGGACTGGCCCGTCTGGAACACGGCCAGCAGGCGCGAGTCCCGCCGGCGCAGCTGCAACAGCTTCGCGTCCTTGTAGTACTTGTACAGCTCGCCGAAGTCCTTCACGAACCGGGGGTCCGCGAGGAAGCCGCCGGCCTCCGTGGAGGGCACGGCGGACAGGTCGAAGCCCTCGGCCGTCTTCTCGAAGCGGTGCAGCGAGAAGACGTCCGAGACGACCGTCTCCTTCTTCAGGCCGATGAAGACGTTGTAGCCGAAGAGGAGGTACTTCCCGACGCTGACGATGTCGCGCGGGACGCAGTTGTTCTCCGTGCGCACCCGCTCGTTGCCGATGACGGTGAGTTCCGTGCCACCGAAGAGCGCCTTGCGCCGGGCGTTGAGGTCGTTCGCCTGGGTCGCCAGTGCGTCCGCCTGGGAGTGGAGGCGCGCACGGATGACCTCGTAGCTGCCGCCCTCCAGCGTCGCCTCGCCCCCGGGCACAGGGGTGCCCGGGGTCTTGCCGCTGTCAGTTGCCATGGATGTTCACCGAAAAGGGATGCGGTTCGCGGATGCGCCGGACGGAAGGCCCTTGAGGGCTAGCCCTGCTTCTCGAGGAGGGCCGCGGCCTCCGTCTGCACGAGCGCCTTGATTCCGGCGGCCGTGGAGGCGGTGGGGCTCAGGGACATCCGGTTGAGCAGCGCGGCGACGGCCAGGTTCTGCGCGTCGTTGCTGAGACCCGGCTTGGAGAGGATCTCCTTCAGGTCCGCAGGCAGGTCCTTCTCACCGTTGAGGTAGCCGCCGAGCGTCTTCTTCAGCGCCTCGCTGTGATCCAACGCGCCGTCCACGGAGCTGCCGAAGGAGACGGCCTTGATGAAGTTCTCGAAGAACTTCCCGTCGCCGCCGACGATCTGGAACTTCGCGTTGCCGAAGGCCTGACCCAGCACCTGGGCCTGCGCCTGGGCAATGTCCTTGCGCACGTTGATGGCCGCCAGCTCCACGTCGCGCTCCTTGTTGAGGCGCAGGCGGTACTCCTCGTGCTCGCGACCCACGCCGTCCAGGGCCTTCATCGCGGTGGCCTTCTCCGACAGGCCCCGCGCCTCGGCCATCAGCTTCTCCTGGATGGCGGCGGCCTCGGCGAGCAGCTTCTCGCGCATGGCGAACGCCTCCGCCTCGCCGCGCTTGTGGATGGCGCCGGCTTCCGCCTCCTGCACGCGGGCCTGGGCCATGCCCTTCTCCTCCATACCGGAGGCCTCGGCGAGCAGCTTCTCGCGCGTGGCGGAGGCCTGCGCCTGGCCCTGCTTCTGGATGACGGAGGCCTCGGCCTCCTTCACGCGCACCTGCGCCATGCCCAGCTTCTCGGTCGCGACCGCGTCGGCTTCACGCACGCGCACGTTGGCGAGCCCCGCCGCGGCGGACTCGGCCTGGATGCCCTCGGCCAGGCGCATCTTCGCCTTGGCCGACTTGTCCGCGGCCTCCAGGTCCGCCTCCGCGAGGGTCAGCTTCTCCTTGGCGAGGAAGACGGCGATCTTCGCGCTCGCGTCCGCGGCCTGGATGTCCTTGACGGACGCCTCTTCCGCGTGCGCCTGGGCGGCGATGATGATGGCGTCCTTGTTGCGCTTGGCCTCCGACGTCACGCGCAGGTCCTTGATGTTCTCCTCTTCCTGGGCGACGGTCTTCTCCACCGCGATGCGGGCGCGCACCACGTCGGCGATGGCCTTCTTCTCGCCTTCGAGCGCCTTCTCCTTGGAGATGCGCTGCAGCTCCGTCTCGCGCTCGCGGTTGATGGCTTCCAGGGCGCGGTCCTTCTCCACGCGCTCGGTCTCCACGCCCACCACGCGCTCGCGGTTCTTCTGCGCCACCTGCACCTGGCGCGTCTTGTTCTCCTCGTTGATGGCGATCTCTTCTTCGGCCTTGATGCGCGCGAGCTGCGCCTTGGCGAACTCCTCGCTCTTCACGCGGTCGGCCTCGGCCGTCTCACGCGCCTGGATGCTGTCGATCTCCCGGCGCTGCTTGGCGGCCGCCTCTTCACGCTGACGCTGCAGGGCGAAGATGGCCTCGTCGGCTTCCACGTCGCGCTTCGTCACCGCCATGCGCTCGGACTGGCGCAGCTCGTTGGTGAAGACGTTCTGCTCGGTGGTGAGCTGGGTGATCTTCCGGATGCCCTGGGCGTCCAGGATGTTGTCCTTGTCGAGCATCTCCACCGGGGTCTGCTCGAGGAAGTCGATGGCGCAGTCCTCCAGCATGTAGCCGTTGAGGTCGCGGCCGATGGTGCCGACCACCTTGTCCTTGATCTCATCGCGCTTGGTGTAGAGCTGCTCGAAGTCGAAGCTCTTGCCCACCGTCTTGAGGGCCTCGGAGAACTTGGCCTCGAAGAGGTTCTCCAACGTCTCCTGGTCGCTGGCGCGCACGCAGCCGATGGACTGGGCGACCTTGAGCACGTCCTCGCGGGTCTTGTTCACGCGCACGAAGAAGGTGACCTTGATGTCCGCCCGGATGTTGTCCTGGCAGATGAGGCCTTCCTTGCCGCGACGGTCGATCTCCACCGTCTTCAGCGAGATGTCCATCACCTCCGCGCGGTGGACGATGGGGAGGACGACGGCGCCGGTGAACGTCACCGTGGGCTCCGTCTTCATCGTGTTGACGATGAGCACCTTGCCCTGATCCACCTGGCGGTAGAACTTCGCCACGCTGACGAAGATGCCGAAGAGGATGATGACGCCGCCGCCGATGATTGCTGCCAGGCTGATGGGATCCATGGCCTTCCTGTGAAGTCGTTGGGCGGGCCTTGTTCCAAGCACTCGGGGTCCCCCGCGAAAGCCACCCGGTGCCGATTGTCGCGCCCGTCCGGAAGGCCCGGAGGACGCCAATGTTCATCGCTGCGAGCGGGCCCTCGCGACGGCCGCTGCCTTGAGCGGATCGCGAAGCTGCTCCATTTCCTGCGGCAGGAGCCAGTCCACCGGCTCCACCTCGTAGACACCGCGCTCGGCGTCGTAGCCGAGGATCAACGCCGGCTCGCCCCGCTTGAGCTGGTTGGGCTTGTCACAGACGACGTTGAGGATGAGGCCCGCGGCCCCGTCATTGAAGGTCGCGTGGCCGTCGCGCGCGTTCACGCTGCCACTGGAGATGCTGCACACGCGGCCCATCAGGGCCTCGCGGCCCGGGGCCTTCTTGGCGATGAAGATGGGCCGCAGGGGCCGCACCGCGAGTCCGGCCACCCCCGTACCCACCGCGAAGCAGCCCAGGCCCAGGCCCGTGCTGATGAGCCAGGAGGGCAGCATGGAGAGCGCGCCGTGCGCCATCTGGCCGGTCAGCAGGGACAGCGACCAGGACAGGAACACCACCAGGCTCACCGACACGGTGATGGGGATGCCCCCGAAGCCCAGCGCCGCGAGCAGGCCGGTGGCGGCCTCCGCGTCATGCGCGTGCGAGTGTCCGCCGTGGCCATGCCCCGAGACGGCCTTCGCGCCGCCCTCCAGGAGCCCCGACGTGGCCTTGGCCCCGCCCTCGAACGCGCCACTCACCGCCTTGGCGCCGCCTTCCAGGTCGATGTGGGCGTCACCGTCCAGCATGTCGATGCCCGCCGCGCCGATGATCACGCAGAGCCAATAGGCCAGCACCACCCCGAGGAAGGCGGTGAAGATCGCGGTCGGAAACGCCACCAGGGCGTCGAGGAAGGTCGTCATGCCTCGGGAATACGTTGGGAGTTTGGAGTCGCAAGTGAGTGTAAGCGACTGCACCCGTATCCGAAAATGCCACCCGGGGCTTTTCCACCTGTCTGGAGGGCATGCAGCCAGGAGCCGCGCGGGATTGCCGGTCGGCGGCGGGCTGCGCACTACAGGGTGAGCCCGGGCGTCCAGGTGTCCTGGAGCCCCCGGCCCCTGGGATGGTCTTGATGCCCTCCAACCTCGCTGTCTTGGAAACAGAGCGGACTTCCAGTGGCCCGCGGGCCTCCCGCGGCCTGACGCAGTTGGAGCGGCTGCGCCGGGATGGGCTGCGCCGGTTGGGGACGATGAAGCGGGGCTTCCGCTACGTGGATGCGAACGGCCGCGCGGTGTCCCAGGCGGAGCGCGAGCGCATCGAGGCGTTGAAGCTGCCCCCGGCGTGGACGGAGGTGGCCATCGCGACGAAGGCGTCCGCGCGGCTCCAGGCGGTGGGACGGGATGGTGCGGGCCGCTGGCAGTACCGCTACAGCGAGGCGCATACGCAGCGGCAGCAGTCGGTGAAGTTCCAGCGCATCGTGGGCTTCGCGCGGGCGCTGCCGAAGATGCGGCGGCAGGTGAACAAGGATCTGCGCAAGCGGGGGCTGGTCCGAGAGCGGGTGCTCGCGGGAATGCTGCGCATCCTGGGCACGTGCTTCATCCGCCCGGGCAGCCAGCGCTACGCGGAGGAGCACGGCAGCTTCGGGCTGGCCACGTTGAGGGCGCGCCACGTGAAGGTGACGGGCGACACGGTGGTGTTCGACTACCCGGGCAAGTCGGGCGTGCGCCAGCACCGGGAGCTCAAGGACCGCCGCGTGGCCACGCTCGTACGGCAGTTGCTGAAGGTGCGCGGGCGCGACGTCTTCAAGTTCGTGGTGGACGACGGCGCGGTGGTGGACGTGCGGCGCCGTCACCTCAACGAGTACATCCAGCAGGTGATGGGGCCCGGCTACAGCGCGAAGGACTTCCGCACCTGGGCCGGAACGCTCATCTGCGCGTGCGCGCTGGCCAGGACCCGCGAGCACGAGAAGCGCGAAGGCGACGCCGGGCCCGTGAAGAAGACCATCCTGAAGAAGACCATGGTGGCCGCGGTGCGCGAGGCCTCCGAACACCTGGGCAACACACCCGCCGTCGCCAGGGCGTCGTACATCTACCCGTCGGTGCTCGCCCTCTTCGAGCGGGGCCAGGTGGTGGACCGCTACTTCAAGTCCGTGGACGAGCTGGCGGCGCACGCGGGCGAGGGCATGCACTGTTCGGAGAAGGCCCTGCTCCACATGCTGGGCCGGGCCAAGGGATGCGTGGAGCAGGCGGCGATGTAGCGGGCACCTGACTCCGGACTCCGAGCTTGGGGACAGGGGGCCCGCCCGGAAGGGAGGCGACCGGGGCGGGACCATTCTCGCGGAAGCGGGAAGGCGTTAGCGTCCTGCCCGTGCCCGAGTACGTCACCCACCGCGACGCCCTGCCCCGCGCCGAACTGGAGTCCCTGAGGGACGCCCTGCTCGGTTCGCGCTTCGTCGCGCGCAGTCCGCTGATGGGCACCTTCCGCGCGAGCCGGGGCTTCTCGTTCATTTTCACGCAGGCGGGCCGCGCGACCTTGGAGGAGCGCTTCCCATTCCTGTCCGCGTACCTGCGCTGCATCCTGGATGGCGACAGCGCCCGGGAGCTGGTGCCGCGAACACGATGGCGCTGGTTCGGGGCCCGCGCCGCCGCGCAGCGTCCCAATGCCTTCTACCTGAACCTGTTGCTGCTGGACGCGGGGACGCCGGTGGGGCGCCACATCGACGCGACGTTGCAGGAGCCCAGTGGCCTGCGGCACGCGACGCCCGCGCACGTGAGCGTGCTCTACCTGCGCGTGCCCCCCGAAGCGCGCGGCGGAGCACTGCGGCTGTTCCGCGACAACGAGGCCAAGGGCGATGTGGCGCCCGAGCCGGGCCTGCTGGTCCACTTCCGGGGCGACCTCGCGCACGAGGTGCAACCCTTCACGGGCGGCCCCGAAGGCGCGCTGCGGGCAAGCCTCGTGTGCGAGCAGTACGCGTTCACGAACCGGGTCCTCGCGCGCATCCCCGAGTTCCGCATCCAGTCCAAGGCGGGCTTCTCCGCCTACCTGGAGGCCCAGCGGGAGCGCGACGGCGCCTCACCTTCCGTGGGGACCCTGGAAGAATGAGATGACACCGCAGGCCCGGAGCCCCGTCCTGGGGGCATCCGAGCACACTGGCAGGGCTCCGCTTGCGCGCGCCGTGCACCGTAACGACTGTTCCAGTTCACCCCTTGCGAGGGAGCACGGACATGGCTGGAAAGAAGCTGCAGGAGGGTTACGGCGGCACCAGCGAGCAGCGTCAGCGGCACCTCGAGAACGACAACTTTTCCGAACGCGCGCCCCGAAGTCCTGAGGAATTGGAGGAGGTGCGCAGCGAACCGGAACAAGACGGCCACCGGGTGGTGACGCTCAACCCGCTGGAGTCCGAGCCTCCCGACGAGAACCGATAGTCGCCAGATGCGAGCCTGCTAGGTTGCGCGCCCGCGATGAGCCAAAGCCTCACCCTGCTGGCCGGTCCCGACGCCCTGCGCATCCTCCGTGAACGCGGTCTGCGCGCGGAGGATGTGCACATCCTTCCCGGTGCTTCGGGTGGACCGAAGTGGCTGGCGCTGGAGGGCATCGACCGGGTGCTGTTCGGGGAACTCCTCCGGCAGCCTCGCACCCGGCCCCTGCACCTCATCGGCAGCTCCATCGGGAGCTGGCGTCTGGCGTGTCTGGCGCAGAAGGATCCGGTGGCCGCGCTGAAGCGTTTCGCGGACGCGTACCTGGATCAACGCTATCCGCCCAAGCCGCCGCCGTCGCTCGTCAGCGAGACGAGTGCCCAGGTCCTCGAAGCGCTCCTGGGGCCGGACGGCGCGGAGGAGATCCTCACCCATCCGTGGGCCCGGCTCCATGTCGTGACGACCCGGTGCAAGGGGCTGCTGGCGGTGGAGCAGTCCGGGGCGCAGCTCACGGGCTTCGTGCTGGGGGCGCTGGCGAACGCGGTGAGCCGTCGGACGTTGGGACTCCAGATGCAGCGCGTGCTCTTCCACACGGCCGGGGATACGAGCCCGTTCGCGGGGCTCAAGGACCTGCCGTCGGTGCATTGCGCCCTGACGCGGGACAACCTGCGCCCTGCCCTGCTGGCCTCCGGCTCCATCCCCCTGGTGATCGCGGGCGTCCACGACATCCCGGGTGCGCCTCCGGGCACGTACCGGGATGGAGGCGTCGTCGACTACCACCTGGACGTGGACTACGGCGCGGGCGAGGGGTTGGTGCTCTACCCGCACTTCTATCCGTACGTGGTGCCCGGCTGGTTCGACAAGTCCCTGAAGTGGCGCCGCGCAGGACCGCTCAACTTCCGCCGCGCGCTGATCATCGCGCCCTCGCCCGCGCACCTGGAGCGACTGCCCGGCAAGCGCATCCCCGACCGCGTCGACTTCACCCGCCTGAAGGACGACGAGCGCATCCGGGCGTGGAAGCAGGTGCTGACGGAAGGGGAACGGATGGGCGACGAGCTGCGCGAGCTGATTGCATCGGGTCGCATCGCAGATCACGTCCAGCCGCTGTAGCCAGCGCTCAGGGCGACAGCCACGCGCGGAGCGCGGCGTAGACCTCCGGGTGGTTGAGCAGGTCCAGGTGGTTCGCGCGCAGGATGATCCGCTGATTCGCTTCCGGGAATCGCAGCGTCAGCTCCGGCTGGAGGTGCCGTCCGAGCGCACTGGCCACCGGCACCAAGCCGTCGCCGGGAAGCCGCTCCGATTCTTCCTGCGCGGAGGTCGCGGCGACCGCGTAGCACTCCACGCCGTCGGGCAGGGCGAGCTTGCGACGGACATCACCGCCCCAGCCGAAGCGCTCCCGCCCTTCCCAGTGTTCATCCAGCACGTTGCCGAAGCGCAGGTCCGTGACGCCAGCTCCCCGGATCCGTCCGAGCCGCGCGAACGGAGCGCTGTAGGGGCTGATGCCGAGCAGCACGTCGATCCAGCTCCCACCGCGCTCCAGCGGCGAACCGTGGTGCGGGGTGCCAAGACAGACGAGCTTGCGCAGCCGGTGCCGCCAGCCATGCCCCCGCGCCTCTGCGGCGAGGCACGCGCTCCGGGACACGAGGCCCCCCATGCTGTGGCCGATGAGCGTCAGCTCCTCCAGCGGCACGGGCCACGCGGACACGAGTTCCTCCAGCAGCTCCGAGAACGCACGGCCGTTGCGGGAGATGTGCAGCCCGCTGTTGTAGTGGAGATAGACCGCCGTGTACCCGAGCTCCCGCGCCAGCGCCTCCCCATGGTCGTGCCCGAGCCGGTTCCACTGCAGATCATTCATCGAGGAGCCGTGCACCAGCACGAGCAACCGGCTCCCGGCCCCCGGAAGCGCGGCACGCAAGGCGGCTGGCTCCAGGGACAGGCGCTGACCACGGATCCGGAACGCCATCGGAATGGCGAGCGGATTTCCGCCCTCGTGGAGCGCATCCCCCAGCACGCCGTTCAGCGCGGCGACCACCGCCTCCCGCTGCGGCCCGGGCACGCTGTCTCCCAGCCAGGGCGCAAGCTGCGTGATGACGGCGTCGATCCCCGCGCCGACCTGCTGCGTGACGCCCTGAAGCGTCGCGTAGACGAGCCCCGTCAGGGCGCGCACGGGCCGCTCCAGGGGCTTGCCGAGAATCGCGGGGCCGCTGGCGATGGTGCAGTGCATCTCCTGCACGATTCCGATCACGCCCTGGGCAGCCTGCACCGCGAGCCGGCTGGCACCGCGCAAGGCCTCCGCGTTCTTCCGCGCACCACGAAGGGACTGGCTCGTCATGGATTCACTCCCCACGTAACACCGTCCGCCGATGACCTACCCAACCGTAACCTACCGGCGAGTAGGTCGCACGTCAACGCAAGCCCCGGCGTGCAACCGTCGACGAGCGGACGCACGGCCGAGCCCCCACAAAGGCGAGCGGATTCAGGGCGTGAAGGAGAGAGCAGCCAGGAACCCGGAGGCTCACCGGCAGGCCCGTGCGTGGGCGGAAACCCAGACGCTGAAAACAGAAAGGGCCCCAGTCTTTCGACTGGGGCCCTTTCCAGAGTTGCGGGGGCAGGATTTGAACCTGCGACCTTCGGGTTATGAGCCCGACGAGCTACCAGGCTGCTCCACCCCGCGTCACCGTGCTGCGCTTTTGCTTCTACATTTGAACACCAGGGGTCTGGTCTTTCATTTCAACCAGACCCCTGGCTTTTCAAGTTGCGGGGGCAGGATTTGAACCTGCGACCTTCGGGTTATGAGCCCGACGAGCTACCAGGCTGCTCCACCCCGCGGCGAGAACGAGAGGGTAAGTACATCTGCCTCTCGCGACCGTCAACTCTATTCTCGGCGCCCTTCCGCATTGTCGCGAGCGAGCGCCGAGAACGAGTGACGCACTACTTGCCCAGCTTGCTCAGCAGATCCGCGAAGGTGCCGAAGCCCTTCTTGCCCGAGCCCACCGGCTTCTGCGTCTTCTGCCACGCCTCGACCTCGGCGCGCTCCTCGGCGCGGATGGCGCCAGGGATGGACAGGCGGATCTTCCCGGCGGGATCCATGTCGATGATCGCCACCTTCAGCTCCTGCCCGATGGAGAAGTGCTTGCGCATGTCCGTGCCGCGGTCGGTGCCCGTCTCGCTGGCCGGGATGAGGCCCTTGCCGCCCGGGAACGCGAGGAACACGCCGTAGGGCTCCAGCCGATCCACCTTGCCGGTGACGACGTCGCCCACCTTGGGACGCGGCGCCGCGGGCTGCGCGGGCTTCGCCTCCGTGGCCGCCTTCGCCGGACGCTCCTCGGCAGGACGCTGCGCCTCCTCCTCGGAGATGCGGCGCAGGCCGATGCGCTTGTCGTTGGGGTCGATCTTCTCGATGGACACCCAGATGACTTCGCCTTCCTTCACCGCGTCACGCGGGTGCGCGATGCGACGGTCGCTCAGCGCGGAGATGTGCACCAGGCCATCCACGCCCGGGCGCAGCTCCACGAACGCGCCGAACGGCTGCAGCCGGACGACCTTGCCCTGCAGGCGGTCGCCTTCGTGCAGCTCCTCCAGCGCCTTCTTGAACGGATCCTCCTGGCTGGAGCGCAGCGAGAGCGTGATGCGCTCCTTCTGCTTCGCCTTGTCGGAGGAGTTCGGCTGGCCCTCCTCCATGCGGATGATCTCCACCTCCACGTCGTCGCCCTGCTTCACGACCTCGCTGGGGTGACCCACGCGCGTGTAGGACAGCTCGGAGACGGGGATCATGCCCTCCACGCCGCCCAGGTCCACGAACACGCCGAAGTCGCGCACGCCAGAGACCTTGCCCTTGACCGTCTTGCCCACGGCCAGGTTCTTGCGCGTCTCCGTCGCCAGCTTGCGCTGCTCGTCCTCCAGCAGCGACCGGCGCGACAGCACCACGTTGCGGTCCCGGACCTCGGTGACGCGGAACTGGAGCTTCTCGCCGATGAACTGATCCGGCTTCTCCACGAAGCGGATGTCCAGCTGGCTGATGGGGCAGAACGCGCGCATGTCGCCGATGGCGACTTCCACGCCGCCCTTGTTCACGCTGAGCACCATGCCCTCGACGGGCATGCCGGAGGCGCGGGCCTCGGCCAGCATCGCCATGGACGCGTTGCCCTTGGCGAGCGCGCGGCTGAGCAGGATGCCGCGGGCACCCATCTCCACCACGTGCGCATCCAGGCGGTCACCCACGCCGAAGCGCAGGATGCCCTCGTCGTCCTTGAGCTCGCGCAGCTCGATCATCGCCTCGGACTTGCCGGAGCCGTCCAGCGACACGAACGCGGTGTCCGCGCCCAGCTGGAAGATGGTGCCGGAGACCTTCTCGCCCAGGCGCACGCCGCGCCGGCCAGGAGCGCCACCGTCCTTGACCTGCGCCTCGAACATGTCGGCGAAGGACTCGGACTCCTGGACCTCCTCGTAGAGGGGGCTGGAGGGCGCCGGCGTCACCGGACGCGGCGTCGGGGTGGGCGTCGGCGTGGCCGCGGAGGCCTGCGCCTCAGCGCCCGTCTGCTCCGCCGTCGCGGTCGCGTCGGTGGGCTTGTCACCCTCCAGCGCGCGCGTCTCGATGGAGCCGGAGGCCCGCTTCACGACCACCATGGGGCCGGACGGACGACGCTCACCGCCGCCACCTCCCCGTCCCGCACCGCCGCCGCCACCACCGCCGGGGCGTCCACCGCGAGGTGCACCCGCATCGCCGCCCTGGGGACGAGGCTGCGGCGACTGTGCATCGCGCGCCCCACGCTCCCGTCCCGGACCGCGCTGCTCGTCGCGGCCTCCGCCGCCACGGCCACCGCCGCGCTCGTTGCCCTGGCCCCCCGAAGGGATGCCCAGCATCACGTCGCCAAACGTGGCCTTCGGCTTCTTGGGACCGAAACCGCCAGGACCGCCCGAATTACCGCCGCTCTTCTCGTCGCTCACTGCCGAGACCTTCCGTTGACGATTTCGACCCCGGACTCCCGTGAAGTCAGGGCCTCTTGAAAAAGGCGGCGCACATTACACGTGCGCCATGTCGGGAGGAAGCCGCATACCGACCTCCCCCTCACAATGGGCCTCCTATCGCAACCGAAAGGGGCCTGTCCTGCATTCCGTTTGCTTTCCCAAGCATCGCCTGGAAGGCAGCCGTCCCACCGTGCGCCGCGCCGCGTCTAGCGGACGAGCTTCAGCTTCCGGCCCACCTTGCGGAAGACAGCGCCCGCCTCGGGAATGCCCAGCGCGGCGGCCACAGCGAAGTAGACGAGTCCGAAGGGAACCGCCACCGCCAACAGCCCCACGACGGGGTGCAGGTGCGGCGGCACCAGCACCGTGCCCCCCCACCTGTCTCTTATACACCTCT
>NZ_RAWI01000270.1 GCF_003612125.1 Corallococcus praedator
CGGGTATTTCATGTGGAAGTCGCGCAGGGGCTGGAGATTCCCCACCGGCATGGCGACGACGACGCTGGCGATGCGGGAGGTCAGCCAGTGTCCGGGAGCGCGTTGGATCCACAGGGCCTGCTCGGCGGTCATCATCCCGGAGTCCGCGTCCAGCACGTTCAGCCCCCGGGCCCGCACCGCGCGTGCGGTGGCGGTGGGACAGGCAAGCTGCGCCAGGTCCTGGTCGAGCGCGGCGTAGGCGTCCGCGAAGGGCTGCTTCGCGAAGGGCTCCAGCATGCTGGCGAAGAAGGCCGCTTCCGTCAGGGCAAGGCAGCGGCTGGTCGCGGTCGCGCAGCGGCGCGCCCGGCGGGCCACGTCCGGGGGCGAGGCCAGCGAGGAGAAGAGCAGGCCCGTCATCGCCAGGGCGGACAGGCGGTCCGTCTGCTCGGCGGACATGGGCGTCCAGCCGGCCGGGGGCGAGGCCAGCGAGTCATGGGCCATGCGCTCGAACCCGAGCAGGTTGGCGGCGATGACACCGCCCAGGGCCGTCTCCGTGCTCAGGCTCAACCACGCGAGGTGGCGCACCTGCTGCGCGGCTTCCACGGGGTGGCCCGTCGTCAGGCCATGCCGCAGCCGGAGCTTCGCCCAGCGAGTGAGGAGGATGTAGTCGGGCATGTCCCCAGAGGCCCAGTTGATGCGCGGCTTCGCGCCCAGCGGGCTGTCCTGGAGCAGGTCCCACCGGTCATAGGCCAAGAGCCGGGCCATCCACCCGAAGTCCAGCCGGGACACGTCGATGTCCGCGGTGAGCCACCGGCCCTGCTTCAGGTCCACGGCGTCCTCCCGCAGGGACTGGGGGAGGGCGAGCGGCGAACCCGGAGGCACGTCCGCGTGCCCGGGGGGCCAGGGCAGCCACGCGTTGAGCAGGGGGCCCGCGTCGCCCTCCGTGCGCGCTTCGTGGAACCAGGGATCCACGCCCAGCGCCGCCTCCTGCGCGCAGTAGTCGTCCACGTTCGCCGTCAGCTCTTCACGCTGACGCGCCAGCGCGGGTTCGGACTGGCTCCGGAACCAATGGTCCGCGCCCACGAGGGCAAGGCCCGCCAACCCCAGGAACACCGCGACACACGCTCCCACGATGCGCAGCGCGCGGAACCGGGGAGCCCTGCTTGAGGACGTCATCCCGGGAATTCTAGGGGGGCTATACCGGGGGCAGCCAGGAAGTGGCCCGCGCCTCCGCGCCACTGTTTCAAGGCAGACGGCCAGACAGCCCCCTGCCCTCCCCCTCGTGCTCCTTGCGGACCGCCCGGAATGGGCAGCCGGCCCTGGGCGGTGCGGCGGTCGGGCGACCTAGCTTTCATCTGACCCCACGGAAGAGAGAGTCGTGCCCCACGCGAACGCCACGCCCCTCATTCTCATCATCGACGACGAGCCGGAGCTGGAAGTGCTGGCCCGCTACCTCGAACTCGAAGGCTATTCCGTCCTGACAGCGAGCAACGGCGAGGAGGGGTTGCTGGCCCTCGCCTCCTGTCGCAAGCCCTGCATCGTCCTGCTGGATTTGATGATGCCGGTGATGGACGGCTACGGCTTCCTCCGACGGCTGCACGATGATGCGACCCTCTGCGGACTGCCCGTCTTCGTGCTCACCGCCAGCTTCCAGACGGAGCTGATGGACGGCGCCGTCGGGCTCCTCCAGAAACCCCTGCACATGGAGATATTGCTGGAGGCCGTAGCACCGTATTGTCCGCCTCCCGATGAAGACGAGAATTCCCGAAAAACCTAGAACCCTGACGTTCCTCTGCGTCCTGTCGTTGCTACCCGCGTGCTTCACGCTTCCGGAGGATGAGACGCCGGAAGAAGACCTCGCCACGGCGGGCCAGGGGCTGGTGGCGCACGTGTATTCACGGCCGCCCCTGCCCACGGCCTACTATGAGCCACCGACCGCGAATGCCGTCTTTGTAGCGCCGGGCGGCAACGACGCCACCGGCTCGGGCACGGAAGCGCAGCCGTACCAGACGCTGGGCCGCGCGCTCCAGGTCGTCAACGCGAAGCCCGCGGATGCGACGACCTGGACGGTGGTGCTCAAGGCGGGCACCTACCGCGAGGGGGAGCTCACCGTGAGCCGCGCCCACGTCACGGTGCAGCGCTACAAGAGCGACGTCGTGTCGCTCCGGGGCAGCGTGGCGGTGACGGGGTTCAGCGGCAGCGGGCCGTATACCCAGACACTCACCGGGTTTGATCCGACGCCGGTGGAGGCGGACTGCGCGGATACGGTCCTCCTGGGACAGGCGGGGCGGGATTACGGTTCGGAGACGCCGTTCGCGGTGACTCGCGCGGGCATTCCGCTGCGGCGGGTGGCGCCGGGCGCGGCGCTGTCCAGCGGGCAGTACCGCTACGACGCCGCGACGAACGTGCTGACGCTGGCGGACAGCCCCACCGAGGTGGAGGTGGCGCTCAAGCGCTGGGCGCTGAAGACGAACGCGCCGGGGGTGAAGTTCGCCGGCCTGGACGTGCAGAACTACGCGACGTGCACGGTGAACTGGAGCCGGACCGTCAACGGGCTCACCTACTACAAGGGCGCGGTGCTGCTGTACCGGGACAGCGAGTCGGACTCCGGCGCGGTGCTGGAGAACTCCACCGTGGCCAACAACGCCGCGAACGGCGTGGGCGTGGCGCACGGCCGGGACATCCGCCTGTCGGGCAACGTGCTCGTCAACAACGGGTGGACGGGCGCGCAGGCGAGCAACGCGCAGCGGCTCATCGTGGACAACAACGTCATGTCCTACAACAACGTGCGCCGGTGGGCGAACACGGTGGAGGCGGGCATGAAGGTGACCTTCATCCGCGACGGCGTGGTGTTCAACAACCTGTTCGAGCACAACGCCGCGAACGGCTTCTGGTGCGACCAGGGCTGCGGCGCCACGGACCCGGGCAACCGCTGGTTCGTGCTGGCGCGCAACGTGGCCCGCTACAACGACGACAAGGGCCTCTTCTACGAGGTCTCCCACCACGGCGTCCTCGCGTCCAACCTCGTGCACGACAACGGCAGGACGGGCATCGCCGTGTTCGGCTCCCGCGACGTGCAGTTGTGGAACAACACCGCGGTGGACAACGACGCGTCCAGCGACAGCTACTCCGCCAACATCAGCATCGTGGACGACAAGCGGTGCTTCACCGGCGACACGGTGCCGGGCGGCAAGGCGTGCACCACCGCCAATGGATGCGACCCGCAGGTGGCCGGCAACTACGACCACTGCGAGCCGTCATCGGTGGGGCCCCTGGCGAACACCTGCAACGCGGAAGCCGTGGTGCTGATGAACAACATCCTCTCCGGCTCGCTGTCGGCCCGGCCCCTGTTGAACGTGGAGGATCCGAACGCGACGGCGTACGGAGCTCCCGCCATCCTCCAGGCCCACGACTTCCAGGCGTACTACCGCGCCAGCACCGGCGCGCCCGCGACGCTGATCCGCTTCCAGCGCGCGGCGAACACGTCCGCCGCGTCGTACGCGAGCCTCACCGCGTTCCGCACGGCGAACCCCGGCCGCGAACCGCAGTCCGTGGAGCGCGGTGGCGGCACCCGCAACCCCTTCTTCGTCAACGCCGCGACAAAGAACTTCACCCAGGACCCCGCGAGCACGGACGTCTGGGGCCGGGGACAGGCCCTGCCGTCGGAGGTGCTCAAGGCGGTGTACTGGCCGCGGACGGCCCCCGCGCAGCCCTCCGCGCGCATCGGCGCCATCGAGTGGCGCGACAAGACCGTGGCCGCGCCCTGCGCCGTGAACGCGCCGGTCCACCACCGCCGCAACCCCACATCGGGTGACCACCTCTTCACCACGATGCTGTCGGAGGCCGAGGACGCGGCGCGCGACTGGGGCTACACGGACAACCTGGGCGTGGCGTTCCTGGCGTCCACCACCGCCGCGACGGGGCTGTCCCCGGTGTACCGGCTCTACAGCCCGACGGTGCTGGAGCACTTCTGGACCATCGACGCGGCGGAGAAGCAGAGCGCACAGTCCAACTACGGCTACACGCAGGATGAGGGCATCGGGTTCCACGCGGCCACCGCATCCGGGCCCTGTTGGGTGCCGGTGTACCGGCTGGTGCACGCGGCCACGTCCCGGCACACCTTCACGACGTCGCAGGCGGAGCGGGCGTCACTCGTGGCCGGTGGCTGGACGGACGAGGGCATCAAGTTCCATGCGGGGGCGCCGCAATAGGGCGCCTCCGGACAGGGCCCGTGCCAGGATGCGTCATCAAGCAGCATCCCTGGGAGGACACGGATCATGACGGAGCGCGGTGCGGTGGGTTGGACCCTGGTGCGGGTGGTGTTCGGGCTGACGCTGGCCTTCAGCCATGGCCTGGGCAAGGTGACGGGGGACATGTCCGGCTTCGCCGAAGGGGTGGCGAAGCTTGGCTTCCCCGCCCCGATGTTCTTCGCCTGGTGCGCGGCGCTCGCGGAGTTCCTGGGCGGCATCGCGGTGGCGCTGGGACTGCTGACCCGGCCCGCCGCGCTGTTCGCCGGGTTCACCATGCTGGTGGCCCTCTTCCGGCACCGCGCGGATCCGTTCGGGAAGATGGAGCTGTCGCTGCTCTTCCTGACGGTGATGGTCGCGGCGCTCATCATCGGCGGCGGTCCGTTCAGCCTGGACGCACTCCTGCGCCGCAAGAAGGCCTGAGCAGGCACCCAGGCAGGCCGTTTCTGGAGTGGTCCGTATCTTTGCAGATGGCGCTTCATGAGGACGGCTTCATGACAACCAAGAACCACCCACCCAAACCCGAGCGCGACCACACGGATGAGGGACTGCGCAAGGAGCGGGAGAAGTCTGACCGCGAGTACGCCAGGGGACAGGCCGCCATCGAAGAGGACTCGGATGCCGCCATCAATAAAGCCCGGGGCCAGGCGGATGAGGCCCTGCGCACGGCCCGAGACAACGCGGATGCACGGATGGAGCAGCGTGAGGCGCCCTCGGAGAACGAGGCCGTCAACCAGGAGCGGGAAGACGCGGACACGGCCTTACAGGGAGAGCGTGAGACCGCGGATGAGAAGCTGCGGGATGAACGCGCGGAGCGGATGCGCGCCTTGTCCGCCCTCCTTCACCTGGAGCGAGTGGAAACCGACACGCGGCTGCTGGTCGAGCGAGCGCATGCCGACAGTGGGTTGGCGACACGGGATGAATTCATGGGGATGGTCAGCCATGACCTGCGCACGCTCCTCGGGGGCATCGCCTTGCAGTCGGCCCTGCTCAAACGGAATGCCGCCGACGACGAGGTGGGCCGGAGGACGGCCGAGGCCGCCGCGAAGATCCAGCGATTCACCGCGAGGATGAACCGGCTGATTGGGGACCTGGTGGATGTGGCCAGCATCGAAACGGGCAGGATCCGGATCGCCCCCGAGTTGCAGGACGCGACCGCGCTCGTGCGGGAATCCGTCGAGGCGTTCCAGCCCCAGGCCTCCGCGCAGGGAATCTCGCTCGACGTGGAGATCCGAGGGAACACGCTGATGGCGAAGTTCGACCATGAGCGCGTCCTCCAGGTGCTCGCCAACCTGTTGTCCAATGCCCTTAAGTTCACGGCGGCAGGCGGCAGGATTTCGCTTCACGTGGAGCCGGTGGGCCAGGACGTCCGCTTCTCCGTGGCGGACACCGGCTCCGGAATCCCGAGCCACCAGTTGGAGCAGGTGTTCGAGCGGTTCTGGCAGGCCCGCCGCGAAGATCGGAGGGGGCTGGGGCTCGGGCTCTACATCTCCCGTGGCATCGTCGAAGCCCACGGTGGACGGATCTGGGCCGAAAGTCAGCCCGGCCAGGGCAGCACCTTCGCGTTCACGATTCCAGCAGCCGCGGCTTCAACGCCCTAGAGAAACCGCTTTCAAGCCGCCACGCGCTCCACGCACTCCGGCCCATCGTTGGCGGGCGAGTTCACCACGCGCGCCACCTCGTAGGCCTCCAGCGGTGCATCCTGCGCCGGCACGAGGAGCGGCAGCAGGTCCGAGGCCTCCTGCGGCTCCGGGCGCAGCCACACGGCCTGCGCCTCCTTCGACAGGATGACGGGCATCCGGTCGTGGATGGGCGCCATCAGCGCGTTGGGGCCTGTGGTGATGATGGTGCACGTGCGCAGCACCTCGCCCGTGTCCGGCGCCGTCCACTCCTCCCAGAGGCCCGCCAGCGCCAGCGGCTTCCCGTCGCGGCGGTGGAAGAGGTACGGCGTCTTGGGCTTCGTGGACTGCTTCCATTCGTACCAGCCGTCCACCACCACCAGGCACCGGCGTCGCTTCAGCGCCGAGCGGAAGCTGGGCTTCTCCGCCACCGTCTCACCGCGCGCGTTGATGAGCTTGTTCCCGATGGCCGCATCCTTCGCCCACGAGGGGATGAGCCCCCAGCGGAACACGTCCAACAGCCGCGCGCCGTCGTTGGGCACCACGGGCAAGAGCTGCGTGGGACACAGGTTGAAACGCTCGCGCTCCAGCGTCGCGCGCGCGCCCGCGAGCTCCAGCTCGGCGACGAGCTGGGCGGGAGAGGTCCGGACGGTGACTCGGCCACACATGGCAGGAAGCGTAGCGCCCGGAGGCCGGGCTCGCACGTTCATGGCGTCCGGCCGGTGGGCAGCCGACGGACCGGCCCCGACTACGTGGGCAGCTTGATGCCGGACAGGCGCTGGAACAGCTCCACCGCGCGGCTGTCCGACAGGCCGGAGATGTAGTCCGTCACGCACAGCAGGCGCTGATACGGGGTGAGGCGCAGGATGGCTTCATCGCGCTTCGGGGGCTTCTCCTCGTCCACGGCCGCGAACTCCGGACGCTGGAAGCACTCCATCGGCATCAACTGCCGCAGCTTCTTCTCCTCGCGGTTGGGCGCGTCCGTCACCACCGCCGTGGCGAACATGTCCAGCAGGCCGCCCAGCGTCTTGAAGCCCGCGCTCTCAATCTGGAGCACGCGCTCGCTGCGGTAGCCGAACTCGCTGGTGAAGTCGGTGATGGCATCCAGCGCCGACTCCACGTCGGGACGCAGGGCCGTGAGCGACGTCTCCGCCGAGCCCTCCTCCAGCGCGTGCACCTGGTCCATGAAGGCCCCGACACACTGCGGGATGAGCTTCCCGATGGCCACCGCGCGCGCCTGCGCCATGCGCGTCTCCAGGTGGCGGGGCGGCTTGCGGCGTTCGGGCTCCGGCAGCACGGCCTCCAGGAACTCACAGGCGCGCAGCATGGGGACCAGCCCCAGCTTCGCGGAGTCCTCCAGGTCGATGACCGCGTAGCAGATGTCGTCCGCCGCCTCGACGAGGAAGGCCAGCGGATGACGGGAGAAGACGCCCGTCTCGCGCTCGTGCAGGCCCGTGGCGCGGTAGGCCTCCAGCGCCAGGTCGCGGTCGTCCTGGAAGTAACCGAACTTCTTCTCCGACACGCGGCCCTTCACCTTCGGGCGCGAGCCGGGGAGCACCGACGGGCGCGGGTACTTGCTCATCGCGCCCAGCGTGGCGGCCGTGTAGCGCAGCCCGCCCCGGCGCTCGCGCGACTGGAGGCGGTTGAGGATGCGGAAGCCCTGCGCGTTGCCTTCGAAGTCGCGCAGGTCCTTCCACTCGGCCTCCGTCGCGAAGGGGCTCTTCTTGCCTTCTCCGGGCGGCGCCAGCCGCTGCTCCACCCAGTGCTGGATGGCATCCTCCCCCGAGTGTCCGAAGGGCGGATTGCCGATGTCGTGCGCCAGGCACGCCGCCGCCACGATGGTGCCCAGGTCCGAGGGCACCAGGTCCACGCCCTGGGCCCGCAGCTTCAGTCCGGCCTGGTGGCCCAGCGAACGCCCGACGCACGACGCCTCGATGCTGTGCGTGAGCCGCGTGCGCGTGTAGTCGCTCGTCGACAGCGGGAACACCTGCGTCTTGTCGTGCAGGCAGCGGAACTCGCTGGAGAAGACGATGCGGTCGTAGTCCCGGTTGTAGTCGGTGCGCTCGTCCGACTGCGGCTCCACCGCGGGCTCCTCACGGGGTGCGGCCCGAGGCCCCGAGCCGATGCGGGTGCCCGACAGGAACCGCCGCCACCGGTCCGTCCGCTGCTGACTGTCGCTGCTGCTGCTCACGAAGGGGCCTCACCGTGCGAAAGAGCACCGCCCATCGTGCTCCCCCGCACCGTCCGCGCAAGTTCCCGCGCCGGACGCCCTGCCCTCCTCGACAAGGGCCGGGGCGCGCGAAGGCGGCTTCCGGTCCCCGGACCGCAGCGCTACTGGAACATCCGCCACGGCGCGGTGGAGGTCGTGGACCGCACCGGGAGCGGCGCGTCCCAGGTGATGTGGTACTCGGTGTCCAGCAGGCCCAGCTTGCGGCCCTGGATGCGCGGGTTCCGGGCGCCCACCATGGCGAGCACCTCGCGCAGCACGCCTTCATGGTAGGGCGCCGGCATGAAGTCGCGCCGCATGATGAACAGCGCCTCGGACTCCCCCTTCCACTCCACGGAGCGGTCCCCGTAGCTCACCGCCATCTGGTAGCCGGAGGGCAGGTTGGCCACGAGCTTGCGCGTGTCCCCCGCGGCCAAGAGCAGGAAGGTGCGCCCCACGGCGGACTCCAGGAAGCTGCGCGTGGCCTGCATCCCCATCTGCCGCAGCGCTTCGTCCGCCCCGCCCCACCGGGGCGCGAGCACGCGCGACGCCACCTGCGCCATCTTCAGGAAGCTGGACACCGGGTAGTTGAAGAAGCCCACGAAACGGCGCTCCTCCGTGGCGGCCCGACAGGTGATCACCGCATCATCGCCCATGCCGGTGCGCACCGTCTCCAGCACCCCCAGGAAGAACATGCCGCGCGCCGTGTCCCGCTCCGTGGCCGCCATGCGTCGGACCGCCCAGTCCGCATCCACCTGACCGGTCTCCCTCGACGGCTTCACCTGTACCTGCATGCCACCTCCCTGACCACGTACGTGGAGCTGCCCGTCACATTGATTGAAGGGGACTTCCCGCTGACCGCTACGGATGCGCCGGCACCGCGACATCCGGCACGCGTGCATCGGGGAAGAGGACGGTGAAGCGGGAGCCGTGACCGAAGTCGCTCTCCGCCTGGATGCGGGCCCCATGGCCCTGCACCAGCGTCTTCACGATGGCGAGCCCCAGGCCGGTACCACGCAGCTTCGTGGTGAACATGGGCTCGAAGATGCGCTCCAACAGCGGCGCGGGGATGCCCGGCCCGTCGTCCGTCACGCGCAGGCTCCAGCCGCCGTCCCCCAGCGCGTCGGCATGGACACACACCTCTCCCGAGCGCTCCGGAGGGATGGCCTCCACCGCGTTCTGGATGAGGTTGACCAGCACCTGCCGGAACTGCTCGCGGTCCAGGTGCGGCACCGGCAGCCCGTCCGGCACCTGGTTGTTCACGCGCACGCCCTCCCGCACCGGCACCACGCTGATGGCTTCCTCCACCAGCGGCTTGAGCGGGCACGGCATGAAGCTGGGAGGACGTCCCCGCGCGTAGTCCAGCAGGTCGGAGATGATGACCGTGCACGCCTGGAGCTCCCGGTCGATGATGTCCAGGAACCGGGGGATGCGCGGATCGGTGGTGACAGCGTCTATCTTCAGCATGCGGCGCAGGACGAACGCGTGCGCGGTGCGCGCGGCGGCCAGGGGGTTTCGCAGCTCGTGGCCGACGCTGGCGGTGAGCTGTCCCAGCGATGCCAGCCGCTCCAGCCGGTCCGCGTGGTCGCGGAAGGCGAGCACCTCCCGCACGGCGGCGTCCAACTGGCCCGCGCGCGCCGCCAGCTCCCGCTCGCTCGTCTGTTCCGCGTGGGCCTGATGCTTGGCCTTCTCACGCAGCTCGCGCACCGCGTCCCGGCACGCGACGAAGAGCACCGCGTCGATGACGGCCACCCAGAAGGCGTGCTCCAGGAAGCGCCACCACTCCGGGTGCAGCTGCCCGTAGATGGACTCCGGCCACAGCGCGCCCCGGAGGCAGTGGTCCACGACGATGGCGAAGCTCGCGGTGAGCAGCACCTTGGGGTCCCGGTAGAAGGACAGCACCGCCAGCGAACCGAAGATGTGGAAGTGCGTTTCGATGCGCCCCCCGGTCAGGTGGATGAGCAGCGCGGACCACAGCATCTGGTTCACCGCCACCACGTGACGCGTCACCGCCTCGCCCGGGCGCAGCCGGGTGAGCAGCACCGGGAACAGGCTCAAGGCCGCGCCCAGCAGCACCGCGGTCTGCACGTGCACGTGCACCCCGCGCACCCGGCCCTCCCAGCCATAGGGGGAGAAGAACACCGCCACCAGGATGGCGCTCGCCCACTGGCCCAGCATCAGCCAGGTGAACAGCGCGTCCACCCGCACGCGCGAGTCCCGCAGATGCCGCGCCAACAGGGCCTCCGCCCGCCCTTCCAGACATTGCGAGACACGCGCCGAGGCATGAGAGGAGGAGGCGGACATGAGCAAAGACATCTCTTCACCCGACCAAGATGGTGGTGGAAGTGATTAACCATGTAAAATACGAAATACACGCAACTCCGAAGACCAACCATGCTGCTTGAGGGCACGAGGATTGGTTTCGGATGAACACTGCCGGTTCCCACCCTGGCCGGCGGTGTGGGTTGGCCTCGACGCAGGCCTTTCTCCCTTCACCCGTATTTCCCTGAGCGGTACTTCTACACTGCTTTCAAGGGAGAATGGGCATCTGGGACCGGAGTCCAGGTCTGTCGACGACATCCTGGCAATGTGAGACGTCTGGCCGGGCCGGCGCGCACACGTCGCCCGCGCGCGCACCTCTCCCTGCAAGCCCTGGAGGGCAATGCCTGACAGCCCTTCAGGGCAGGGCGGAGTATGCCTGGGGGGCGGGCACGTCGAGCGTGGCGTCGGTGTCGCCCCGGGGCAGCTCGCGGGCGGCGGGAATGAAGCTCATGGCGCGCTCGGCCAGGGCGGTGATGGTGAGCGAGGGATTGACGCCCGGGTTGGCGGAGATGGCGGCGCCGTCCACCACATACAGCCCGTCATAACCATACAAGCGGTGGCGTGAATCAATGGCACCAGTGGCCGGCGAGTCGCCCATGCACGCTCCGCCCAGGATGTGGGCGGTGGTGGGAATGCCCATGAGCGTCTCACTGACCATGGTCATGGGGTAGCCGTCCAGCTTGTCGGACACGCGCTTCGCGAGGTCGAAGGCCTCCGGCATGTTGACGGTGGGCGCGGGGCCTTCCTGCAGGCCGGTGGTGAGGCCGGTGCGGAAGCCGGTGCCCACGGCGCGGCCGCGGCGCATGCGCAGGTGGCCCTCCATGGTGCGCATGTAGAGCAAGATCATCGTGCGGCGCGCGAAGTCCGGGACGAACATCGCCTGGAGGAAGCGCACGGGGCGCCGGGCGATGATGCCCACCAGTCGGGCCAGGCGCGTCACCACGGAGGCCCCGGGGACGTGGGGCGCCATCAGCAGGCGGAAGAAGCCGGACCCCGCCGGGTAGCGCACCGGCTCCAGGTGCGAGTGCTCATCCGTGTGGAGGATGGACCCGATGGCGATGCCCCGGGACAGGTCCTGGTCCTTCTTCCCGCTGACGATGCCGATGAGGGCCTCGGAGTTGGTGCGCACACCGTCGCCCACGCGCGGGGACAGCTTCGGCAATCCGTCCGGCCGGTCCTTGAGCTTGAGGAGCAGGTCCATGGTGCCCAGCACCCCACCGGCGAAGACGACGTGCTTCGCGGTGAAGCGGCGCGTCTTCTTGAAGAAGCCCGTGCCCTGCTTCGCGGTGACCTCGTAGCCATCACCGGAAGGCAGGGGGCGCACCCAGGTGACCTCCGTGTCGGCGTGGAGCGTGAGGCCGCGCTTCTCCGCGAAGTAGAGGTAGTTCTTGTCGAGCGTGTTCTTCGCGTTGTTGCGGCAGCCCAGCATGCACCCGCCGCACGCGTTGCAGCCGGTGCGCTCCGGGCCCTCGCCGTTGAAGTACGGGTCCTTCACGGTGACGCCGGGCTCGCCGAAGTAGACGGCCACGGTGGTGGGCTGGAAGTCGGGGCGGCCCAGGTCCTGGCCCACCTGCTTGAGCACTTGATCCGGGAAGGTGTTGAGCGGGTTGACGGTGGCGCCCAGCATGCGCCGGGCCGTCGCGTAGTGCGGCGCGAGTTCCTGCTTCCACGGCGCCAGGTGGCCCCAGGAGGTGGCCTGGAAGAAGTCGTCCTTCGGCACGGGCAGCGTGTTGGCGTAGACGAGCGAGCCGCCGCCCACGCCGACGCCGGACAGCACGGTGACGTGGCGGAAGAAGGTCATCTTGAACAGGCCGCGCCACCCGAGCTGGGGCATCCACAGCCAGCGCTTCAGGTTCCAGTTCGACTGGGGGAAGTCCTGGCCCTGGAGGCGGCGGCCCTTCTCCAGCATGACGACGCGGTAGCCCTTCTCGACGAGCCGCAACGCGCTGACGCTGCCGCCAAACCCCGAGCCGATGATGAGCCAGTCGCAGTCCATGACGTCCTCCACCGGGGCGGTCTCTCCACCCCGGAGGTCCGCACTGTATGCCAACGGCGCGGGCCGTCCGGTGGGGCGTGGCGCGCGGGCCTCGGGGGGCCGGTGCGCCGCCATGGAAGCGCGGCCTAGCGCTTCGTGGCCTGCTTCCTCGCGCGACGCGCGGCGGGGGTGTTGGCGACGAACTGCCGGCCCGCGCGGGAGCCCGTGCGCTTGCGGCGTTCGGTGGCCTTCTTCTGGGCCGGGCTCAGGTGGGCCCAGGCGTCCTTCGGCAGGTAGCGCGCGGTGGTACGGCCGTGGCGGGCGCGGGTGCCGCCGTCCTGGGTCTGCCACGCCTCCTTCGTCCAGGAGGACAGGTGGCGCTGCGCCTTCGCACGGGAGCCTGAGTAGCCACCGCCGGCCTTCTTGTACTCGCTGGCGAGCAGTTGCGCCTTGCGAGCGCTCCACTGGCCGGGCCGTCCGCCCTTGTCACTTTTCATGATGCGCTTCTTGAGGCGTTCGCGAAGCGCGGGGTCGCTGTAGCGCCCGCTGGCGGACGCGGAAGCCTTGCGGGCGGTGCGCTTCGCGGGGGCCGCGGCCGTGTGCTGGCGGCGGGGCCTGGGCCCACGTTCCACCGGAGGCATCCGTACCTTTGCCCCGGACCCTGG
>NZ_RAWI01000271.1 GCF_003612125.1 Corallococcus praedator
ACGGTGGGGGGCGGAGGCGGCGGAACCGGACGGGGCGCGGCGATGGGCTGCAACTTCGGCGCGGCGGCGGCTTCGGCATCCGTGGCGAGCTGGCCCGGCTGGTACGAGCGGACCGTGGACTCGTAGTTGTCGTAGACCCCGTTGATGAGGTTGCGCAGCATCTCCTTGTGCTGCTCCTCCATCAGCTCGCGGACGACTTCCGCCAGGTTCTCCGCGTTGAGGATGTCCGCATAGGACGTCTTCTTCGACGCGAGGATGTTCCCGCCCACGAACAGGTGGGTGATGATGTGAGGGTTGTTGACACCAGAGTCCTCGGTCTGGACGTGGTAGACCTTCCCCTTGTGCTTGATGTTGTGGTTGAAGCCCGTGACGGCTTTTTCGAAGGTTTTCGCCATTGCCGAGGTCGGGCACCGTACCAGCGGGTTCCAGGCTTCACAAGGCAAGCGTCACGCTCATCCGCAGGTTGACGGCCCGTGCCAGCTTGCTCGCCGGTGTGCGTCCACCACCTTGGGTGTGCGGCTCCACGCCATGCCCGGCAGGCCGGCGGACAGGGGGACCCTTTGTTGAAAAGCCGAAAGGCCCTGGGGTACGTACCCCCTGAACACGCGCGCGCTATCATTCGAGCCCCACCACCCCTGAAGGGCGGGAACCCACCGATGACGAAGCCGGACAAAATCACGGACAAGGTCCGCCTCCAGGATGCCCAGACGCTGGCGCAGGGGTACTCCCCCGCCATCCGCGCGATGGAGATCGCCTCCATCGTGTCGTTCGTCGCGCTGGAGGGCGTGCTCGCCTACAAGCTCTGGAGCACCCACCACACCGGCCCGTGGCTGCTGACGCTGGCAGTGGTGCTGGGCTACCTGGCCGCGGACTTCGTGTCCGGGTTCGTCCACTGGATGGGCGACACGTGGGGCTCCACGGAGATGCCCGTGCTGGGCAAGGCGTTCATCCGCCCCTTCCGCGAGCACCACGTCGATGAGAAGGCCATCACCCGCCACGACTTCGTGGAGACCAACGGCAACAACTGCCTCGTGTCGCTGCCGGTGGCGGCGCTCGCGGTGGCCGTGCCGCTCAACGGTCCGGGCTGGGTGTTCCTGGCCGCGTTCCTGGGCGCGATGATCTTCTGGGTGATGGCGACCAACCAGTTCCACAAGTGGTCGCACCTGGACACGCCGCCCGCCCTCATCCACTTCCTGCAGCGCGTGCACCTCATCCTGCCGCCGGACCACCACCGCATCCACCACACCGCGCCCTTCAACCAGTACTACTGCATCACCGTGGGCTGGATGAACCGGCCGCTGCGGATGATCCACTTCTTCCCGCTGATGGAGCGGCTCATCACCTTCGTCACCGGCCAGCTTCCGCGCCAGGACGACATCGGCACCGAGGCCGCCCAGGCGCTCGTCGCCGTGGACGATGCCACGCAGGTGCCCGTGCTCCAGGCGGCCAAGGAGCTGCTCAAGGCCTCCGCCGAGGAGCCCGCGGCCACCGTCTCCAGCCGCCCCGTGCCCTGAAAGTCGCTGGAAGCCCAGGGGGGCCCGGAAGCCAAGGGGCCCCTCCCGCTCGCGACTAGAAGCGCAGGTCCACCTGCTCCGCGGAAGGAATGGGGCGCCCCAGGAAGCGGGCCCCCACTTCCACGAAGCGCTCCGGCACGTCGGTGACGAAGTACGTGTGCTCCGGCGCCGTGGAGACCTCCGGCGCGAGCAGCCCCCGGGCGCCCAAGAGCTCCGCCACGGCCTCCGCGGTGGCCTCCGCCGAGTCCACCAGCGACACGTGCGGCCCCACGACCTCGGCGATGACGCCCTTGAGCAGCGGGTAGTGGGTGCAGCCCAGCACCAGCGTGTCCACGCCGTCGTGCGCGAAGCCGGCCAGGTACTCCTTCGCCACCAGCAGCGGCACGTCGCCCGTGGTCCACCCTTCCTCCGCCAGGGGCACGAAGAGCGGACACGCCTTCGCCTTCACCGCCACCTGGGGGCTCCCGGCCTCCAGCGCCCGCTGGTAGGCGCCCGAGCGGATGGTGCCCGGCGTGCCGATGACGCCCACCCCGCCGCCCCGCGTCTGACGCAGCGCCGCGCGCGCGCCCGGCTCGATGACGCCCAGCACCGGCACCGGCAGCGCGGCGGACAGCGCGGGCAGCGCCGCGGCGGAGGCCGTGTTGCACGCCACCACCAGGAGCTTGATGCCGCGCTCCATCAGGAACTCCGCGTTCTTCAGCGAGTAGCGCGTCACCACCTCGCCGGACTTGGTGCCGTAGGGCACGCGCGCCGTGTCCCCCAGGTAGACCGTTCGCTCGTGGGGGAGCCGCGCCATGAGCGCCTTGAGGACCGTGAGGCCTCCGATGCCGGAGTCGAACACGCCGATGGGACCGTGGCTGTCTTGCCGCATGGGGGGTGTCCCTATCACGTTTGATGCCAACGGCCCGGCCTGGAGCCTGGGGCCCCCGAACGCACGAAGGGCCGGAAGCCCGGAGGCCTCCGACCCTTGCGTGTTCCCCTGCCCGGAGGGCGCGCCTACCTCACGCGGTAGAGCGGCGCGTCCAGGGCATCGTTCGCGCCCGGGAAGTCGTGGGCGAAGACGTCATAGGGGGCCAGGTCCGACCGGGACTCGTAGTAGCGACCGCCCGAACCCGACGCCTTGAAGGACACGAAGTAGCGGCCCGGGCGGAGGAACTCGAAGACGGCCGGAGACTCGTTGCAGGAGAACCACTGCCCCTCATCGCCGTAGACCCACAGGCCCGTGTAGACGTCCTTGAAGTTGATGCCCACCTCGGTGACGCCCGCCTGCGAGCAGCTCAGCGAGTACGGGTTGCCGGACTCGTAGAACTTCCAGCCCACCGCGGCCCCGCCGATGGCGTACGTCTCCGCCGTGACGGACACCGGCGCGCCGTTCACCGACGTGAAGGCACCGCCGTAGTAGTAGACGGGCAGGCCGTCGCGATCCAGGGCCACCACCTCCAGGTAGTGCTGCCCGGGCGCCAGGTTCGGGGTGCTCACCGAGTTGCCCTCGCTGCCCTCGTAGCAATCGAAGTTCACCCACTCGCCCTCGTCCACGCGGGCATCCACGGAGACGACGCCCGCCTGCCCGCAGGTGGGATACTGGCTGCCCACCTCCGTCGGGAACAGCCAGTTGACGTAGGCGAAGGAGGTGCCCTGCCCGCCGTTCGGCGCGAGGTCGATGTTCACCGACACATCGCCGTCCACCCGGAAGGTGCCGCTGTACGAGTAGCGGGCCACGTTGTTGTAGTCCACGCCCACCGCGCTGAAGGAGTACACGCCCGGCGCGAAGTCGTGGAGGATGATGCCGTCGAAGCCGTTGGCCTGGCAGGGATACTCGCCGCCGTTCTCGAGCAGCTCGCCGTCGATGGTGATGTCGACGCCCTGGATGTTTCGCGCCTCGTCGCAGCGGGCACCGGCGAAGGTCCACATCAGCCGGACGTCACCGGGGTAGCGGGGGCTGTTGTCTTCGATGACGCAGCCGGAGGAGAAAGCAGCGAGGCAGAGGAATGGGGCGAGCAGTCTCGCGTTCATGGTGGGCATCCGTGTTTCGGGCGGTTTGAGGTCGTCGGCCTGAACAACCTTCCAGACGACCGACCCGGGGAATTATTCAGTCCCGTCCAAAGCAACCGGGCACTGACGGCGGGTTTGACCCACCTGCGCGGTGGATGTTACGCGCTGAACCCCATGATACCCCACCTGCCCCTGGCCTTTGGCGCCATGAACTACGTGGAGATCATCCGCGACGCGTCGTTCATCGAGCTCGCGGTGCTCCTGCTCCTCATGTCGGTGTCCGTGGCCTCCTGGGCCCTCATCGCCATGAAGTTCACCCAGCTGTCCCGCGCCCGCTCCCAGTCACTTACCTTTCTCGACACGTTCTGGAAGGCGTCCCGGCTGGAGGCCATCTACCAGTCCGCCCAGAAGCTGGAGGGCTCGCCGCTGTCGAAGGTGTTCTGCGCGGGCTACGAGGAGCTGAGCAAGCTGGCGCAGACGGGCAAGGAGGGCGGCGCCGAGGACGCGATGAGCGCGAAGCTGGGCGGCATCGAGAACGTGGAGCGCGCCCTCAACCGCGCGGCCACGGCGCAGATCACCGAGCTGGAGAACCGCGTGTCCTTCCTGGGCACGGTGGGCGCCGCTTCCCCGTTCGTGGGCCTGTTCGGCACGGTGATTGGCATCCTGAGCGCGTTCAACCAGATCGCTGAACAGGGCAACGCGACGCTGGCCACGGTGGCCGCTCCGGTGGGCAACGCGCTGTTCGCCACGGCGGCGGGCCTGTTCGCGGCCATCCCGGCGGTGGTCGCCTACAACTCGTTCGTCAGCCGCATCAAGGTGTTCGACACGGAGATGTCCAACTTCTCCGCGGACTTCCTCAACATCATCAAGCGGCACTTCTTCCGCTAGGCACAAGGGGACACACCCATGGGCATGGGCGGCGGAAAAGGCGGCGGTGGCCGTACCACCATGAGCGAGATCAACGTCACGCCCATGGTGGACGTGATGCTGGTGCTGCTCATCATCTTCATGGTGACGGCGCCCCTCATCCAGCAGGGCGTGAAGGTGAACCTCCCGGAGACCAAGGCCACCCCGGTGGAGGCGACGGAGAAGAAGGTCGTGCTCTCCATCGACGCGGGGAAGAAGGTCTACATCGGGGATGCGGAGGTGCCTCTGGAGGAGCTGGAGACCAAGCTGGCCGCCAACGCCAAGGCGCAGGCGGACAAGGAGGTCTACCTGCACGCGGACCGGGATGTGCCCTACGGCGTGGTGGTGGAGGTGATGGCCGCCGCCCAGCGCGCGGGCATCAAGAATGTGGGGATGATCACGGACCCTTCCACCGGCAACAAGGCGTCCAACACCGGGAACAAGACGCCCACGGCCGGTGGTGGCAAGGGCAAGCCGAAGGAAGCGAAGCGCTAGCGCATGGACTCCGCGGTGACCCACAGCCTGCTCGTGGCCCGGCCCACGAAGCTGTCGCGCTTCGTCGTCTTCTCCGTGGGTGGCCACCTCGCGGTGCTGGTGGCCGCCGTCCTCTACGCGCGCCTCACGTCCACGCCGAAGATGGACCTGGACCAGAAGCCCATCAACGCGTCGCTGGTGCGCCTGGGCAAGCCGCGCGACCCGAAGCTCTTGCCCCGCAAGGAGCAGGCCCAGCCTCCACCCAAGGAGGTCGCGGCGAAGCCGGTGCCCACGCCTCCCTCGCAGGAGCCGGTGCCGGCGCCCTCCCCCAACGCGGTGGCGGTGCCCGGCGCGAAGCCCGCTCCGGCCCCCACGCCCCAGAAGGGCGAGGCGAACGCGGAGGACCGGCGCAAGAAGCTCTTCGGCGCGTTCGACAAGTCCGCGAAGCCCAGCGAGCCGGAGGAGCTGGAGGGCGCGGAGGACGGCGACCCGGACGGTGACTCGGCGGTCCAGGAGGGCGAGCGGTACTACGGCCTCCTCAAGTCCCAGGTGCGCCGGCACTACAACGTCGCGGACACCATCCCCGACGCGGAGCGCCTGTACCTGAAGGCGCAGGTGGCCATGCGGCTGGGCCGCGCCGGCGAGGTGCTGGACGTGAGCCTGGCCAAGGCCAGTGGCAACGAACTGTTCGACTCGGCGGTCGTCGCCGCCGTGCGCAAGGCGTCTCCTTTCTCTCCTCCCCCCGATGCCCTTCGCGACGCGCTCCAGAAGAACGGCGTCGTCCTGGTGTTCAGCCCATGAAAGCCCTCCTGCTGTCGCTCCTCCTCGTGCCCGCGCTGGTGCTGGCGCAGGCGCCCGTCATCGAAATCTCCGGCGCGAACTTCCGCCCGCTGCCGCTCGCGTCCCCGGCGCCCACGCTGCAGGAGGGCGGTGACAAGAAGGCGGCCGGCGTGTTCGACACCGCCTTCTCGTACGACCTGGCCGCCTCCGGCATCTTCCAGGTGTTGGACCGCGCGGGCTTCACCGCCGACGCGAAGGAAGGCATGACGGCGGCCAGCATCAACTTCAGCCGCTGGGCGGACGTGGGCGCGGAGTCGCTGGTGAAGGTGTCGCTCGCGCAGGACGGCGGCAGGCTGCGCGGAGAGCTGCGCCTGTTCAACGTGGCCACGGGCCACGAAGACCTGAAGGTCGCCAAGGACGCGCCGGCCAACGAGCCCCGCCAGCTGGCGCACGCGCTGGCGGACGCGCTCTACCGGCACTTCACCCGCGAGGCGAGCCCCTTCCTGTCGCGCATCACCTACGTGCGCAAGGCGGGCGCCAACCGCGACGTGTACGTGGCGGACTGGGACGGCATGGGCGCGCAGGCGCTCACCAAGGGCGGCACGCACATCCTCCCCACGCTCAGCCCGTCGGGTCAGGTGGCCTATACGTCGTACCGGAAGAACCGGCCGGACATCTACGTGCAGTCCCCTGGCGGCGAGGCGAAGGCCGTGGTGACGGACGGGCAGATGGCCACGGGCGTCGCGTTCTCGCCGGACGGCAAGCGCATCGCCTACGCGCTGGCGGAGGGTGAGAGCGCGCAGATCTACGTGGCCGCCGTGGACGGCTCCGGGGCGAAGGCCATCACCGACACGCCCTACGGCCTCAACACCAGCCCCACGTGGTCGCCGGACGGAAAGCGGATCGCGTTCGTGTCCAACCGGGGCGGCAGTCCTCAAGTCTACGTGATGGGCGCGGACGGCTCCGGCGTGAAGCGGCTCACCTTCCAGGGCAACTACAACCAGACGCCGGACTGGTCGCCGCGCGGGGACCTCATCGCCTTCACCGCGCGCGACGAGCGCAACGCGTTCGACCTGTTCACGGTCAACGTGGAGACGGGCAAGGTGACGCGCCTGACGCAGGACCAGGGCAACAACGAGGAGCCCACCTTCTCCCCCAACGGCCGGCTCATCATGTTCAGCTCCAGCCGCAACGGCGGCGCGCACCTGTGGGTGATGACCGCCGAGGGCAACAACCAGCTCCCGCTCCCCATGGAGAAGGGCAACTGGCTGACGCCCGACTGGGGCATCGCCCCGGCCGCGAAGTAGGCCTCACCGTCCGTTGACAGGGGGGACGCGCCGGGGTGCATTGCGCCCCCATGAGCGCTCCCCTCCGTGCCCACTGGGGCCTGGATCCGAAGGTCGTCTTCCTCAACCACGGCTCGTTCGGCGCCTGCCCCACGGCGGTGCTCCAGCACCAGTCGGAGCTGCGCGCCCGCCTGGAAGCGGAGCCCGTGCGCTTCCTGGGCCGGGAGGTGGAGCCGCTGCTGGATGAGGCGCGCGCCGCTCTCGCGGCCTTCGTGGGCGCGGACGCGGACGACCTGGCCTTCATGCCCAACGCCACCACGGGCGTGAACACCGTGCTGCGCAACCTGCGCTTTGAGCCCGGCGACGAGCTGCTCACCACCGACAACGAATACAACGCGTCGAAGAACGCGCTCGACGTGGCCTGCGCCGCGATGGGCGCGAAGGTGGTGGTGGCGAAGCTGCCCTGGCCGGTGACCTCCCCCGACGCCGTCGTGGACGCGGTGATGGCCCTGGTGACGCCGCGCACGCGGCTGCTCCTCATCGACCACATCACCAGCCAGACGGCCCTGGTGATGCCGCTGGCGGAGCTGGTGCGCCGCATGCGCGAGCGCGGCGTGGAGACGCTGGTGGACGGCGCCCACGGGCCGGGCATGGTGCCACTGGCGCTCCAGGAGCTGGGCGCGGCGTACTACACCGGCAACTGCCACAAGTGGCTGTGCGCGCCCAAGGGCGCCGCGTTCCTGTACGTCCGCCGGGACATGCAGGCGGGGATGAAGCCGCTGGTGGTGAGCCACGGGCACAACTCGCCGCGCGCGGACCGGTCGCGCTTCCGGCTGGAGTTCGACTGGACGGGCACGCATGACCCGACGCCCTTCCTGTGCATCCCCACCGCACTGCGCGTCGTGGGCGGGCTGGTGCCGGGCGGATGGCCGGAGGTGATGGCCTCCAACCGCGAGAAGGCCCTGGCCGCCCGGCGGTCCCTGAACGCCCGGCTGGGGCAGGACACGCCGCTGTGCCCGGACGCGATGGTGGGCAGCATGGCGTGCGTAGCCCTGCCGGAGGGCGCCCCCGAGCGTCCGGAGCCCCCGCTCTACCTGGACCCCCTCCATGTGCGCCTGTTCGAGGAGCACCGCGTGGAGGTCCCGGTCACCGCCTGGCCCAAGGCGCCCCGGCGTCACCTGCGGGTGTCCGCCCAGCTCTACAACACCCCGGCGGACTACGAGGCCCTGGGGGATGCTTTGGAAGCGCTGCTGCGTTGAGTAGTGTGCGCCGCATGCCGCGCTTCGCATCCATCGATATCGGGACCAACTCCGTGCTGCTGCTGGTCGCGGATCGCCAGCCGGACGGGCGCTTCGTGGCCGTGGTGGAGCGCGCCGAAATCACCCGGCTGGGCCGGGGCGTGGACACCCACCGCGTGCTCTCCCCGGACGGCATGGAGGCCACGCTGGCCACGCTGGTCGCCTTCGCGGACGAGGCCCGCTCCCTGGGCGCGGAGGCCATCGCGGTCTCCGCCACCAGCGCCGCGCGCGACGCGAAGAACGGCGCGGACTTCATCGCCGCCGCGAAGGCCCGCGCGGGCGTGACGGTGGAGATCATCGCCGGAGAGCTGGAGGCCCAGCTGTCCTTCGCCGCGGTGGCCACGGACTTCGCGGGCGAGGCGGCCGGGCCGCTGCTCGTCGTGGACATCGGCGGTGGCTCCACGGAGTTCATCTACGGCAACGACGCCGGCAGCGTGGCCTTCCGTCACAGCTTCGACGTGGGCGCCGTGCGGCTCACGGAGCGCTTCGTGCGCACCGACCCGCTGTCCGCCGACGAGCGCGGCGCCATCGAGGCGCACCTGCGCGACACCTTCGCCGCCCTGCCCCCGCCGCCGCCGAACGCGATGCTGGTGGGCGTGGCCGGCACCGTGACGACGCTGTTCGCCGTGCAGCACCAGATGGCGACCTACGACGCGGAGCAGGTCCACGGCGGCACGCTGTCCCGGGGCGAGCTGGACGCGCTCACGGACATGCTGTGCGCCCTGCCCCTGGAGGCCCGGCGCGCGCTGCCCGGGCTCCAGCCCAAGCGCGCGGATGTCATCCCCGCAGGCGCCCTCATCCTGCGCGAAGCGGTGAAGGCCCTTCGCATGGACGCCTGCCGCGTGAGCGACCGCGGCCTGCGCTGGGGCCTTTTGGCCCACCGCTTCGGTTCCGCCCCCTCCTCCTCATGAACGCCTCTTCCCCCACTGCTTCGTCCAGCGCGCCCGCCACGCAGTCCGTGCGCGCGGGCTACGCGCTGTTCATCCTGACCCTCATCAACCTGGTCAACTACCTCGACCGGTACATCATCGCGGTCGCGCTGCCGGAGATTCAGAAGGACTTCGGCATCAACGATGCGCAGTCGGGCCTGCTGGGCACCGTCTTCATCGTCGTGTTCATGCTGGCGTCCCCGCTGGGCGGCTTCCTGGGAGACCGGGTGCCGCGCCGGTTGCTGGTGGCGGGCGGCGTGCTCCTGTGGAGCCTGGCCACCGGGGCCAGCGGCCTTGCGTCCACGTTCACGGCGCTGCTGCTGGCGCGCGCGGTGATTGGCATTGGCGAGGCGGGCTATGGCGCGGTGGCGCCGTCCATCATCTCCGACCTGTATCCGCGCGAGCAGCGCACGCGGATGCTGTCGTACTTCTACATCGCCATCCCGGTGGGCTCCGCGATGGGCTACGGCCTGGGCGGGTGGCTGACGCAGACGTATTCGTGGCACGCGGCGTTCTTCGCGGGCGGCGTGCCGGGGCTCGTGCTGGGCGCCATGGCCTTCTTCATGCCGGAGCCGAAGCGCGGCGCCATGGACGGGCCGGACGCGGCGGTGAAGCTGCCCTTCATGGAGGGCCTCCGTGGCCTGGGCCGCAACACGGCCTTCTGGGCGACGACGGCGGGCTACACGCTGATGACGTTCTCCATTGGCGGGCTCGCGTTCTGGATGCCCACGTACCTGGTGCGCGAGCGGCAGCTGTGGCTGGAGTACCCCGGCCGCGTGGGCCTCGTGTTCGGTGCCATCACCGCGATCGCGGGTCTCACCGGCACGGTGGCGGGCGGCTGGCTGGGCGACAAGATGGACCGCAAGCGCGCGGGCGGCGGGCTGTGGCTGTCCGGCATCGGGTTGATGCTCGCGGCGCCGTGCATGTACCTGGCGGTGAACCTGCAGGACACGACGCTGACGTTCGCGGCCATTGGCGTGGCGCAGTTCCTCATCTTCCTCAACAGCGGTCCCATCAACGCGGCCATCGTCAACTGCGTGCCGCCCGCGTTCCGCGCGTTCGCCATGGGCCTGAACGTGCTGTGCATCCACATGCTGGGTGATGCCATCTCCCCCACGCTCATCGGGCAGATCGCCGACATGGCCAGCCTCCACACCGCCATCGCCATCAACGCGGTGCCGGTGCTGCTGGGCGGCATGGCCCTGCTCGTGGGCGCGAAGCTGTTCCGGGAGGCCGTGCCCCAGGCGCGCACCTGACGCGCAACCGCCGGGCCCGGAATGCATCCGAGCCCGGGTCGGTTGTGCGAGGAGGTTCGCTGCTCGCCGGGGAAGGAAGCGGAGGCGTTTCGTGGCTGCCGAACATGCTCAACAGTGGGGTCCGGGCCCCCTGTTCGTCGGGAGAGGGACCCTCCAGGGCTGCCGCTCGCACCCAGCCAGCCATGCGCACGCCACCCTCGCCTTCTACACGGGGGGCCAGGCCACCATCGAGCAGCGCACCCACCTGCGGCTGACGCCCGGGGATGTGCTCCTCATCCCCGCCGGAGAGAAGCACCGGACGGTGGAGGCCCATCGGGCGGAGTTCGTCGGCCTGGGATTCCATCCGTCCGCCTTCGCGCGGACGGAGGTGGGGCCGATGCTGGAGCCGTTCGAGCGCGTGCGCCAGGGCGCCTCCGCCGTCGTGCCGATTCCCTCCGGCCGGCAGGAACATCTGGTGCGACTGCTGTCGGAGATCCACGAGGAGACGCGCGCTCCGGCCAGCGCCATGGGGGAGCAGGTGGTGCGCAGCCTGTTCTCGCTGGTGCTCGCGGAGGTGGCCCGCTCGCGTGCGTGGACCGGTGCGGACACGCATACGTCCTGGGTGGGCGAGGCGCTCACGTTCATTGAAAGGCACTGCCTGGAGCGCCTCTCGCTGCGCGAGGTGGCTGCCGCGGTGGGCCGCTCGCCCGCGCACGTGACGACCGCGGTCAAGCAGGCCACGGGCCACAGCGTGGTGGAGTGGATCATCTCCGGCCGGCTCGCGGAGGCACGGCGAAGGCTGCTGTCCTCCGACGAGCGCGTCGACATCATCGCGGAGCGCGTGGGCTACGCGGACCCCACGCACTTCATCCGCCTGTTCCGGCGCGCGGAAGGACTCACGCCCGCCGCGTGGCGCAAGCAGCACCGCGCCCCGGGACCGCCAGGCAACGGCGCCTCCATCAGCGCGGCGTGACCGCGCGGCGCAAGCAGCACCCGCGCGTCAGTGCGGCTTCTGCTTCGCCGGAGGAGGCTTCCCCGTCGCGGCCGTGTAGCGCCGGTCCGCGTCCTCCATGGCGAGCCCGTGGCTCAGCACCGCCCCGGCGACGCCACCCGCGCTGGCCGCCATGACGGCCGCCTGCATGCGCGTCGTCGTGTCACCCGCCGCGGAGATGCCCGGCACGGACGTCTCTCCCATCCCGTTCACCTTCACGAAGCCCTGCTCATCCAACGCGAGCCCCAGCCGGGTGACGAGCTCTGGTTGCCGCTGCGGCGGCGCGGAGAACATCACCCGCCGGGCCACGCGCGTTCCATCCTCCAGTTCGACCTCCTCCAGGTGCCCATCCTTCCCGTGGAGCGCGCGGATCTTCCGCTCCTCCAGACGCATGCCCAGATGGTGGAGTCGCTCGCGCTGTTCGGGCGGCACCTCGAAGCTGCCGTGGGTGAAGACCGTGAGGTCGCGGGACCAGCCCTGGACCATGATGGCGTAGTCCAGATACGCCGGCTCCGTGGCCAGCACGCCGAAGGGTTCGTCCTGCACCTCCCAGCCGTGACAGAACGGGCACTGGTAGATGCTCGTGCCCCACAGCTCCTTGTAGCCGGGGATGTCCAGCATGACGTCCACCATGCCCACCGCCACCAGGATGCGGCGGGCCTCCACCGTGGTGCCGTCCCCCAGCGCCACGCGGAAGCCTCCTTCGCGCGGCTCCACTGAACCCACGCGCGTGTCCCGCACCTCCACGTTCTTGTAGCGCTGGAGCTGCTCGCGGCTGATGCGCCGGAACTCCGGGGGCGGGATGCCGTCGCGCGAAGCGAAGCCGTGCATGTGCTTCGCGGCCACGTTGCGCGGCGTGCCCGCGTCACACAGCAGCACCGCCCTGCGCGCGCGGCCCAGGTTCAGCGCGGCGTTGAGCCCCGCGGGGCCGCCTCCCACGATGACGACGTCGTAAGCCATGGTCCTGTTCCCCTGCGTTGAGGATGACCCCTCCGGGAGCCGCGTGCCCGCGCACCCACCGACGCGCCCCCGCACGCCGTGCCCTGAAGCAGGCGGGGCGCGTGAGCGGAGGCAGCGCGGCGTCCGGAGAAGTCATGCGTCGTTGATTCCTGGCAGGAACCTAACGACCGACCCGGGGCCACCAGGAGGGCGGGACTTTCGACGGCATCGGCGGCGCTTCCGGTCCGCCGCCCCACCCGCCTACTTCGCGACGGGCGAGGGGCCGGGCACCTGGAGCTGAGGCCGGTACGCCTCCGCCAGGCGCTCCACCTCGCCCGCCAGCCGCTCCCCTTCCGCCAGCAGCCGCGTCCGCAGCCGCTGCCGGTTGCCCAACGTGAAGAACATCTCCAGGTCGTGACGGATGCCGTCCCAGCGCTCCGCGAAGTACAGCGTGAAGAGCGCCAGCGGTGGCACCAGCACGAACGTCGTCAGCCCCCACGC
>NZ_RAWI01000272.1 GCF_003612125.1 Corallococcus praedator
CTTTGCCCTCTGCGAGGAGTCTCACGGCCAGTAGCCGACGGAAGTGGCGAGCGTCGCGCACGCTTCGCAGCGCATGCTCCAGCTTCCGCCTGTCCTCTGCTGTCAGCCCCAGTTCGGCGGGGCTCCTCGCCGGTCGCATGGTCCAGAAAATGCGCATGCGACCGGCATTTGTCTCGGAACTTCCGGCGACCTACTTAGGACTCGCGCTGCTCGGATATCGCCAGTCCCTCCAGCGCATTCGCGGGATGAACACCCTCAACATGAACCGCGAGGCGAAGCCGCTCGCCCTTGCGAGCCTTGATGCCGGGGAGCAGTCTGCCCAAGGACTGATCCGCTGAGCCGCCTGCATGTTTCCTCCGGGTGCGCATCCGCGACGATGCCACCCGGAGGCCCATACCCCTTGGCCCGAAACACCGCCTCACGCCGTCCAGGCAACCCGCCCCAGCCGGTTGAGTCTACCGCCAGATGCGCAGCTTGACGGAGGTGAACTCCTCGACGGCAACTCCATTCACCTGGACGAAGCTGCTCGTGAAGCCCACCGGCTTGAAGACAAGGCCACTCGCTGCGTACTCACTGGTGGCTCTGGGGCCAAACCGCGCCAGTTGCAGCGTGCCCAGGTCCAGGCCCAGGTCCACGCAGCCCTCGCACTTGGGGGCGCGGTACACGAACACCGCGCCGCCCCCAATCTGGTTCGTGTCGTTCAGGCGCGGCTTCGGTACGGTGAAGAACAGACGATCCTTGCCGCCGGGAATGTCCCAGACCGCGCCAAGCGGGAGGCTGCTGGTACTGACGGCGTTGCTGCCCACCGGACGCAGGGTGACTTCGATGAAGCCAGCGCTGTCGATGGCCGAGTTGATCTGGATGAGCTCCTCCTTCTTCGTCCACCCCAGCCAGTGGAGCTGCGGAAGGTTGTAGTTCTCCGATACGAACTTGCCCATGTACGTGCTCGCGTCGCCATACTGGGTGTCCTTGCCGCTAGAAGGATCCCGCACGTTTCCGTGCCCGAGGCCGAGGACGTGTCCCGTCTCGTGAATGTAGCTCCGGAGCAGGTTGTCATTAAGGAAGACTCTGTGCAAACCGGCGTACGAGGAGGGACACACTCCGCCGGGCATCACATACACGGTCAGGAACGCGTTTGCGCTGACTTGCCTGACAGCCTGATCCTTCGCCGTCCCGCAGTCGCTGCTCGTCACCTGAACGGTCTGCGAACCGATGAGATCCAGGCGCAGTTGATTGCGAGATGCGACGGCGAAGAAGGCGTCCATGTCGCGGACCCTGGCCTGGATGGTGGTCAGCGCGGGCGTTGTCCTGCCAGCAAGGGTGACGCGGACGACCCTGACAGGGTGCGTCCGGTGGAGCGCGCCCAGACTGCTGTTGTAATTCCTGACGCACGTCGACTCCTCACTGGAGCAGGTGTAGCGGTATGCCGAAGGGGGCGCCGCGACGTCCTGGACCTGGAACGAGCGCACGTTGTCGTTCGTGTTCGCGCCGCTCCCGAACGAGGTCTCACAGAGGCTCGTGTCGGTCTGGACGGTGACCGAGTCCCCGGTACAGGACGCACCGGCGTGGAGCGTCACGGACTTGCCGATCGGCACCTCGACGAAGGAGGCGCCCGCGGTTGGCGCGAGCGTATGACAACCGTTGGACGCGGCATCTTGAATCACCGGGGAGTCGCCGAAGCAGGTTTCACGCACGCGGACGAGCTGCGGGCGCGGGGCGATGAGCTGCGCGCGCAGCGTGGGCCAGTTTGCCACCGTACAGTGATTGGCCTGCACCTCCTCAAGGAAGAGGCCGTCCTCGAGCTCCGCGTGCTCGTAGGTCAGGCACGTCTCCCACAGCTCGGTCCAGTGCGCCCAGTCACAGGTCCCCGCGTTGACATACGTCTCGACGCACGCGAGCGATGCCGCGAGCTCCGGGGAGACGACCGCCTGGCTGGAGGACCCGATGGAGGCCTCGGCGCCAGTGCCGCCGGGCCGTTCGTTGGCGGGCCGCAGCGCATCCTCGCCATTGCACGCTGACACCAGTGCACCGCATAGCATGACGACCGTCATGGACAGCTTCCTCATACTGCTCCCTCTCGCAAGCTGCTGATTCTACAATTAAACAAGACAAACCATGAGCAATATGACGCGCCGCCCGACTGTCTTGCTCGAGACCGTGGCGCACCGTGGCACATAGGAGATGTAGACCATGCCGCCGCCTCCAACGAAGTAATCAGCGCCATCCTTCCTGGGCTGGACCAGCTTCGCGTCGGCCCAGCCTCCGGTATTCGGTGGAAAGAGCCAGGCCCAGGTGTTGACATTGGGGACATCGTAGGTCCCCGCGTACGGCTGACGACGCGATGCGGTGGCGGCCGTGGAATGAACAATTGCAACGCACCTTCACCGCATCGTCCTGACGCTCCGCGTTCGTGAAGGAAGGATTGCCTCCGTCATGCGGCTGCGGCGACGCTGCGCCGCCATGGGACACAAACGGCTGATGCGGATTGGCGTGGTGGGCGGGGGAGCCATGGGGTGCGGAGTCGCGCTCGAGCTCGCCATCGCTGGCAGGCAGGTGGTGCTCTTCAACACGCGTCCGGACAGCAGTGAACGCGCGCGGGTGAAGTTGGAGCGGGACGCGGCGCTGCTGGTGGAGACGGCGCTGCTGTCCCCGGCAGGGCGTGAGGCCGCGCTCGGGCGGATCCGGCGCACCACGGTGCTCGCCGAGGCCGCCGTGGGCCAGGACCTGGTCCTCGAGTCCGTGCCGGAGGACCTCGTGCTCAAGCAGGAGGTCTTCCGTCGACTGGACGGGCTGGCGGCGCCGGACACCGTGCTCGCCTCCAACACCACCGCACTGAGCGTGACGGCGCTGGCGCGGGACTGCACCCGGCCCGAGCGCGTCCTCGCGGCGCACTACTACCTGCCGGCGCACCTGATTCCCCTCGTGGATGTCATTCCCGGGGAGAAGACGGCCCCCGACGTCGTGGAGACCGTGCGGCGGTTCCTGGAGGAGGTGGGCAAGACGCCGGTGGTGTTCGCGAAGGACGTGCCGGGCTCGGTGGGCCCGCGCTTGTTGCAGGCGCTCATCGGCGAGGGCATCCGGCTGGTGCAGGAAGGTGTCGCCACGCCGGAGATGGTGGACCGCGTGCTCACGCAGGGAATCGGGCGGCGGTTCGGCGTGTCCGGCATCTTCGACCGGTTGGATCTCGCGGGGCTGGACCTCGTCACCGGCGTCATGCGCAACGCCGGACGCCCGGTGCCCCCGGTGCTCGCGCAGAAGGTGGAGCGCGGCGAGCTGGGCTTGAAGACGGGTCAGGGCTTCTACACCTGGACGCCGGACGCCACCGCCGCCTTCGAGGAGCGCGTCGCCCGCGGCCTCATCACCCAGCTTCGCGAGGACCGGGCCGAGGGCCGTCTCCCCAGCCCCACGTTGGAGATGCCGGAATGAGCCCGGAGCTCGTGCTGCTGGACCCGGAGGTGCTGTCGGACTTCCTCGCGGACGCCACCCGCGAATACCTGGCGTGTACCCCGGAGCTGCCACCCCGGAGCTGGGCCGTCCTGCTGGGGCGCTTCGTGGACGACGCGATGCGGGTGGAGCGCGTCCGCTTCGCCGCCAACATCCGCGAGACGGACGACACCGTGCTCCAGGAGTTCGACGCCACCATCATCCCGCGCTTCGGCGCCTGCTATGCCAATGGCCGGCGCGGCTACTGGTGCGAGCCCCGGGAGTTGCTGCGCATCACCGCCGAGGCGGAGGCGGAGGGGCGGGAGGTGCTCGGCTCCATCCACCTGCACCCGGACTGGCACCGCATCGGCCCGCCCCACGAGCGCGGCCTGCGGGTGAGCCAGGAGCCCACGCCCATGGACCGGCATCTGTTCCAGGGCGCCGGCTGGCCGCTCAACATGATCCTCTACCTGGAGCGGCGCGAGGGCCGGCTCTACCACGCGCTCGGGGCGTGGGCCGCCCCGTCCGAGTCCGACACCCACTGCCGCCCGCTGGCCCTCCGCTTCGGCACCCCGGAGCTCGAAGGCAGTGCGACCAGGAGAGCCGCGTCCGTCCGCTAGCCCTCCCCTACCCTTCACCAAGACCACCGTGAAGGTGACCGCCAATGCCGTCACCGCCAGCGCCCCGGTACGCAAGAACACGCAGCATGCCCACTCCGACCGAGGGCCCTCGGGGAACCTGTAGACGGAGGGGTGCTGCGCGCAATGGCGGCGCAGCCGGTTGCGCGGGAAGACCTTCACCGCCGGGCCACCCTCCTGCCCCCTTCCGCGTCGGCGGCAAGGCGGGCGGCCCGACGGGGGCCTAACGACGGGTCGTGGTCTCGCCGGTGAGCTCCACCGTCTTCGACGTGCTGTGGATGAACACCTGGTCGACGTCGTGATCCTCGCCCGCGCTCGGCTCGTCCGCGACGAGCACCACCCGGTCGCCCTCGACGATCTCCGGGGCCGCCTTCGCGGAGCTGCCCACGGCGGCGTGGTTGAAGGGCGACTCGAAGGACATGTCGAGGTAGGGGACGCTGCCGTCACCGTTGAGATAGATGTCGTTCTCGATGCCGTGGCGGCACGGCTTGAGGCAGTGCGCGCAGGCCGGGAGGGGCAGGCCACACAGCTTCATGCACGCCTTGCGGGTCAGGGTCGTGCAGGACGGCCTGGGCGCGGGGGACTCGGAGCTGTTGAAGGCCACGACGCCCACCTCTCCGCTCTTGATGCCGCTCACGGAGACCATCAGCTTCCCCTCCAGGAACACCTTCGCCGTGTACGTCGTCGGCTTGCCGTCCGCGTTCACGAAGGAGGCCGCGAAGGACTGTCCCTGCGCCGTCTCCGTGACGGAGGACATGGCCACCACCTGGCCCTTCGCGACGTAGGTCTTCAGGGTCCTCGTCTCGCCCTCCTCCTTGTCCTCGGACGGCTCCACCCCCACGCCCGCGCTCCAGGCCTTGGCGCGCTCGGCGTCCACGCGCACGCCGTGCTCCCCGCTCGCGTCGGGGGCGTGCACATAAAGCGAGTCGTCCTCTACTTCCAGCCGCGCGTCGCCCGTCGCGCAGTGCTTCGAGCCGGAGAACTGGGCGCAGTCCTCCTTCGCGTGGGCCTGCGCGAACGGAAGGACGAAGGCGAACAGCGCGGCGAGGCCAGCGGGGGTCTGGCGACGGAACAGCGACATGGATGGCTCCTGACAGGCTTCAGGGTGGGGGGAATCCCCGCAGGCCGCCATTCACTTGATATGCCAAGGGCTCCCGGGAGTCTGGCCTTCCCACGCTCGCGGCCCTGGCCGGGAGTGAGTGACGGAGAAGGTCACAACCCGGCGGCGCTTGTGACGGGACGGGTCACAGGTGTGGAGGAGAGAGATTGCGTCCCCTCCACGTGCCCTTGGCGCTGTTGTCGTGGAAGCAGGGGGCCGTGGGGCCAATCCCACGCAGCGTCGGCATGTCGAACGCTTCAAAGTCACAAGGACGGGACCGTCCCCACGGACACCCCCTGGAACAGTCTGGCGGTTTTTTGCATCATTGATTGACTTGTCGGCTCATTCACTTCGCGGGACCGACCTGGCCCTCCGCGAAAGCGAAAACATGCCGAGCCTTCGAAGTCTCCCCTCTCTCGCCGCGGTCCTGCTGCTTTCCCTCGCGGCCTGCATTTCCGAGCCCACCGGTGAGCCCACCGGATCTGTCCAATTCGCCGCCACCGCCCAACAGGCGCTCTCCGCCAATGATGCCACCCGCGTCAAGGTGACCATCTCCGCCACGGAGATGGGCTCCCTCGTCGTCGAACTGGCCAAGGTCAGCGGCGCCTGGGGCGGCATCCTCGGCAACATCCCCGTGGGCTCCAACCGCACCTTCCTCGCCGAGGCCTTCGACTCGGCCGGCACCAAGATCTTCCAGGGCCAGACGTCGGGCGTGAGCATCACCGCCAACCAGACCACCGCCGTAGCCATCACCCTCCAGGAGATTGTTCCCCCTCCGCCCTATGGCAACGAGGCACCCCTCATTGAGTCCGTCGTGGCCTCCGCCACCACTGTCCAGACAGGCGCCTCCATCACCCTGAGCTCGACGGTGCGTGATCCCAACACGGCGGACACCCTCACCCAGGCGTGGACGGCCTCCAGCGGCTCCTTCTCCACCTCCACCTCCACGTCCACCTCGTGGACGGCGCCTTCCTCCACTGGAATCCAGACCCTCACCCTCACCGTGACGGACTCCCAGGGGGCTGCCTCCTCCTTCTCCCTGTCTGTCAACGTCGTCTCGGGTGCCGCCACCGGCAGCGGGGCCGTCAACCTCTCCTTCAACCTCTGGCCGGTGGTCTCCAAGGTCTCCCCCTCCCGCACCCGCCTCGACGTGGGACAGTCCGTCTCTGTGTCCGCCAACGCCTCGGATGCGAATGGAGATACCCTCTCCTACCAGTGGGCCACGACCGCGACGTGCCCCGGCACCTGGACGAATGCGACTTCCAGCGCCGCCTCCTTTGTCCCGTCCTCCGTTCCGTCAGCCGCGTGTAACAACTGCCAGCTCACCGTCACCGTTCAAGACGGCCGCGGGGGGCAGACCACGGGCTCGATCAACCTCTGCATCGCCGCCGCCTCCACCGAGCGCTTCGTCCCCACCATCACCAACTTCTACCAGACCGCCAACACCACCTCCCCGGGACAGACCGTGACCTTCAGCGTCACCGCCCTGGACCCTCAGTCCAGCGCCCTGACGTTCGGTTGGAGTGCCAGTATCGGCTCGCTGGCCACGGCGCAGAACACCGCCAGCACCAGCCAGATCGTGTGGACGGCGCCTTCCTGCGCGGTGACGGGAGCTTCCTTCGTCACGGCTGGCGCCACCAATGCCTACGGCCTGACGGCCTCGAAGTCCTTCTCCGCCTCCGGCCTGCCGGCGTGCGCGACCGGCTGGGCGGGCGCAGGCACCCTGACCGCGGCCCGCCAGCACCACACCGCCACCCTGCTCTCCTCCGGCAAGGTGCTCGTCTCGGGGGGATACGACAGCGTCAATGGCAATCTCGCTTCCGCGGAGGTGTACGACCCAGCCACCAACTCCTGGTCCTCCGCAGGCACCATGGCCACGGCCCGCCGGCTCCACACCGCCACCCTGCTCTCCTCTGGGAAGGTGCTCGTCACGGGGGGCATCGGTAACAGCGGCCTCCTCCCCTCCACGGAGGTGTACGACCCGGCCACCAACTCCTGGTCCTCCGCAGGCACCATGGCCACGGCCCGTAACTCCCACACCGCCACGGCCCTGCTGCCCTCCGGCAAGGTGCTCGTCACGGGGGGCAGCGGCAGCAACGGCCACCTCGCCTCCGCGGAGGTGTACGACCCGGCCACCAACGCCTGGTCCTCCGCCGGCCGCATGACCACGGCCCGCTACTACCACACCGCCACGGCCCTGCTCTCCTCCGGAAAGGTCCTCGTCGCGGGGGGCAGCGGCAGCAGCGGCACCATCGCCTCCCCGGAGCTGTATGACCTGGCCACCAACTCATGGTCCTCCGCAGGCACCATGGTCTTGCTCCGCCGGTTCCACGCCGCCACCCTGCTTTCCTCCGGCAAGGTGCTCGTCACGGGGGGGATCGGTGGCGGCCATCTCAGCTCCGCGGAGGTGTACGACCCAGCCACCAACTCCTGGTCCTCCGTCGTCAGCATGCCCATCTACCGCGAGTCTCACACCGCCATCCTGCTCTCCTCCGGCAAGGTGCTCGTCTCAGGGGGCCACGACAGCATCAACTATCTCACCTCCGCGGTGGTGTACGACCCGGCCACCAATGTCTGGTCCTCCGTCGGAGACATGCCCACGGCCCGCTACAACCACACCGCCATCCTGCTCCCCTCTGGCAGGGTCCTCATCGCGGGGGGCATCAATCCCAACTACGTCCCCGCCGCGATGATCTACACGCCCTGAGCGCACCTTCGCTCTGTAGACACGCACGGCGCTGAAGTGACGCGGCCCGCTCTCCTCACGGATGGCGGGCCGTTTCGCGTCTGAGCCGTGGGAGCACCGTGACGAATCCTCCCGTCGTGCGAAAGGGGTGGCCTGTTCGTCCGATGCTCAGCGCGCGATGGGTAGCACGCCGAGGCCGCGGCGCCCCGCGCTCAGGCCGCTTCGACGCGGTCGCAGTAGGCGTCGAACGTCTTCTTCCAGGCCGGGCGCGCGATGCAACGCCTCTGGAAGGCGAGCACGTTGGGATGGTCCTTGACGACACTCTCGTCGGTGCCGGCGCCCAGCACATGCGTCATCAAGATGTCCGCGACGGTGAACTCGTCGGTCGCGACGAACTCCCTGCCCGCGAGCCAGCCGTCGAGCTGCTTCAGGCGCATGTCCCCCCACTGGTGAAGCGCATCGCTCCCCTGGGTGCCCTTGCCGCCGTTCAGGTCGACGAACCACGCGGTCAGGATCGGGACTTCGATCGTGTTCAGCGCCGCGACGCACCAGCGCAGCACCTGCGCTTCGCCGGCGAGGTCGCGCGGCATCAGCTTGCCGCTCTTGCGGGCGAGGTAGAGCAGGATCGCGCCCGACTCGGTGACGACCACGCCGTCGTCGTCGATCACCGGAATCTGCCCGAACGGATTGAGCGCGCGATACGCGGGCGTATCGAGGTCGTGCTGCGGATGATCCATCCCCACGACCTCGTACGGCAGACCCATCTCCTCCAGCGCCCACAGCACGCGCAGGTCGCGGGTCTTGCCGCGGGCCATCTTGTTCACTCGGGAGAAGCCGTAGACCTTGAGCATGCGCGCATCCTACTTCGCACGCAGAGGGTTCGTGCAGGTCTCGAACTCTCCAGGGGGCCTGCTCCCGTCGCGGGGACAGGCCCCTCTGGCCTTGAGCGTCGCCCGTGGCTCAGCACGGCCTTGCACGAAGCCCCCTCAGCCTCGGAGGGCCTCATGCCTTCGGTTCACGGCGTGAAGGTCCGGACGCGGAGGATGCGCCGGAGGTAGGGGCCGGCAGGGTCTTGCTCGAACATGGCCACCACGGGCTGACCCGACGTGCTCAGCGCGAGCGCCATGTCCTCCTGGACATCCTCGCCGCTCGCCGGGGCAAAGGTCGTGTCGAAGGGACTGACGCGGCCGTCCACCGCCACCCATGCCGCGCCGTTGAACTTCCGGATGAAGCGCCTCGGCTCGTTGTACAGCCCGCCTTCGACGAGGGCCACCGTCGGCGTCCCCATGGCATCCATGCGCAGCAGCGGCGGGCCCGCGTCATGGGGCACGCCGGGCCAGCCCTCCAGTCCCGTGGGCGCGACAGGCACCCAGGCGCCGCTCTGCTCACGCACCACCTTGACCCGCCCGGACTCCACGTAGGCCACCCACGGCGTGCCGTCCACGGGCGACAGTGCCAGCGAGGGTCGCTTCGACACACTGGACTCGCCGTTCGGGACGGGCGTTCCCACGCGCACCCACTGGTTCGCCTCCCGGCGGAAGACATGGGTCTTCTCGAAGATCGTGAAGTCCCGGCTGCCATACCACTCGTCCCACGCCACGACGATGCGGTTGGACGGATCCACGGCGATGACGGGATGGCGGGTATGCTCATTCCAGTCCGACGTGCTCTCCGGGATGTCGCCCATCGAGACCCAGCTCGTGCCGTCGAAGCGGAAGACGGAGATGCGCTCGTTGTTCTGTGCCCGGTCGTGCATCACGGCCGCGAGCACGGGCCGGCCCTGGCCATCCATGGCGGCGGCCACCGCGAGGGCGGCCTGGCCCTCCACGCCCACGGGACCTCCCACCTCGGTCCAGGCCGTTCCGTTCCAGCGTCGGACCCGCACGCGCGCGCCGGAGCTCGAGGGCGCGGAGTCGAGGAACGTCACCACGGGGGCGCCCGTCGGGTCCATCAGGAGCGTGGGATTGCTCGCCCAGGTGCCACTGCCCAGCGAGCCGCCCAGCAGCTCGTAGGCGCTGCCCGTCCACCGGGCGGCGTAGACATTGAGGGTGCTGGTGTAGACAGGTCTTTCCTCCCAGGCGACGAAGGGGCGGTTGTTCGCATCCAGCGCCAGCGAGGGCGCGTCGATGGGGTCCGCGATGTCCGAGGCCTGCGGGCTCAGGCCCAGCCACTTCCACTTGGAGGCCGTCACCTCGATGGCGGACAGCACCGCGGGCAGCTCGTCCGCCGTCAGCTCCAGGTTCAGCGCGCCATCCCGCACCGCGACGTCCATGCTCAGCGTGTACGCGCGCAGGGGAACCTGGAGGTCCTTGTACTGCGGTACGAACGTGGCGCCCTCGGCGATGATGCGCATCTCGCGGTTCGTGACGGTCTCGTCCGGCTCCATGAGGAGAAGCTGGACGGTGTAGATGCCCGGCCCCGGCACCGGGATTGCGTAGGCAATGCCCGGGTTGAACCACGAGTCGCCCATGCGGACCGACTGGTACAGCGAGTCGTTCGTGGTTCCCGCGATGGGGTCCGTCACCTGGAGCACCTGGCCGCCGAGGTAGTCGCGGTCCGCCTCCCAGGGCCGGCCATTGATGTCGGTGAACGCGCCCCCGCCCACGTTGATGCGGATGGGCAGTGTCACCGTCGTGACGGCCTGGTCATGGTTCTGGAGCGTGGGCTCTTCGTGCTGGAGCGTGGGCTCCTCGGGGCCCTCCGCCCCGCCACAAGCGGCCAGCAACGCGGTGCCCGCGAAACCGAGCAACATCCTGCGGGAAGCGCTTGCGCGCGTCCCGGGGCTCTTCCTGTCCATGCGTGTGTGTCCTCGTGCCCCCGAAAGAAGGGCTTGAAGGGGGCTCCGGCGTGGCGCCCCCCGCGCGAAGACACGAAAAAACCGCGCGGAAATTCACTCTGTCAGCGAGCGGTCGGGTGTGCCGCTCCAGCCCCGCGGACTCCCCCTCCGGAGCCCCTGCTGAGCCGGGTCATTCAATGGGCGGCGGCTCGGGCTCCAGGAGGTGGGGGGGCTCCGACTGCCCTTCGTCCCGAAGCCTGAGCGCGCGGTCGATGCGCGCGGCGGCACTGATGAGACCGAGATGGCTGAAGGCCTGCGGGAAGTTTCCCAACTGCTCGCGGGTCAGCGGGTGGATTTCCTCCGCCAGCAATCCCAGATGGTTCGACGCCTCCGCGTGCGCGACGAAGACGTCCTCGGCCTCTTCGATGCGATTGGCCAGCGCCAGCGCCTCGGCCAGCCAGAAGCCGCAGAGGATGAAGCCTCCCTCCGGCCCCCCTACCCCGTCATCCATCCGGTAGCGGCGCAGGAACGGGCCTGTGCCCAACTCCGCGCGCAGCCAGTCGAGGGTCCTCAGGATGAACGGGTCCGTCGCCTGGAAGCAGCCGACGATGGGCAGCAGCAGCAGCGCGGCGTCCGGCTCGTTGCCTCCGTAGGCTCCGACGAAGTGCTTGCGCGCCGGGTCCACGCCGTTGCGAAGGATGTCCGCCCGGATGACGTCCGCCAGGGCGGCACTGGACTGCTCCAGCGCCGTCTCACCAAAGAGCTTCGCCAGGTGCTGTCCCCGGCGCAATGCCAGCCAACCCATGAGCTTCGAATGGACGTTGTGCCGCATCTCCCGGCGCGGCTCCCAGATGCCGTGGTCGGGCTCGCGCCAGCGGCGGGCGGTGGTCTGGATGACCGAGCGGAGCAGCCTCCAGGTGCGCAGCGGCAGCCGCCCGCCGGAGCGCTCGTAGAGGTACGCCGCGTCGAGCAGCGCACCCGCGGTGTCGAACTGGAACTGGTCCCTCGCGCCGTTGCCGAGCCGCACCGGCCGCGAGTCCTGGAAGCCGGCGAGGTGGGTCAGCTCCGTTTCCGGCGGCACGGGGCCACCGTCCAGCGTGTACATCACCTGGAGCAGGTCACCGCGCTGCAACGTGTCGCGCATGAAGTAGAAGAACTCGCGCGACTCCCCCAGGAAGCCGAGGAGATTGGTGGCGCGCACCGCCATCGCTGAGTCGCGGACCCAACTGAAGCGGTAGTCCCAGTTGCGAGGCCCCCCGATCCACTCGGGGAGCGAGGTGGTGGGCGCGGCCACCATCGCGCCCGTGGGGCCGTACATCAGCAGCTTCAGCGCCAGCGCGGAGCGCAGGACGTGGTGCCGCCACGGCCCTTCGTAGTGGAGCTGCTGCGCCCACTGGCGCCAGGCCTGGCGGGTATCCCGAAGGTGATCGAAGGGCCGGTACGCGGCAAGAGGCTCCGGCCGGTCCGAGTCCCACGACAGGATCATCCAGCGCCGCTCGCCCGGCCCCATCCGGATGCGCGTCTGGAGGCCCGTGTCTCCCCGGCAGGGTTGGCCGCGCAGCTCCCGGCAGGGCCGCCATTCCGCCTCCCCGCTGAGCACGGCGACCAGCCGCTCCCCTCCCGACCCGCGCGCGACGAGGCCGTGCTCCTCCCGCTCCACCCGCGTCTGAGACGCCCCGTACCCGAAGCGCGGGTCGAAGACGATGTTCAGCTCCACCGCGCCTTCGAGGCACTCGATGCGCCGGTGCACCTCGTGGACGGTGGAGCGCGGGTCGTTGGTCCACGGCATGAAGTCGATGATGCGGATGGCCCCCTTGCGCTCGAAGCGGAAGAGCGTCTCCAGGACGTTGGTGTCCGGGTCGTAGCGCTGCAGGCTTTCAAAGGGCCACACGACGGGGGTGATGCCGGTGATGCCGCCCTTCTCGTCATCGAGGATGCCCGCGAAGACGCTCGGGCTGTCGAAGCGGGGGAAGCAGAGCCAGTCGATGACGCCGTCCGGCCGGACGAGCGCGCAGGAGCTTCCGTCGCCAATCACCCCACGACCCGCCAGGGGGACCTCCCGGTAGGACGCCGGGTTGGTGAACCGGAAGGGGCGGGCCATCCGCTTTGCGGCGCTGTAGAGGTCCATGAACAGGCGTGTCGCGAGGCAGGAGCGCGACCTCCCGCCCTCAACGTAGCCACAGCCGCGACGGCCGCACCCGGCAGCCCACCCACGC
>NZ_RAWI01000273.1 GCF_003612125.1 Corallococcus praedator
GTGTATAAGAGACAGCCTCCAGGATGGGAGGAAGCCCGACCGCCCATGCCCCCCAAAGTGCCCGCCAAAGCTGCCTTCTTCGACGTCGACGGGACGCTGGTCCGGACGAACATCGTCCACGTCTATGCCTACTACGCCATGAACCGGGGTTCGCTCCGGGGCATCGCGGGCCGCACCCTGGGGACCGCCCTGGGGCTGCCGGTGTTCGGCATCCTGGATGCCGTCAACCGCAAGGCCTTCAACGAGTTCTTCTACCGCTATTACTCGGGGCTCAGCGAGGACCGGCTCGTCACCATCGCCGAGGACATGTTCGAGGACGTCCTCAAGCCCGCGCTCTACGAGCAGACGCAGGACCTCATCGACGAGGCGCGTCGTGCCGGCTGCCGCATCGTGCTCGTCACGGGGGCCCTGGACTTCACCATGCGCCCGCTGGCCCGGCACCTGGGCTGCGACGACGTCATCGCCAACAAGATGCAGTTCGTGGGCGGCAAGGCGACGGGCAAGGTGATTCCGCCCATCATCGAAGGCGCCAACAAGGCCAACGCCATCCGCGCCTACTGCGAGAAAGAGGGCCTGGCCCTCAACCAGTGCCACGGCTATTCGGACAGCGCCTCCGACTACGCCATGCTCGCCGTCGTCGGACGGCCCACCGCGGTGAACCCGGACCTGCGGCTGCGCTCGCTCGCGCGCGCGTACAACTGGCCCATCCTGGACTTGAAGTAACCCCCTCCTTCCCCCGGCCCACGCCCATGCGCCCGCTCAAGACGCTCCAGAAGCTGTACGACGAGGAAAGCCAGGTGGTCATCACGGAGAAGGGCAGCCCTCCCCGGGCGCTCTTCTACGGTGAAGGCTTCCTGCAGGAAGACCTGCCCGTGGGCACCCGGGTCATCTTCCCCCGCCCCCCGCTGGAGGGCGTGCCCAACGTGAAGGCCGCCATCCGCTGGGCCATCAACCACCCGGAGGGCATGGACCCGCTGCACGCGCTGCTCAAGCCCGGCATGCGGCTGACCTGCGTCATCGACGACATCAGCGTGCCCCTGCCGCCCATGGTCACGCCCGACGTGCGCCAGTCCATCCTGGAGGTGGTGCTGGAGCTGTGCGCGGACTCCGGCGTGGATGACGTGCACCTGGTCATCGCCAACGCGCTGCACCGCCGGATGACCGAAGGCGAGATGAAGCGGATGGTGGGCGAGAAGATCTACGACGCCTACTACCCGGACCGTTACTACAACCACGACGCGGAAGACCCGGACGGCATCACGGAGCTGGAGCGCACCAGCCACAACGAAGTGGTGGCGGTGAACCGGCGCGTCGCGGAGAGCGACCTCATCGTCTACGTGAACATCAACTTCGTGCCCATGAACGGCGGGCACAAGTCCATGGGCACGGGCGTGACGAACTACGCGTCGCTCAGGCACCACCACAACCCGAAGACGATCCGCGACTCCGACAGCTACATGGAGCCGAAGGCGAGCGCGCTGTACACGAAGAACACGCGCATCGGGACGGTCATCGACCAGAACCTCAAGGTCTTTCACATCGAGACCACGCTGAACAACCGCATGTTCGGCGCGCCCACGGACTTCCTCGCGAAGAAGGAAGAGGACTACACGGAGGCGGACCGGCTGAAGTTCCAGGCCCTGCGCTTCACGCTGTCCAAGCTGCCCCGCGCCGCCGCGCGCAAGGTGCTCAACGCCATCCCCGCGCCCTACGACGTGACGGGCGTGTTCGCCGGGGCGACGGAGCCCACGCACCAGAAGACGCTGGAGCAGAGCTGGAAGCAGTACGTGGTGCCGGTGGAGGGACAGAGCGACATCGTCATCTTCCCCATCCCGTTCGTCAGCCCCTACAGCGTCAACTCCGTGCTCAACCCGCTGCTCGTGCAGGTGATGGGGCTGGGCTACTTCTACAACCTCAACCGGGGTGTGCCGCTGGTGAAGAAGGGTGGCGTGCTCATCCTCCTGCACCCGGCCTACGACGAGTTCGATCCGGTGCAGCACCCCAGCTACATCGAGTTCTTCCACCGGCTGCTGCCGGAGACGCGCGACTCCATGAAGCTGGAGCACAAGTACGAGAAGGAGTTCGCGGAGAACCCCAGCTACGTGCACCTGTACAGGAAGGGCAACGCCTACCACGGCGTGCACCCCTTCTACATGTGGTACTGGGGCGAGAACGGCCGTCAGCACGTGGGCAAGGTGATTGTCGCGGGCGCGGAGAACAACCACGTCCCGGCGCTGCTCGGCTGGGAACGCACCGACACCCTCTCCGAGGCGATTGAAGAAGCGCGCGGCTTCATGGGGCGCTCGGCGTCCATCAGCCTGCTGCGCATCGCGCCCACGGTGATGGTGGACGTGAAGTGAAAGGGTCGCACACGGACATGGCCACGCCCTCCGAGCTGAACGTCACCGAGGTCTTCACCGGCAAGAGAATCGTCTTCGTCGGCACCACCGGCTTCGTGGGCAAGGTGACGCTGTCGATGTTGCTCTTCCACTACGGCGACGTGCTGGACCGGGTCTACGTCGTCGTGCGCAAGGGCAGCGCCGCGTCCGCGGAGCGCCGCTTCTTCGACAAGGTGGCGCCCAGCGAGCCCTTCCAGCCGCTGCGCGACCGCCTGGGCGACGACGGCGCGATGCAGTACCTGCGCGAGAAGTGCATCGTGCTGGACGGCGACATCACCGACCCCTGGGTGGGCCTGGAGGAGGCGGACGTCGCCAGGATGACGGGGCAGGTGCACGCCATCGTCAACTGCGCGGGTCTGGTGTCCTTCAACCCGTCGCTGGAGGTGGGCCTCAACGTCAACACCCACGGCGTGAAGAACGCGGTGGAGCTGGCGCTGCGCTGGAAGGTGCCGCTCATCCACATGTCCACCGCCTTCGTCGCGGGCAACCGCAGCGGGCTCGTCTTCGAGGACGAGCAGGTGGCGGGCTACTTCCCGAAGATGGAGGAGATGGACGGGCGCGACTTCAGCCTGGAGCAGGAGCTGGTGGACGCGGAGAAGACCGTGGCCCGCCTGCGCGAACAGGCGGACGACAAGGCCCTCACGTCCATCTTCCGGCAGAAGGCGTTGGACCGGCTGGAGGAGGAAGGCCGCGACGCCACGGATGAGAAGACGCTGCGGCTGGCGGTGGGCCGTGAGCGCAAGCTGTGGCTGTCCGGTGAGCTGGTGCGCGCGGGCATGGAGCGCGCGCTGCACTGGGGCTGGCCCAACACGTACACGTACACCAAGCACCTGGGCGAACAGGTGATGGCCGGCACGCCGGGGCTGCGCTACTCCATCGTGCGGCCCTCCATCGTGGAGAGCGCGGCGCACTTCCCGTTCCCCGGTTGGAACGAGGGCTTCACCACGTCCGCGCCGCTGGCGTACGCGGGCATCAAAGGTCAGCGCGGCATCCCCGCGGGGGACCACGCCATCCTGGACATCATCCCGGTGGATCAGGTGGCGGGCGCCACGCTGGGCATCACCGCGCACGCCATCCAGGTGGAGGAGCGCCGCGTCTACAACCTGGCCTCCGGCGACGTGAACCCGTTCCTCGCCAGCCGCTCGGTGGAGCTGGTGGGCCTGTACCGCCGCCGCTTCTACCGCAACCGCGAGACGGGCAACTCGCTGGTCAACTCGCTGCGCTCGCGCATCGAGCCGCAGCCGGTGAGCAAGCAGGAGTTCCAGCTGCTCAGCGCGCCCATGCTGCTCAAGGGCGCGAAGCTGTTGCGCAAGACGCTGGGCGAGGTGCGGCCCGCCTGGGGCGCGCCGCGCATCCAGGCGATGGTGGACAAGGCCGTCACCGCGCTGGACGAGGTGGAGTCGCAGGCGGGCAGCCTGTCCGGCCTCATCGAGCTGTTCCTCCCCTTCCTCTGGGAGAACCGCTACGTCTTCCGCTGCGACAACACGCGCTCCGTCTACGAGCGCATGGTGGCCGCGGACCGCGCGAAGATCGACTGGGCGCCGGAGCGCATCGACTGGCGTGAGTACTTCCTGGGCACGCACCTGCCCGGCCTGGAGAAGTGGGTGTTCCCGGGCCTGGACGAGGAGCGCGAGAAGCGCACCGCCATCCCCGCGTCGCGCGACCTGCTGGAGATGTTCGAGGCCACCGTGCACGCGTGGCGTCACCGCGTGGCCTTCCGCATGGCCGCGGGTGAGAAGGAGGAGCGCTTCACCTTCGGCGAGGTGCACCGCTACGCCGCGCGCGTGGGCAGCTACCTCATGGCCGCCGGCATCCAGCGCGGCGACCGCGTGCTGCTGGTGTCGGAGAACCGGCCGGAGTGGGCCATCAGCTACTTCGGCATCCTGCGCGCGGGCGCCACCGTCGTGCCGGTGGACCCCGCCCTCACGGAAGCGGAGGTCGTCAACATCGCGAAGCGCGCCGCGGCCAGGCAGTGCCTCATCTCCGAGCAGGCCGCGGAGGACTTCCCCGGCCTCTTCACCGCGCTGGGTGAAGGCGTGGGCGTGGCGAGCCTCGCGGAGGCGATGACGGGCGACCCGGCGTACCCGGACCGCATCGGGCCGGTGAGGAAGACAGCCGCCCCGGACGACGTGGCCAGCGTCATCTTCACCTCCGGCACCACCGGCACGCCCAAGGGCGTGATGCTCACGCACCGCAACTTCACGTCGCTGGTCGCGAAGCTCGCGGGCGCGTTCAACGTGGGCGTGGGCGACGGCGTGCTGTCCGTGCTGCCGCTGCACCACACGTTTGAATTCTCCGCCGGCTTCCTCACGCCGTTCTCGCGCGGCGCGGAGATCACGTACATCGACGAGCTGACGTCGGACCGGCTGGGCGACGTGTTCGAGACGGGCCGCGTCACCGCGATGATTGGCGTGCCCGCGCTGTGGCAGCTCCTGCACCGCAAGATTACGCAGGAGATGGCCGCGCGTCCGCCGGTGGTGGAGCAGGCGCTCAAGGCGCTGATGGCGGCCAACGGGGAGCTGCGAAACCGCAGCTCGCTCAACCTGGGCAAGCTCTTGTTCTGGCCCGTGCACCGCAAGTTCGGCGGCCGGGTGAAGGTGCTGGTGTCGGGCGGGTCCGCGCTGTCGGACGAGGTGCACCAGGCCTTCCACGAGCTGGGCTTCACCATGCGCGAGGGCTACGGCCTGACGGAGGCCGCGCCGGTGCTGGCGGTGTCGGAGGCCACCAACAAGCGCATCCGGGGTTCGGTGGGCAAGGCGCTGCCGGGCATCGAGTTCCGCATCCTCACGCCGGACAACGACGGCATCGGCGAGGTGCTGGCCAAGGGCCCCAACGTGATGGCCGGCTACTTCGGGGACCGCGAGGCCACCGAGGCCGTGGTGAAGGACGGCTGGCTGCACACGGGTGATCTGGGCCGCATGGACGACGAGGGCCGGCTGTACCTGATGGGCCGCGCCAAGGACGTCATCGTCGACGCCAACGGCAAGAACGTCTACCCGGACGAGCTGGAGGAGCTGTACCAGGAGCACCCGCACGTGAAGGAGCTGTCCATCGTCGGCCTGCCGGACGAGTCCGGCGGCGAGAAGGTGGCCTGCCTCTGCGTGCCGGACTTCAAGGACCGTCCGCGCGAGGAGGTGCGCCACGAGTTGGAGGAGCACTTCCGCAAGGTGAGCGCGGGCATGCCCTTCTACCGGCGCGTGAAGACGGTGCGCTTCTGGGACGGCGAGCTGCCCAAGACGTCCACCCGCAAGGTGAAGCGCAAGCGCGTGGTGGAGGAGTTGCAGCGGCTGGAACGCGTGGCGGCCAGCGCGGGCCGCGTGAAGGAGAAGGCGCAGGCGACGCCCACGGGCGGAGTCGCGGACTGGCTCTACCCGCTGGTCGCGGAGGTGTGCCACCGCCCGGTGTCGGACGTGCGTCCGGACGCGCAGCTCATTGGCGACCTGGGCTTCGACTCACTGATGCTCACGGAGATGTCCGTGGCGCTGGAGGGCGCGGGCGTGCCGCTGCCCGCGATTGAAGACCTCACGCAGGTGCAGACGGTGGAGGACCTGCGCAAGCTGGTGGTGGTGTCCGGCCGCCGGCCTTCGCAGGAGACGCGGGCGCGCGACATCCTCAAGGAGAACGAGCGCGCGGAGGCCCAGGAGATTCCCGTTCCGGAGGCCGTGTCCGCGGTGGGACGGCAGCTCCTGTCCTTCGGGCAGAAGGTGCTCTACGGCGGCGTCTTCGACGTGAAGGTGACGGGCAAGACGTTCATCCCGCAGAACCGCAACTTCCTCGTCATCGCCAACCACGCCAGCCACCTGGACGCGGGGCTGGTGCGCGTGGTGCTGGGCGAGCAGGGCGAGCGCATGGTGTCGCTGGCCGCGCGCGACTACTTCTTCGACACGCCGCTCAAGCGCGCGTGGTTCGAGAACTTCACGCACCTCATCCCCATTGACCGGCAGGGTTCGCTGCGCGAGTCGCTGCGCGTGGCGGGTGAAGCGCTCCGCCAGGGCTTCAACGTCCTCATCTTCCCGGAGGGCACGCGCTCCACCACGGGCGAGCTGATGGAGTTCAAGCCGACGCTGGGCTACCTGTCGCTCACCTACGGGGTGGACGTGCTGCCGCTCTACATCCACGGCGCCTACGAGGCGCTGCCCAAGGGCTCCATGTTCCCGAAGACGAAGGAGCTGGAGGTGCACGTGGGCCCGGCGCTGGAGTACGCGTCGCTGAAGGCCCGGGCGCAGGGCATGGCGCGCTCGGAGGGTTACCGCTACGTGACGCACATCGCGGAGGAAGCGGTGCGCACGCTGCGCGCGGGCAAGGTGTTGGACCTGGAGCAGGTGGGCGCGGACCGCGTCTTCACCCCGCCGGCCCGCGCCCTGACGGGAGGGAAGGACTCGTGAAGCTGCTCGTCACTGGAGGCACGGGGTTCCTGGGCACGCACCTGGTGCCCAGGCTGGTCGCCGCGGGCCACGACGTGCGCCTCATCGCGCGCTCGAAGCCGTCCGGCCCCGCATTCGACAAGACGGAGGTCCTCCAGGGCGACCTGAAGGACCGGGACGCGGTGCGCCGCGCGCTCGTGGGCGTGGACGCCGTCTACCACCTGGCGGGGCTCGTCTCCTTCCAGAACAAGGACGCGCGGCGGATGTACGAGCTGCACGTGGACTGCACGCGCGAGTTCCTGCGCGACGTGCGCGAAGCGGGCGTGAAGCGCGTCATCCTGGGCTCCACCTCCGGCACCATCGCGGTGTCGAAGGAGGAGCGCGTGGGCACGGAGGACGACGACTACCCCATCACCACCGTCGCCAACTGGCCCTACTACCTGTCGAAGATCTACGAAGAGAAGCTGGCGCTGGAGTACTGCCGCAAGCACGCCATCCCGCTCGTCGTCATGAACCCCAGCCTGCTGATGGGGCCCGGGGATGACCGGCTGTCCTCCACCTGGACGGTGGTGAAGTTCCTCAACCGGGAGATTCCGTCCATGCCCGGTGGCGGCATGTCCTTCGTGGACGCACGCGACGCGGCGGACGCCTTCGTCCAGGCGCTCACCCGGGGCGAGGTGTACGGCCGCCACCTGATGGGCGTGAACATGTCCCTGGCGGACTTCTTTGAACGGCTCCAGCGCCTCACCGGCGTGCCCGCGCCACGCATGAAGCTGCCCCGCGAGCTCAACATCTGGGGCGGCAAGCTGCTGGAGCAGTGGGCCAAGGTGCGCGGCACCGTGGCGAAGCTGGATCCGCAGGAAGTGGAGATTGGCGAGCACTGGTTCTACCTGGAGCCCGCCAAGGCCGAGCGCGAGCTGGGCTTCAAGGCCCGCGACGTCCACGAGACGCTGCTGGACACCGTGCAGTACGTCTACGGGAAGATGCCGCCGGACAGCCTGCCCGGCACCCGCGGCCGGCTGGCCGAGACGCGCGAAGGCACCTGAGCGGTGTTCAAGTGAAGCGGCGCGGTGTGCTCCCCTACGGGGAGGACGCCGCGCCGTGCTGCTTTCCGCTCACCCGCTCCACCAGCCGGGCGGCGCGTGGGTCGGTGTCCTTGCGGTACCAGACCCAGGCGGCCGCGAAGAAGGCGATGCCCAGCAGCACGAAGAGGAGCCGCGCCAGGAAGGACGGACCGCCCGCTTCGGACGCCATGCGCTTCAGCCCACCACGCGGTTGCGGCCCGTCTTCTTGGCCTTGTAGAGGTTCATGTCCGCCACCTTGATGAACTGGGTGGGCTCCGACATCTCCGGGGCCACTTCCGCCACGCCCAGGGAGATGGTGACGGGGATGACCTTGTCCTCGAAGGTGAAGACCTTGTCCTCCACCAGCTTGCGGATCTTCTCCGCGAAGACGCGCGCCTTGTCCGGCCCGTCCTCCGGCATCACGACGGCGAACTCCTCGCCGCCGTAGCGCGCGAAGCACTGCTCGCGGCGCACCAGCCGCTTGATGGACTGGGCCAGCTCCCGCAGGACGTAGTCCCCGGCCAGGTGGCCGTGCACGTCGTTGATCTGCTTGAAGTGGTCGATGTCGAACATGAACATCGACAGCGTGCGCTGGTACCGGTGCGAGCGGCCCATCTCCCGCTCCAGGTACTCCAGGAAGTAGCGCTTGTTGTTGATGCCCGTGAGACCGTCCGCGATGGTCAGCGTGTAGATGGTCTCGTGGTACTGGGTCTCGATGTTGTCGCCATCGAGGAACTTGAAGATGGAGCCGCCCACCTTCACCAGGTCCCCGCTGCGCAGCGGCTGGGCCTGGAGCACCTCCTTGTCGTTCAGGTAGGTGCCGTTGGTGGACTGGAGGTCCTCCACGAACATCTTCCCCTGGCGACCCCAGATGCGAGCGTGGCGGCGGGACACGTTGTCCAGGTCCACCACGATGTGGTTGTGCTGGTCGCGACCGATGGTGAACTCGGTCTCTTCCAGCACGTACTTCTTGCCCAGCTCCGGTCCGTGGATCTGCACGAGGCAGCACTCCGTGCCGCGCTCGGGTCCTGGGGTGAGGCTGGAGATCTTGGTGACTCGGGTTTGGTCGCCAGACATCGCGGTGCCCACGCTAGCACGCCGCGTCCAGGGAAGCCACGCAAGGCGAGGGGACCCACCGGGTTGCACCCCTCCTCCTACATCCTCTGAAACCAGGAGGGGATGGGACCTCCGTCCCCCCCTCGCGGTTGGGCATTCAACGGTACGCGAAGAGGCGCTCGCACGGGCATTGTGGGATGGCGGGCCGGGGCTAACGTGGCCGGCACCTATGTCAAAGCTGCTGGCCATGATCCTGGCGGGAGGCGCGGGCACGCGCCTGGAGCCGCTGACGCGTGAGCGGGCGAAGCCCGCGGTCCCGTTCGGCGGGCGCTACCGCATCATCGACTTCGTCCTCTCCAACTTCGCCAACTCCGGCGTGTACCGGATGAAGGTGTTGACGCAGTACAAGAGCGACTCGCTCAACAACCACCTGTCGCGCGCGTGGCGCATGACGGCGTTCCTGGGCCACTACGTGGAGGCGGTGCCCGCGCAGATGCGCACCGGCCTGGACTGGTACAAGGGCAGCGCGGACGCCATCTACCAGAACCTCAACATCATCACGGACGAGGAGCCGGACCACATCTTCGTGTTCGGCGCGGACCACGTGTACCGGATGGACGTCCGCAAGATGCTGGACTTCCACATCGAGCGGAAGGCCGCGTGCACCGTGGCGGCCATCCCCGTGCCCATCGAACAGGGGCGCGAGTTCGGCATCATCGACGTGGGGCCGGACGGGCGGATGCTCCAGTTCCTGGAGAAGCCCAAGGACCCGCCGCCCATGCCGGGCAACCCGAAGATGTGCCTGGCGTCCATGGGCAACTACCTCTTCAGCACCGACACGCTGGTGAAGGAGGTGGTGCGGGACGCCGCGGACGAGAAGAGCGCGCACGACTTCGGCAAGTCCATCATCAGCGAGCTGTACAAGCACGAGCCCGTGTACGTGTACGACTTCGCCCAGAACACGCTGTCCGGCCAGGAGGACAAGGAGCGCGGCTACTGGCGCGACGTGGGGAACATCGACGTGTACTACCAGTCCAACATGGACCTGGTGGAGGTGGACCCCATCTTCAACCTCTACAACGACCGCTGGCCCATCCACACGCAGCCCAACAACTATCCGCCGGCGAAGTTCGTCTTCGCGGACGCGGACAACAAGCGCGTGGGCAAGGCGACGGACTCGCTGGTCGCCGAAGGGTGCATCATCTCCGGTGGCAGCGTGCACCGCTCGGTGCTGTCGCCCAAGGTGCGGGTGAACTCGTATTCGGAGGTGGAGGACTCCATCCTCTTCGAGAACGTCACCATCGGTCGGAGGTGCCGCATCAAGCGGGCCATCATCGACAAGAACGTGGAGATTCCGCCCGGGATGACCATTGGCTACGACGCGGCGGAGGACAAGCGCCGCTTCCACGTCACCTCCGGCGGCGTCGTCGTCATCCCCAAGGGGATGAAGGTCACCTGACCTTCCAGACGGGCCCCAGACCTTGAAGCGCGACGGGCGTCCCGGAAGTGATTCCGGGGCGCCCGATGTGCATTCAACGAGGAGGCAAGGACCGCGCGCTAGACGAAGGCCGCCTTCACGTCCGGGCGGTTGAGCACGATGAGCGACCAGATGCCCGGGATGAGCGACAGACAGGAGCACGGGCCGCAGCACGGGATGCAACAGATGATGGCGGCGGCCATGGACCAGCCGTAGCTCTGCAGGTTCTTCATCTTCCAGGCGCCGAAGGCCACCACGCCGTTGAGCACCAGCCCGGGCACCGTGAGCACGATGCGGCCCAGGGGCGACAACATCCACAGCATCATGTCCTTCCACTGCTGGGGGATGTCCGGGTTGTCCAGGAAGGGCGCCAGCTGCTCCACGTTCGTGGGGCTGGCCATGCTCACCAGCGAGTACAGGAGCGTGAGCCCGGCCATCACCAGCATCAGGATGGAGGGGACGGCCAGGTCCTGGACCGCCTTCGCGCGCGAAGGGCCGGGTTCCGGCGTCGGGGGTGTGCCGTAGGTGTCGTCCATCATCCCTCCACGCGAGGCGTGGCACGCGCGACGGCGGAAGTGCCCGCGCCATGCGGGGGGCATTCCACCCGGCCCCGGGCACCGCGCGCCAGGACAAACGACCACCCGCCGCCCGAAGCCTTCAAGGCCGGGCGGCGCGTGGGGGCGGCGCTCAGGCCGGCTGACGCAGCGCCTTGGCGGGGCGCTTCTCGAAGGCGGCCAGGGTGGTGGCGATCTCCTGGTTCACCTGCCGCAGCATGTCCTGCTTCTCCCGGAACGGGAGGAAGGCGCTCTTGAAGCCGGAGACGATGATGGTGGTGAGGTCCTCCAGCGACAGGCCCAGCTCGCGGTGGGCGAGCCACAGCTCCTTGGTCACCGTGGTGTCGGTGATGAGGCGGTTGTCGGTGTTGATGGTCACCCGCAGGCCGTAGTCGAAATAGAACTTGAGCGGGTGGGACTCCAGCGACTGCACCGCGCCCGTCTGGACGTTGGAGGACGGGCAGACCTCCATGGGGATGCGGTGGTCGTTGACGTAGTTGAGCAGGTCGCCGTCCTCGCGCAGCCGGGTGCCGTGGCCGATGCGGTGCGCGCCCAGGGAGTGGATGGCCTGGGAGATGGACTCGGGGCCGTAGGCCTCGCCCGCGTGGGCGGTGCAGTTGACGTTGTTCTTGAGGATGAGGCGGAAGGCGTCCAGGTGGTCCTTCGCCGGGAAGCTGGCCTCCGCGCCCGCCAGGTCGAAGCCGACGACGCCGCGGTTCTTGTACGCGACGCTGAGCTCCGCGAGCCGCATGGACGTCTGCGGGTTGATGTGGCGGATGCCGCAGACGATGACGGCGCACTTGATGCCCGTCTCGCGCTTGGCGGCCCGCAGGCCCTCCAGCACGGAGTCGATGACCGTGGTCATCTTCAGGCCCTTCTGCAGGTGCAGCGCGGGCGAGTAGCGCACCTCCAGCCAGCGGACGTTCTCCGCGGCGGCGTCCACGGCCAGCTCATAGGCGGCGCGGTAGAGGGACTCGGCCGTCTGGAGCACGGAGAGCGTCACGTCGAACGCGACCAGGTACTCCTCCAGGCTCTTGCACACCTGGCCCATGTGGATGGCCTTCGCGAGGCCGTCCTCGGTGTCCGCGAGCAGCTTCACCTTCTGCTGTTCGGCCAGCTCCAGGATGGTCTTCAGCCGCATGGACCCGTCCAGGTGGCAGTGCAGGTCCGTCTTGGGCAGCGCGTGGAGCAGCTCCTCCGTCACCGCGAGCGTCGGGGGCGGGATGATGTCCGAGCGCCGGGCGGACGACGGGATGCCGGTGGCATTGGGGGTTTCGTCTTCACGAATCGTAGGCATGGTCGAAGTTCCTTGCTTGCGTCATCCTCCCCCAAACCATGCCGTCTCGCGCCTGTCCACGCCTGCCCTGGTTGCCCTGCCTGACGTTGACGCTGGCCGTCATGGCGTGCCAGCGCGCGCCAGTGGACAGCGCGTTCCAGTTCTCCAGTGACGCGTCGTCCCGGGCGGGGCTCACGGCCGTGGCGGATGGCGTCCTGCTGGGCAATGAGGCAGGCACCGTGCTGCGCCTGGACCGCGAGGGCCGCCCCGTGTGGCGCGTGTCCCTGGGCCGCGAGGTGGCGGTGGCGCCCGTGGAAGCAGGAAGCGCCGTCATCGCCGGAACCGTGGTGGGCGACGTCGTCTGTCTGGGGCTGGAGGACGGCAAGGAGCGCTGGCGCCTGGGCGGGGAGCCTCCCGTGCGGACACCGCCGGTGGTGGATGAGTCGCACCGCCGGGTGTTCCTGGTGGCGCCCGACGGCGCGGTGCGCGCCCTGGCGACGGACTCCGGGCAGGTGCGCTGGAAGCGGCCGGCGCCGAAGCCGCAGGTCCCCTCCCCTGCCCTCCCGGGAGTCCCGCCGGAGGGTGGGCCGGCGCCCGCGCCGGTGATGGTGGAGGGGGTGCTGGTGGTGGCGCTCGGGGCGTCCGGGC
>NZ_RAWI01000274.1 GCF_003612125.1 Corallococcus praedator
GGACATGGGGGGCGGACCTCTTCGCGGGGGACCTGGGCACCGCCAGGACGGCGGGCCCTCTCGCGATACGGTCCGGTGTCATCCCCTCGGCGAGGAAGTCGGGAGATGCCCCCCATCCGGAAACCATCGGTCCCGCGCGTCCCAGGCGCCCTTGCGCGCGGGCTCAATCCCTCACAGCTCGTTGAAGATGAGCAGTCCGCGCGCCGTGTCCACGACGTAGACGTACCCGTCGCCCGGGACGCGGATGCCGATGGCGCCCTCGAACATCCCGCTGCTCCGGCCGGGCTGGGTTTCGAGGAAGGTGTTGAAGTACGCCACCTCGCGAGGCTTCGGCGGCACGGACACGTCCAGCACGCGCACACCCTCGTGGTAGTACGCGATGTAGAGCTTCGTGCCCTTGAGGATCATGTTGTGGATGGAGAAGTGGGGGCGCAGGCCGTACTCACCAATGAGCCGCATGTTCGCCGGGTCGGTGACGTCCAGCACGCGCAGGTGCGCGTTGACTCCCTCGCCGCCTTCGAAGGCGATGGTGCGGCCCGCGAAGGTGCCCACCGCGCTCGCATGGGAGTACTGACCGTCGAAGACATACGCGCCCAACTCCAGCGCATGCTCCGGGTTGCTCACGTCGAAGGCCACGAAGCCGGAGCTCGTGCTGTTGATGTAGAGGCGGTCGCCGTAGGCGGTGGCGTCGTGCGGTCCTCCCCACTCACCGGACACCGTCACCCGGTTGAGCAGCACGGGCGAGAGCGGTGAGGTCACATCGAACAGGAGCGTCTGGCTCGCGGGCTCGGGCGCCATCGCATAGAGCCGGTCGCCCTGCACGTGGACGGTGTGCACGGCGATGGCCTCGCCGGGCACGGCGCGCATGTACTGCGGGTCGGCGGGGTTGGAGATGTCGTAGACGATGACGCCGGCCTTGGTGCTGGCGATGTAGAGCGCGTCGCCCTTCGCCCAGACGCCATTCCAGTAGCTGTCGCCGGGAAGCTGGATGCGCTTCGTGAGGACGGGCTTGCTCCGGTTCTTCACGTCGAAGACGGCCAGGCCGCCAGCATCGGCCTTGTCCCCGATGGCCACCACGTAGGCGTGGTCCTTCGCGACATAGACATCCACCGGGAAGCCCAGGGGAACCGAGGCCTCGCCGTGGAGGGTGAGGCCGCCCGAGGACTCGGACTCACCGCGTCCCCAGGAGGGGCGCAGCGCGGTGAAGGTCCCCTGGCTGCGCACCTTGCCGTCGGCGCACTGGACATAGCAGCCGTTGACGCGGCGGGGCTCGGGCCGGGTGCAGCCCACGAACGTGAAGTCCCGAGCGGGGATATAGGGAGGCGTCGCGGCGAAGCTGGTGCTGAAGACGAACGAGCCCGGCCCCACGGACTGGCGCGTCAGGGGCCTGCCGTTGAGCGTGCCCGGCGCCCCGTCGAACGGCAGCGTCAGTCCATAGCTGACGGTGACGTACCCGGAGAGACCCCGGCCGAGCAGGTGGTACGTGCCCACGGACTCCAGCGTGTCGAACGCGCCCGCGGGACACGAGGAGAGGTCGAACAGGGACAGGTCCTTGCAGTCCGTGATGGGGGAGCCCGTCGGAAGGGTGAGGGAGCATTCCGAATAGAGGGGCGGGGTCAGCCAGTCGGACAGCTCGGGAAGCGTCTCGGCGCCGCCGTCCCAGGCGTCCGCCTGGGGGCCCGCGTCGGAACTCCCGCTGCCGGCGTCCTGGGAGGACGGGTCCCCCGCGTCCCGGGTCCCCGCATCCGCATCGGAGGTGCCGGAGTCCAGCGTCGTGCCGGAGTCCTCGGACGCGCCGGCATCCACGGACGTGCCGGAGTCCAACGTCGAGCCGGCATCCAGGCGCGTGCCGGCATCCTCCTCCGAGGACTCCTCGGAACAGCCCGTGAGGGCCAGGGCCAGGGTGAGGCTCAGGAGCCAGCGGAACGGAGGCGACATGGAACCCTCTCCTTCAAGCGCCACGGAATGCGGGCACGCGGAATCCTATACGCAGCGAGCCGCCACTCCTGGCGGGCCGAGTCCTTTCAGGACCTTGGGCGGGGCCCCGGAATCTGGAAGGCACGGCGCCGCGAGCCCGTGGGCGGGGCTAGGCTGCGCCGGCCATGCCCATCACGCGTCTGGAAATCTCCGGCTACCGCTCCGTGCGTCAGCTCCACCTGGAGCTGGGGCCGGTGAACGTGGTGGTGGGGCCCAACGGCAGCGGCAAGACGAACCTGTACCGGGCGCTGTACCTGCTCGCGGCGTCGGCGGAAGGGCGGCTCGCGCGCACGCTGGCGGAGGAGGGCGGCACGCCGAGCGTGATGTGGGCCGGCCCGCGCGACCCCAAGAAGCCGGTGCGGCTGAAGGTGGCGGTGGACCTGGACGACCTCGGGTACGAACTGCAATGCGGGCCCGTGCCGGGGTCGGGCACGGCCTTCGCGTTGGATCCGGAGGTGAAGGAAGAGCACCTGTGGGCGTACTCGGGGGGCCGGCGCGGGGTGTTGATGGAGCGCAAGGACCGCACGGCGTTCCTGCGCGACGCGGACGGCACGAAGGTGACGTTCCCCACGGAGCTGTGGACCGCGGAGTCGGTGTTGGATCAGCTGTCGGATCCGCACCGCTTCCCCCGGCTGATGGAGGTGCGGCGCGCCCTGGCGTCGTGGCGCTTCTACCACCACTTCCGCACGGACCCGGATGCACCCCTGAGGCATCCCCAGGTGGGCGTGCGCACGCCGGTGCTCGCGCATGACGGACGCGACCTGGCGGCGGCGCTCCAGACCATCCTGGAGGTGGGGGACGATGCCGCTTTGGAGCAGGGCCTGGACGACGCCTTCCCCGGGGCGCGGCTGGAGGTCCACGCGCAGGAGGGACGCTTCAGCCTCTTCGTCCAGATGCCCGGCCTGTTGAGGCCCATGGCGGCGACGGAGCTGTCGGACGGGACGTTGCGCTACCTGTGCCTGCTGGCGGCGCTGCTCAGTCCCAGGCCGCCGCCGTTCCTCGCGCTGAACGAGCCGGAGACCAGCCTGCACCCGGAGCTGCTCAAGCCCCTGGGCCGGCTCATCGTGAACGCGGCGAAGCACAGTCAGGTCTGGGTGACGACGCACGCGGAGGAGCTGGCGAACACCGTCTCCCAGCACTCCGGCGCGGAGCCGGTACACCTGGAGAAGCAGCAGGGCGCGACGACGGTGCGCAAGGAGCGCGCCCGGGACGATGACGGAGAAGACGCATGACCCCCGGCCTCTACCTGACGCACAAGCCCGTGGGCGCCACCAGCTTCGCCACCGTGCGAGCCTTCCAGGAGGAGGCCCAGGCCACGCGGCCCAACCGGCGCACGGCCCTGGTGCACGGCGGCACGTTGGATCCGTTCGCGGAAGGGCTGCTGCTCATGCTGGTGGGTCCGGCCACGCACCTGTTCGAACTGCTGCACGCCGCGCCCAAGACGTACGTGGCCCGAGTGGAGTGGGGCACGGAGATGGACACGGGAGACCTGCACGGTCGGCCCGTGTACCAGGGTGATGCGAGCGCGTTGACCCCGGCCCTGTTGGACGCGGCGCTGAAGCCGTTCCTCGGTTGGACGGAGCAGGTGCCTCCGGCCACCAGCGCGAAGAAGATCGGCGGTGAGCCCGCCTACCGCAAGGCGCACCGGGGCGAAGCCGTGGACCTGCCCCCCTCGCGCGTCTACCTGCACACCGCCCGCTGGCACTCGCACGACCTGCCACGCGCCAGCGTCCTGGAGCTCACCTGCCGGGGTGGCTACTACGTGCGCTCGCTGGCAAGGGACCTGGGGCGGGCGCTCGGCTGTGGAGCGCACCTCTCCGCGCTGAATCGCACGGCCATCGGCCCGTGGAAGGACCCCGGCCCCGGCCACCGCGTGGAGCTGCACGGCCACGACGTCCTTCCCTGGGCACGCGGAAGGGACCTCACCGACCAGGACGTGGGCGCGCTGCGCCGCGAACAGTCCATCCCCCTGTCACCGCTGAAGCCCCCGGACTGGCGTCCGCCCCCGGGCTTCCCGGAGCCCCAGGCCCCGGTGCGAGGCTTCCATCAGGGAAGGTTGACCTTCCTGCTGACCGAACGCGACGGCGCGCTGTGGAGCGAGACAGAGCTGCGAGGCGGAGTCTAGAAACCGCCCCGAGCAAGCGCGCCCCCGGGCGTGAGGACCTGGTGACCGGAATCACCACCCGGGGGGATGGGGGGCTGGTGACTGTCACCACCATGGTGACTGGAGTCACCACCCCGCGGAGTGCGCCCTCGCCGCGCAACTCCATGAAATCACAGCGCTTCCCACTGTGGTCAGGGATGGCACGACGCGCGCAATAGGTCCCGGCATACCGCTTCCGACGAGGAAGCCGCTCCTACCGGAGATCAAAAATGTCCGTCACCAAGACCGCTTCCACCGTCATCTCGAACCGTCCCGCCATCTCCAACGCGCAGCAGAACAAGCTGCTGGGCACGCCGTCGAAGCTGTCCGGCAAGGAGGCCGCGCTGCTCTCCTCGCTGAAGGAGATGAAGACGCAGATGTCGGGCATGAAGGCGCAGATCGCGGAGCTGAAGGCGGGGCTGAACAAGGCCGACCAGTTCGACGCGGGCAAGAAGTTCGCGGTGCAGCCCCGGAACGACTGGATGCCCAAGGACGTGGGCGCGCTGGTGGAGCTGAACAAGCTGAACCAGACCTCGGGCCCCATCAGCGCCGAGCAGATGGCGGACACCATCGACCGCGCCACCGCGGACCTGGACGGCCAGGCCGCCTCCTCCGAGTACCGCACCGTGGCGGACTGGGCCATGAACAACCGCGAGCGCCTCACGCCGGAGGCGAAGCAGGTGATGGACCTCTACTCCAAGTACGCGGCGCTCTCCCAGGCGCGCGGCGAGTCCGGCATCCCGCAGGACGACTTCAAGAAGATGCTCGGGGAGATGCGCGACGTGGGTGACGCCAGCGCGAAGAAGGCGCTCGCGAACCTGGACCGCAAGGGCGGCACGGTGTCCGGCGAGGACATGGCCAAGGCCATCCAGACGGGCACGGCGGACCACGACGGCCAGGCCGCCGGCGCGGAGGCCAAGGAGTTCGAGAAGTGGGCCACGAAGAACGAGAGCCGCCTGAGCCCGGAGGCCAAGGAAGTGCTCGACGTCTACCGCAAGCACACGAAGGCGGCGCAGGAGAAGGGCCAGACGGGCCTGACGGACAAGGAGTCCGCCGTCATGAACGCGGAGATGAAGAAGGCGGCCGCCGTGGACGTGAGCGCCCGCAAGGCGACGGAAGCGCTCGACCAGAAGCCGGGCCCCATCTCCGGCCAGGACATGGCCAAGGCCATCCAGAAGGGCACGGCGGACCTGGACGGCCAGGCGGCCGGCGCGGAGCTGAAGGAGTTCGAGCGGTGGGCCTCGAAGAACGAGAGCAAGCTGAGCCCGGAGGCGAAGGAAGTGCTCGACGTCTACCGCAAGCACGCCAAGGCGGCGCAGGCCAAGGGCCACGAGGGCCTGAACACGAAGGAGACCCGCGCGCTCAACGCGGAGATGAAGAAGGTGGGCGCCGGTGACGTGAGCGCCCGCAAGGCCACGGAGGCGCTCGACAAGGAGCAGGGCCCCATCTCCGGCGAGGACCTGACCAAGGCCATCCGCGAGGGCATCTCGGACACGGACGCGCACTCCACCACCTCCGAACTGAAGGAGTTCGAGAAGTGGGCCGCGAAGAACGAGAGCCGCCTGACGCCCGAGGCGAAGGAAGTGCTGAAGGCCTACCAGTCCGCCGCGAAGAAGGCCGGCCCGGACGGCCTGACGCAGAAGGAGGCGGACGCCATGTTCAAGACCCTGGACGGCTTCAAGACCTTCCGCGACGACTCCATGCGCGCCGCGCTGGAGGGCCTGGATTCGAAGAGCGGGAAGATCAACGGCAAGGACCTGACGGCGGCCATCGAGAAGGGCGCCGCGGACCTGGACGGCCAGGCGGCGGGCCTGGAGTTCACCGACACGATGAAGTGGGCGCGCCAGAACTACGACCGCCTCACGCCGGACGCGAAGAAGGTCGTGGACACCTACGAGAAGTACGCCACCCGCGCGCAGGCCAAGGGCGGCACGGGCATCGACCAGAGCGACTTCAACAAGATGATCAAGGAGATGAAGTTCATCAGCAGCCCGCCCCCGGCCCGTCCGGTCTACTTCGCGGCCTGAGCCACACCGAAGCACCGCTGAAACGGGGGGAACACAGCCACACGCATCCATGGAGTTCCCGCCGGAGGTAAGCCCGGCGGTGAACCCAGAGGTGCCCCGGACCTTCGGGGGAGGGTCCGGGGCCCTTTTATTTTCAGGCCTTCGACTTCTTCATCTTGGCGATGGTGGCGTGCGCTTCCTTCACCACGTTCTCCACGGTGAAGCCGAACTTCTGCTGCAACGCCTTGATGGGCGCCGAAGCCCCGAAGCTGCGCATGCCGACGACGCTGCCAATGTGGCCCACCCAGCGCTCCCAGCCGAACGCGGCGCCCTTCTCCACCGCGACGCGCGCGGTGAGGGCCGCGGGCAGCACGCGCTCCTGGTACTCGGCGGGCTGCTGCTCGAACAGCTCCCAGGACGGCATGCTGACGACGCGGGCCTTCACGCCCTCGGCCTTGAGCTTCTCCGCCGCCTCAATCACCAGCGCGACCTCGGTGCCCGTGCCGATGAGGATGACGTCCGGCTTTCCGCCCTCGGCCTCCTGCAGGATGTACGCGCCCTGGGAGAGCCCGGACGCGGGAGCGAACTTCGTGCGGTCCAGCGTGGGCACCGGCTGCCGCGACAGCACGAGCACCACCGGGTGGTGCTGCTGCTGCGCGATGTAGCGCCAGGCCTCGGTGACCTCGTTGGCGTCGCCGGGGCGGATGACGATGTTGCCGGGGATGGCGCGCAGGGACACCAACTGCTCGACGGGCTGGTGCGTGGGGCCGTCCTCGCCCAGACCGATGGAGTCGTGGGTGAAGATGTGGATGGAGGGAATCTCCATCAGGGACGACAGGCGCATGGCGGGGCGCTCGTAGTCACTGAAGATGAGGAACGTGGCGCCGTACGCGCGCACCTTGCTCAGGTTGAGGCCGTTGACGATGGAGCCCATCGCGTGTTCGCGCACGCCGAAGTGGATGTTGCGGCCCGCGTACTCGCCCGGCTTCATGGACGTGGAGGCGGACAGGTACGTCTTCGTGGACGGGTTCAGGTCGGCGGAGCCGCCCACCAGCCACGGGTAGTTCTTCGCGAGTGCATTGAGCACCTTGCCGCCCGACTCGCGGGTGGCCATGCCCTTCGCGTCCGCGGGGAACACGGGCAGCTCCTTGTCCCAGCCATCCGGCAGCTCGCGCTTGAGCATGCGGTCCAGCTCGTGCGCCAGCTCCGGGTGCTGCTGACGGTAGCCGGCCAGCGACTTCTCCCACGCCTCGCGAAGCTGCTTGCCGCGGGCTCCCATGCGCTCCTGGAAGCGCTCCTTCACGCCGTCGGGGACCAGGAACTGCGCGTCCTCGGGCCAGCCGTAGAAGCGCTTGGTGCCCTTGATCTCCTCGGCGCCCAGGGGCTCGCCGTGGGCGCTGGCCAGGCCCTGCTTCTTGGGCGCGCCGTAGCCGATGTGCGAATTCACGACGATGAGGGTGGGCTTGCCGCGCTGCTGCTTGAAGGTGCTGTAGGCCTTGCTCAGCGCGTCCAGGTCGTTGGCGTCGGTGACCTGGATGACGCGCCATCCGTAGCCCTCGAAGCGGCGGCCCACGTCCTCGGTGAAGGCAAGGTCGGTGCTGCCGTCGATGGAGATGTGATTGCTGTCGTAGATCCAGCACAGGTTGGGCAGCTGGAGGTGGCCGGCGAGCGAGGCGGCCTCGGACGCGACGCCCTCCATCATGTCGCCGTCGCCGCAGATGGCGTAGACGTCATGGGTGAACAGCTCGAAGCCGGGCTTGTTGAAGTGGCCCGCGAGCCAGCGGCTGGCGATGGCCATGCCCACGCTGTTGGCGACGCCCTGGCCCAGCGGGCCGGTGGTGGTCTCCACGCCGGTGGTCCAGTGGTACTCGGGGTGGCCGGGGGTGGCGGAGTCCAGCTGGCGGAACTTCTTGATGTCCTCCAGGGACACGGCGGGCACGTCCGTCACGCGCTCCTGCTCGTCCAGGCGCTTGATGCCGGCCAGGTGCAGCAGGCTGTAGAGCAGCATGGACGCATGACCGTTGGAGAGGATGAAGCGGTCGCGGTCCGGCCACTGGGGCTGGGCCGGGTCGTACCGCAGCTCCTGCTGCCACAGCTGGTAGGCCACCGGGGCCAGCGCCATGGGCGCGCCCGGGTGACCCGAGTGGGCCTGCTCCACCGCGTCGATGGACAGGGTTCGGATGGTGTTGATTGCCTGGGTATCGATCTTCTCGGTCGTCATGCGGTCTCCCCACGCCGGCTGCGTCGTGGGCGCACCATGCCGTAACCGGGGACGCCGCGCCGCACGAAACGGGCCCGCCGTCAGGTGGGCTGGCTGGCAGGGGACACTGGGACCCGCCGGGAATGCCTCAGGGGACGCGGCCGCTGAGCGCGAACGCCGCCACCACGGCCTCGGTGAAGGCCCGGGCGCAGTGGCCCTCGGGGTCCAGGTCCGGGTCCAGGATGGTGAGCTCCAGGCCCACGGCCTGGGGGCTGCGCAGCAGTGAGGCCAGCAGGGAGGTCAATTCCTCCAGCCGGAGTCCCTCCGGGTTGGGTGAATCCACGGCGGGCATGACGGACAGGTCCAGCACGTCCGCGTCCACATGGATCCAGAACCCATCCAACTCCCGGGCCTCCAGCAGGGCACGCGCCTCATCTCCGACAGCGTCCGCGCCACGCTGACGGATGGCGGTGAGCGGAAGGGAAGGGATGCGGGACGTGTCGAACTCCTGCACGGCGAGCACGGCGGTGTCCTCGTCACTGCGGGACAGGCCCAGGTGCACGACGTCCTCTTCGCGCAGGTACGGCTTGAGTCCGTCCAGGTCGCAGAGCGCATCCGGTCCATGGCCGGTGGCGAGCGCCAGGTCCAGTCCCGCCGCGGTGAGCCGACCCGCCAGGGCGGCGCGGTCCTTGTCATACGAGAAGTCGTCATGCGCATCGATGAACGCCAGGCCATGCGTCCCGGCCCGCCGCAGCGCGAGCGACGACCCCACGAGCACGCTGCAATCCCCGCCCAGCAGCAGCACGAAACGTCCCTGGGCCCGCAGCGCCCCGATGCGATCCGCCAGCGCCACACTGTACCGGCCCAGCGCGGCGCCATTGCGAAAGCCGGTGTCCGGCTCCGCCTCCGGAGAGTACGCGGGAGGCATCACCATCCCCGCGTCCTCCGCGCCCAACCGGGTCACGATGCCCTGCGCGCGAAGGGCCCGGGGCAGTTGATACACGCCCGGAATCACCCCAGGGGCTGAAGGCCGCAGGCCCAGGTTGGACGGAGCATCCAGGACGCTGATGGGAGCAAAGGAAGCCATGGCGTCTCCTACCGCCGGGTCGCCGCCCCGCGCGGCGTCTTCCCACGCGTCAGGTGGCTCACCGCCTCACCCAATCCCTCCACGGTGAGGGAGAACATGGGGAACACATTGGCCAGCATCGCGATGGTGCCCGAGCGCCACGACCCGCGAGGCTCCGGGTTGAGCCACACGTTGCGCTCGAAGTGCTGCGCCAGTTGCATCATCCACGTCATGCCCTCCAAGCCCTCCTGGCGGTACTGACCATTGGCATCCGTGCGGATGCCCAGCTCATACGGGGCCATGGATGCATCGCCCACCATCACCAGCTTGTGGTGCCGGCCCACCTGCGCGGTGAGCTCCGGAACGGTGAGGCCACCGGTGAGCTGCGGCGTGGCGTAGAGCTTCCCGTAGACGCAGTTGTGGAAGTAGTAGGTGCGCAGCTCCTTGAAGTGAGACGCCTGGCTGGCGACGCTGAACAACCGGCTCACCAGGTGCGCGTATGGATCCATGGATCCGCCCACGTCCATGCACAACACCACGCGGGTGTTCGGCCGGCGCGGGGGACGCGTCACCACCTCCAGCTCGCCCGCGTTCTTCGCGGTGGCGGAGATGCTCTCGTCGATGTCCAGCTCCTCCAGGGCGCCCTCGCGCACGAAGGCCCGCAGCTTGCGCAGCGCCACGGCCATCTGCCGCGTGTCCAGCACCACGTCGTCGCGGTAGCCCGCGTACTTGCGCGCCCCGGCCTGCCACAGCGCCTGACCCTGACGTCCGCCGGTGCCGCCAATGCGCACGCCCTGGCGCGCCATGCCGTTGTTGCCAAACGCGGACGCGCCGCCGGTGCCCACCCAGCGGTTGCCGCCGTCGTGGCGCTCGGTCTGTTCCTTGAGGCGCTGCTCCAATTGCTTGCGCAGCTCCTCCGGGTCCCACTGCTCCAGCATGGCCAGCTCTTCGGGGCTCAGGTCCCGACGCTCCTTGGCCTCCTCCAGCCAGGACAGCAATTCCTCGGTGAGCTTGAGCGCATCGGACGCCACGCCCTGGAAGTGCGCGAGGAACGCCTGGTCGAACGCATCCAGCTGCGTCTCCGAGTGCACCAGGAGCGCGCGAGCCACGTGGTAGAAGCCATCCAGGCTGCTGTCATGCAGCCCGGCCTTCAGCGCACCGGCGAGGGCGAGCGCCTCCTGGGCGCCCACCTTCACCCCGCGCTTTCGCAGCTCGTAGAAGAACGGCAGGAACATGGCCCGTCTCCTTCCCTTGCTACGCGCGAGACTTGCGGCCGCCCCTGAACGCCTCGGCCACCGCGACCAGGTCCTGTTCCTTCTTGAGCAGCGCGCCCAGGAACGGCAACTGTTCATCCAGCTTCAATTCCATCACACCGTTGGCCTTGAGCACGGAGATCCAGTCGATGAGCTCGCTGGTGGAGGGCCGCTTGCGCAGGCGGGTCATCGCGCGCAGCTCGTAGAAGACCTTGAGCGCCTGCTCGGCCAGTGAGGCCTCCAGCCCAGGATGGTGCACATCCACGATGCGCTGCATGAGGTCGCGCTCCGGGAAGTCGATGAAGTGAAACACGCACCGGCGCAGGAACGCGTCGGGCAGCTCCTTCTCGTTGTTGCTGGTGATGAGCACCACGGGGCGGTTCTTCGCCACGACCTCATCCTGGGTCTCGGAGATGCGGAAGCGCATCCGGTCCAGCTCGTGGAGCAGGTCGTTGGGGAACTCCAGGTCGGCCTTGTCCACCTCATCGATGAGCAGCACCACGCGCTCGGGGGAGGCGAACGCCTCGCCCAGCGGCCCCAGGCGGATGTATCGCCGGATGTCGCGCACGTCCCCGTCGCCGAAGCGCGAGTCATACAACCGCTGCACGGTGTCGTAGACATACAGGCCATCCTGGGCGCGCGTGGTGCTCTTCACGTGCCAGGTCAGCAGCTTCAATCCCAGTCCCTGGGCAATCGCTTCCGCGAGGAGCGTCTTGCCAGTGCCGGGCTCGCCCTTGACCAGGAGGGGGCGCTGGAGCGTGAGGGCGCAGTTGACGGCGGCCTGCAGGCCCTCGCTCGTGAGGTAGGAGTCGGTGCCTCGAAAGCGGACGGGAGTGGGGGAAACCGGAGTCATGACGGGTTCCTTTAACATCTTGGACGATGTTTCCATCCCGCCCCGGGCGGTTGGGTGTATATCCTGCCCCACATGGCCCCACTTTCTCTTGAGAACGAACTCCGCGACATGGTCCGACGCGAGTTGCAGTTGCAACTCGCTCCCGTTACGAAGGCCGTGGCCCGTATGGCCAAGGGTCTGGATGCGTTGGATGTGCTTCGCGAGGTGACGCGCCGTCTGGCACCGCTGTCCAGCCGTCTGGGCGCCGTGGCGGGCGTGCGCACGCCCACGCTGGCCCCGGAGCCGCCCGCCCGTCGCAAGCCGGGTCGTCCGCCGTCCGCGAAGACCATCGCCGCGAAGGCAGCGCTCGCGAAGGCTCCTGCCGCGAAGGCGCCCGCTGCGAAGGCTCCCGCCGCGAAGGCCGCGCCCGCCGCCAAGGCTCCCGCCGCGAAGGCCGCCCTTGTGAAGGCGCCCGCCACCCGCGGGCCGGGCCGTCCGGCCGCGAAGGCTCCTGCCGCGGAAGACAACCAGGCGTGCGCGGTCATCGGGTGCAAGCGTCAGAGCCGCTCCAAGGGCTACTGCTCGGCGCACTACCAGAAGCTGCGCCTGCTCATCCGCACCGGCCGCCGTCCGGAGTCGTGGGTGGATGGCGCCCGCTCGCAGTCAGTGCAGGACGTGAAGCTGCCGCGCGGTCGCGCCGGCAGCCAGGCGCTGAAGGAAGTGGCGAAGCCGGCCGCTCCCGTCGCCGCGCCGCCCAAGCCCAAGGCCTGGGTGCGCAAGAAGGGCTCGAGCGGCGGCATGGTGTCGTTGAACTGACGGGAGACGTCGCCTCCCGGGCATGTTCCGTGGTGGGTCGTCCCAGGCGACCCGCCATGCGTGCGACATGCGCCGCTTCCATCGTTGACAGCGGCCGGCCCGTGGTGTGAATCCGGGCCGCATGAGCGAGCAATATCCAGTCACCGTCGCGGTCCGTCGCCCCGACGGTCAGGTGGAGCAGGTCCGGGTGGGCACGGCGTACAGGAACGGCGAAGGCTTCACGCTGCAACTGGGCGAGCTGTCCATGAGCGCCACGCCCGTCGCGGCGGCCCCGGCCGCCCGTCGCGCCGCGCCCGCCGCGGGTGCGCCCGCCGGCGGTGGCGACGGCATGACCCTTCCCAACTACGGGCGCAGCAAGGGCGCGCCCGTCTACGGCGCCAGCCTCCAGGACCTGGAGTTCTACGCCAACGGCGCCCGTCGCTCGCTGGCCGACCCCAGCAAGTCGCGCTGGCATGACAAGGAGCGCCAGCTCCTCGCTTCCATCGAAGCGGAGATGGCCCGTCAGCGGGGTGAGGGCGGCGGTGGAGG
>NZ_RAWI01000275.1 GCF_003612125.1 Corallococcus praedator
CGCCCAGGTCGAAGTGCAGACGCCCGCCCCTCCGCAGGAGGCCATGGACTCCGAGTCCCGCCGCGAGCGCCTCAAGGCCCGCCTCAAGGCCGTGCGTGAGAACCCGCGTCCGGAGCCGCTGCCCGCCACCGTCGCGGAAGCCGGCCAGCGCGCCGTGGAGCGCATCACCCACCTCCAGGCGGACCTCACCAAGGTCAAGGCGCTCAACCTCACGCTCACCCAGGACCTGGAGGTGGCGCGCCGTCAGGCGGAGAAGGCCACCGAGGAAGCCCGGCTGCGCATGGACGAGGCGCGCCGCCTCACCGCGGAGATGGAAGGCCGCGTGAAGCTGCTGGCCGACCTGGAGCGCGAACTGGCCGCCCTGGAAGGCGAGCGCGACGAAGCGCTGCTGTCGCTCCAGGAGTCCCGCCAGGCCCTCCAGGCCGCGTCCAGGGAACACGACTCGCTGGAGCAGGTGGTGGCGCGCGGCAAGCAGGCCCTGGCCGACAGCCTCGCCGAGGAGGAGCGCCTCGCCGTGGAACTGGAGAGCGCCAAGGACGAGTCCGCGTCCCTGCGCCGCGCCGTGGAGACGCTCCAGGGCGAGCGCGACGTGCTGGCCCAGCAGGTCGCGTCCCTCACCGCCGAGCGCGCCGAACTGCTGGAGGCGCGCAAGGCCCTGGAGTCCGTGCACCGCGCCCTGAGCCAGGCCACGATGCGCTGAAGTCCGTCCGAGCGCGGGCAGTCACTGCCCGCGCACGGGCCCGCCTACTTCGCGTCCTTCGCCACGCCGGTGGCCTTCACCGCGGCGAAGCTGGCCGGCAGGGCGGGGGTTTGGAGCGAATCGGTGGACAGCTCCGCGAACGTGTCCGCGCCCGCCTTCTGCGCGAGGACGACCTTTGAAATCTGCTTCGTGCGCTCGTCCCGCTTCGGATGGTTGGCGAAGAAGCCGCCCCCGTCGGGCGTCTTCGCGATGAGCTGACGGTACGCCTCCGGGTCGTAGCCGGCCCCCAGCATCAGCTCCACCGCCAGCCGGTCCGCCTCCAGTTCCTCCTCCTTGCGGTGGCCCTTGCCGGCCAGCTCCACGGTCTTCTCGGTCAGGTCGGCCAGCAGGCCCGTGTCCGAATCCAGGTCCAGCTTGCCGTCCCGGTCGCTCGCGGACAGCAGCCGCCCCGCCGCCGCGGAGACCAGGGCATTGCCCACCACGGCGCCCTTGCAACTGCTCACCTTCACCGACGCGTACTGGTGCAGCGCGTGCTTCAGCACGATGTGGGCAATCTCATGGGCCAGCACGCCCGCGAGCTGGCCCTCGTTGTCCACGCCCTGCAGCAGCTTGCGCGTGACGAAGACGTAGCCCCCCGGCGCGGACAGGCCGTTGAAGTTGCGCGTGTCGTTGAGCACGCCGAACGTCCACTGCAGGGTCGGCCGCGGCGACTGCATGGCCAGGTTGCGGCCCACCGTGTTGACGTAGGTGGTCAGCTGTTGATCCGTCGCGGTGGCCAGCATCAGCCCGCCGCCCCGCTGGACCCACTGGATGGCCAGCGCGCTGCCCAGCGCGTACTCCTCCTGGATGGCGGGCTCCGCGCCCAGCTTGTCGCACTTTTGCGTGTTCTCAGACACGGCCACGAGGCGGTCCGCGTCGCCTCCGAGCTTCGCGGCCTTCAAGCCCTTCGTCAGGCTCGCGCAGGACGTCAGGCCAAGCCCCAGGCCCACCGCCGCCGCGACCTTCAGGTGCGAGCGCATCACTTCGCCTCCTTCGGGGGCTTGCTGGCGCCCCTGGCCGGCGCGGCCTGCGCCACCTTCTGCGGACCGACCGTCGTGGTGGGCGCCACCACCGGGAACAGCCCGGCCTGCTTCACGTGCTCGGCGATCTTCACGGGGGTGACGGCGGCGGCCAGCGCCTCCGCCTGCTTGATCTGCTTCACCGCCGCCGCGTAGTCGCCGCCCTTGTCCTGGCCGTACTTCTCCGCCCCGGGGCTCAGCGCCTTCACCGCCGCGCCGCTGGACACGAAGGCCGCCGGGTCGATGGCCCGCGTCTGTCCGTCCTTGGCCACCAGCTCCATGTTGGGCGGCTTCGTGGACAGGTTCGTCTGGAACACGTAGCCGGGCTTGCCCTTGGGCTCCGTGACCAGGTGCCACTGCTTGTCCTTGGGGGACGCGCCCTTCCACGTCACCTGCTGTCCGGGCTGGAGCACCACCACCACGTTCGACGTGGCCTCCGGGCTCACCAGGACCCGCGTGTTGCGCGCCTTCACGTAGAGCTTGTCCCCCAGCTTCGCCGCCCACGCCGCCGCTGCTGGCACCCCCAGCGCCAACAGCAGGACGCCCATTTTCAGTCGCTTCATGGTCGTGCTCCCCCACTCCATACGCCGTCACTTCTCAAGATTCGCCACGCCGTCGAAATTCTCCGGCGGTGTCTCCAGGTACTCCCGGCAGCGCTCCATCAGCTTCCCCGTGGGCCCATCCTCCAGGCCTCTTGCCGCCTCCGCCTCCAGCACCGCCGCCGCGTCCGCGAACCTCGCCTGCCGGAACAGCGCCAGGGCCTCATGGTAGTGCGCCACCGTGCGCTGCAGCTCCGGCGCCAGCTGGCCCTTGAGAGCGAGCAGCTCATACACCGTGACGGCCTCCGTCTTGCCCGCCACCCGCACGCGGTCCAGCTCGCGCACCTCGATGTGCTCCTTCGCCAGCGCGTACGTGCGGGGGCCAATCATGATGACCGACCCGTAGGCCTTGTTCGCGCCCTCCAGCCGCGCCGCCAGGTTCATCCCGTCGCCAATGGCCGTGTAGCTGAAGAGCTGGTCGCTGCCGAAGTTGCCCACGAAGTTCACCGCGCTGTTCACGCCGATGCGCGTGTACACGTCCGGGAACCCCTTCTGCCGGAAGTCCACGCGCAGGGCCTCCACCGCCGCCTTCGCCGCCAGCGCGCCCCGGCACGCTCGGATGGCGTGGTCCTCCTGGTCCATGGGCGCGCCGAACAGGCACACCACCGCGTCGCCAATGTACTTGTCCAGGCACCCGCCCTCGCGCAGCAGCGCCCCGCTCACCGTCGTCAGGTACGTGTTGAGGATGCGCACCAGTTGGCGTGGGTCCTCCTTGAAGTGCTCGCTGAACGTGGAGAAGCCCCGGATGTCGCTGAAGAAGGCGGTGATCTCCTTGTTCTCCCCATCCAGGCGTGGAAGCTGCCGCGAGCGGATCATCTGGGCCACCAGCTTCGGCTCCATGAAGCGGCTGAACGCCTGCCGGATGAACTCCGTCTCGCGGTTGGCCGTCAGGTGGTTGAAGGCCAGCGCCGCGACGCTGGCGCCAATGCCCGCGAGCGACGGCATCGCGGTGAGCACGTGCGTGTGCGACGTCTTCAGGGCCAGCCCCGTCACCAGGTGCAGCCCGAACACGAGCCCCAGCGGCCACACCACCTCCAGGGGCGTCCAGCGCGCCGTCATCAACAGCACCGCGGACAGCAGCGCGGCCAGGAACGTGATGCCCAGGTCCACGCTCCAGTGCGCGCGGGTGATGAACTCGCCGGACAGGAGCGTGTCCACCACGGCGGCCTGCTTCGCCACGCCCGGCTCCGTGGAGGAGAAGGGCGTCGCCTTGATGTCGTTGATGCCCGGCGTGGTGCCGCCGATGACCACCACCTTGCCCCGGAAGGTGTCCGCGGGCAGCTTCACCGCCTCGCCGTGGCTGCGGTGGATCCAGTCATTGAGCACCTTGATCAAGCTCACCATGGGGTAGCGCTTGTGCAGCGGACCGCCATAGTCCAGCGCCGCGCTGCCGTCGTCCGGATTCACCTGCCACGTCCGCTCACCCAGGCGGAGCGTGCCGCCGGAGAGCGTGACCTCCTTCGCGCCCAGCAGGTCCGCCATCAGGCGCACCGGCAGCGTCACGTAGGTGTTGATGCCATCCGTGTACGCGAAGCGCGTGCGCCGCATGACGCCGTCCTCGTCCGCCTCCGTGTCCACCAGCCCGAACCCGTTCACCGCGCCCACCAGCGCGTGCGTGGGGGGCACCGGATGGCGCGGCTGCGGTGTGCCCTGGCTCGACACGTACTCGAGCGCGGGCAGCGCCTTGCCGTCCGTCCGGCTGACCGGGAACGCCAGCGCCCGCGCCAGGGCCGCGCGCGTCAGCGTGGGCGTGGCTGTCGCGGGGCCGTCCTTGAACTCCTCGGCGGCGTCCTCCGCAAACGTGTCCTCTGGGGTGGGGGACGCGGTGTCAGGAAGGGCGACCGGCACGGGGGCCTGGAAGTCCGCGCGGGGCAGCGGGGTCGCCGTGCCGCTGGTCACCATGCCCACGTAGAAGGGCAGGTCCGTTTCGCGCAGCACCTGGGCGAACCCCAGGTCGGCGGATTCGTCCGACGCGCGCTCGTCCATCACCGCGTCGAAGAGGACCGCCTTCGCGCCCGCGGCCTTCAGCTCCTGCGCGATGCGCGCCCACAGCGTGCGCGTGTACGGCCAGTTGCCGAAGTTGATGCGCAGCTGTTCATTCTCGCTGATGCCATCGAGCGTGAGCTGGTCGATGGCCACCACCACCACCCGCGAGGACTCCTTGCGTTCCCCCAGGTACGTGCTCAGGGCCCGGTCATAGGCGACGGGCTCCACCTGCTTCAGGAACGGGGTGCCGTGTTCACACGCCCACGCGACCAGCGTGGCCACCAGCGCGACCCCCAACATCCGCGGCCCATGGTCGCGCCAGCGCTGCTGGATGATCTTCCACGGCTCACCCGCCACGGTTCCTCCCCAAGAGGTCTGCACCGCGACGCTACCCCAGGGCCGGACCCTCGCGGCATCCCACCCGCCCTTCGGAATTGGACCTTCATCCAAGAGGACCGGAAGAGCCGGTAGAGCAGGAGTCCTTGCGAGCCATCGACGCCTCTCGCGTCATCCAGCCAGCGCAGGCCCGACGGTTGCCGGGGCCGGGCCGACGCCGGACCTTCTGGGCACGGGCGGACGCGACGCATCCTCGCTGCCGGGGTGACAACCCCCCCCGCTCCCTTTCGAAGGAGTCACACCGTGGCTTTGGATCTCTTCCAAGAAAAAGGCACCCCCCTGGAGCGGCAGCTCTTCACCTGGAAGGACATGGTGCGCCGGCCCTACAGCAAGCTGGACGATGATGCCTTTACCCGCACGCGCGTCATCCTGATGAACGGCATTGAGGCGGATGCGCTGCGCATGAAGCACCTCTTCGCCCGGCTCAACCGGGAGCTGCGGCCCCACCTGGCGCTGGTGCGGCGCGCGGAGCACCACCAGCAGACGATGGTCAACTGGCTCAACCCGCCGGACCAGACCCCCCTCGAAACGACGCTCGGCTTCGAGCAACTGGCCATCGAGGCGACCGCCAGCGTGGCCATCCATGAGCCGGACCCCTATCTGGCGCAGACCTACCGGTTCGGGATGTTGGAGGACTTCGACCACCTGTACCGCTACTCGGCGCTCTACGACCGGTTGGAGGGCAAGGACCCCAACAACCTCATCCAGTCCTACTCCGACATCCGTCCCGGCCGGCCCACGTCCGTGGAGCACCGCCATCCGCTGGACGACGTGCGCACGTCCTACGACCACAAGACGGCGGATCCGCTGTCCAAGCTGCACGCCATCACCATCACCGCATCCGAGTTCCAGACGCACGACTACTACATGACCGTGGGCCCGTTCTTCGCGGACCCCGTCGCGCGGCAGCTCTACGCGGAGATCGCCTCCATCGAGGAGCAGCACGTCACCCAGTACGGCTCGCTCTGCGATCCGGACGAATCCATGCTGGAGAAGTGGCTGCTGCACGAGGCCGCGGAGGTCTACAACTACTACTCCTGCCTGGCGTACGAGACGAACCCGCACGTGAAGGCGGTGTGGCAGCGCTTCGTGGACTACGAGCTGGGCCACCTGCACTACGTGATGGAGCTGTTCAAGCAGATGGAGCGGCGCGACCCGGCGGAGGTGCTGCCCCGCACGCTCCCGGAGCCCCTCGCGTTCAAGGAGCACCGCGAGTTCGTGCGCAAGGTGCTCTCGCAGGAGGTGGACATGCGCTCCAACGGTCCGGACTACGTGTCGCGGTTGCCGGAGGACCACCGCACGCGCGTCTACCAGGCGCAGCTCAACTCGGAAGGCTCGCCGTCGGAGACGGTGGCGGCCGGCTACCAGTGGAGGCCGGGCACGGAGCTGGCGGCGAAGGCGGAACGCATGGGCTCGGTGCTGGAAGGCAGGAGGCTGCAATGAGCAAGGACACCGTCGCCGACGTGGGCATGAACCGCACCGGCATCAAGACATCCCCCATCGACAGCAAGGACATCATCCAGGAGGCGCAACGCGCCATCCCCAGCAGCCCGGGAGACGGGCAGGGCATCCTGGAAGTGCGCAAGCAGTACGCCCGGGAGTCGGGGGATGGCCTGGGCCATGTGCCCCCGCCGTCCAGCCTCAAGGGCATGGCGAAGACCGCGGTGGACATGCTCAAGGGAAGCAAGCCCACCGTGTTCATCGACAAGCTGGGGGAGCGGCTCGCCTTCGAGCGCACCGGCGTCCGGCTCTACGAGGGCGCCCTCTCCAAGCTGGACGTGTACGGGAGCTGGGAGGGAGGACCGTCGCGCGAGCTGCTCACGAAGATTCTGGACGACGAGCTGGGACACTTCGCCCTGCTCATCGAGTCCATGGAGAAGATGGGCGCGGACCCCACGGCGATGACGCCGTCGGCGGACCTCTCCGCGGTCATCTCCCAGGGCGTGCCCGCGGCCATCTCGGATGCGCGCACCAACCTGCGGCAGTGCACGGAGGCGCTGCTCGTGGCGGAGCTGACGGACAACGCGAGCTGGGAGCTGCTCATCGACCTGGCCCGCGGGCTGGGCCACGACACCCTCGCGGACCGCTTCCAACTGGCCCTGGACGCGGAGGCCGAACACCTGTTGCTCGTGAAGGGCTGGCTCGCGGCGGGAGTGTCCACCGAAGCCCGCGCTCCCATGGAGTCCGCGCCCACGCCCGCCCCTTGAGCCGGAAGGTGTTCACGAAGCGGGCTTGCTGCCCCACGGGCAGGCAGGCACGCGTGGCCTCCGGTGGCGGGAGGACACAGCTTGTGGCTCCGCACACGACTTCGCCACAGGCAGGGAGGGACACGCCATGCAACTCAGCGAACTGGGAGGCTCCGAGGGCCTCGAGCACAACCCCACGCTCAACCGCGAGTCGGCGGTGGCGCTGGGCGCGTTCGGCGCCATCACCGCCGGGGCCGTCTACCTGGGGGCGCGGGGCACGCGCGAGGCCGTGTCGCAGGGTTGGTACAAGCGACTGAAGAAGCCGCCCTTCCAGCCGCCCGGAGCGCTCTTCGGTCCCGTGTGGACCACGCTCTACGCGCTCATCGCCGTCTCCGGCTGGCGCATCTGGGGCTCTCCGGCGGGCGCGAAGCGCTCGAAGGCGCTGGGCCTGTGGTTCGTCCAACTGGGACTCAACTCCGCCTGGTCCTACCTGTTCTTCAGGAAGCGCGACGTGCGCGCCGCGGCGGTGGAGAACTGGGCGCTGCTGGGCAGCATCGTGGCCTATACCGCCGCCGCCAGCGGCGTGGACCGCAAGGCCCCGTGGCTGATGGCCCCGTACCTGGGCTGGGTGTCCTTCGCCAACGTGCTGTCCACCGACATCGCCCGCCGCAATGCCTGAGTTCGTCGGTCCGGGGAGACGTGCGCGGGCTCTCTCTTCGAAGAGGCCCGCGCGTTTCGTCCCCTCATCATGTTCGCTTCAATTGCGCAGGCGGTTGGGACGGCCCGCGTTGTTGAACGACAGCACCGCGGCGAAGTAGCGCGCCTGGTTCTCCGTAGCGCAGCGCACTTCCTGGATGCGTCCCGCGACCTTCACCCGGACCAGCCACCCCTCGTTGTCGCGGCTGACAGGGGTCTCGCTCTGCGGCATCGTCATGTTTTCCATTGTGGTGCTCCCTCCCGTGCACTCACCTAGAGCAGCCGCCGTGCCAGGGGATGGAAGCGTGGGATTCCAGCCCTTTGCATCGGGCCCGGGGCCCTTGCCTCATCTGGAGGGCTGAAGTTCTTTCAGCGCGGTCCGCACTCCGGGTTCAGTGCAGGTGGCGATCACCCTGGGCGCGCGGGAGAGGCGGCCGGGCGGCGGAGAGTGTTGGCAGCGCGACGAAGAAGGTGGAGCCCCGGCCCGATTCGCTCTCCACCCAGATGCGGCCGCCGTGGCGCTCCACGATGTCGCGGCTGATGTAGAGGCCCAGGCCCAGCCCGCCGTAGGAGCGCGTGGACGCGTTGCGGGCCCGGAAGTAGCGGTCGAAGAGCTGCTGCTGCTGGTCCTCGGGGATGCCGATGCCCGGGTCGTTCACGGACAGCACCGTCACGTCCTCGTTCACCGTCAGGCGCACGCGGATGGTGCCGCCGTCCGGGCTGTACTTGAGCGCGTTCTCCAGCAGGTTGAGGACGACCTGCTCCAGCCGGTACGCGTCGCCGTGGACGGACACCGGGTCCGGGGGCGGTTTGAAGTCGAAGACGTGGTTGCCGCGCTGCCCCTCCAGGGACGTCAGCGTGTGCTCCACCAGCACGTCGAAGCGGGTGACCTCCGGGTGCAGCGCCAGCCGGCCGGCCTCGATGCGCGAGGCGTCCAGCAGGTCGTTGATGAGGCCGGTGAGGCGCGTGAGCTGATGGCGCGCGTGGCGCAGCACGCCGGGGTCCACGTGCTCGCCACGCTCCAGGCGGCGCTCCAGCGTGGCCAGGCGCAGGCTCAGCGGCGTCAGCGGCGTCTTCAACTCATGGCTCGCGATGGAGAGGAAGTCGTCGCGCACGCGGATGGCGTCCTGGGCCTCGCGGTACAGGTGCGCGCGCTCTTCCTCCGCGTGCTTGCGCTCGGTGATGTCCTCCACCAGCACGCCCAGGCCCAGCACGCGGCCGTCGGGCGTGTGCACCGGGTAGATGCTGCCGCTCAGGTAGCGCCGGGGACCCTCCAGGCCCAGGGTCCCGTCGGTCGTGGACTCAACCTGCACCTGGGGCTCGTTGGTCTTCAGCACCTTGCGCAGGAACTGCTCGACGGCGGCGCCCGTCTGGGGGCCGAACAGCTCCAGCGGGGTGTGGCCCGGATGTGCTTCGGCCGGGAGGCCGTTGATGCGCGCGAGCGTCTCGTTGACGCGCACGTATCTCAGGTCCGTGCCCACGAAGCCGATGCCCACGGGCGCGCTGCGGAAGAGCAGGTCCAACTGGGCCAGGTGCGCCTCGCGCTCGGCCTCCACGTGGCGGCGGTCGGTGATGTCCTCCACCATGCCGACGCCGCCCTCGACCTCGCCGTCGTCGCCGTAGCAGGGCGCGAAGCGCACGCGCACGGGGATGACCTTGCCGCTGGTGAGCGAGCGATAGTCCCCTTCGTATTCGCAGGGGTGGCCGCCCAGCGACTCGCGCACGCAGGCCATCATCCGCTCGTCGCGCAGCGTGAAGAGGTGCAGGCCCACGAGGTTCCTTTTGGACGTTCCCAACTGGTGCGCGAACAGCTCGTTGCAGGCGGTGATGATGGGCGCGCGGTCGAAGTGGAAGACGCCCAGGGGCGCGTTCTCCACCAGCAGCCGGTAGAGGCGGTCCACGGTCTCCTCGTGGTGCGGAAGGTCGGTGGGGCCGCCGGTCACGTGCTCCACCGGCTCCTCCAGCGTGTCGATGACCTCATGCAGCCGGCGCATCGTGAGCGCGATGCGCTCCCGTCCGCCTTCGCCGGTGGACCCCACTGTCAGCTCCACCATCAGCTCCACGCCGTCGCGGCGCAGCGCGAAGACCCGGGTGGGACGCCCTCCCAACACCTTGCGGCGCGACAGCAGGTAGCGCGCCAGGCTCAGGCCATGGAAGTGGTGCAGGCGGGGAGGGAAGAGGTCGGTGACCGGCCTGCCCACGAGCTGCTCACGGCTCCAGCCCAGCAGCCGCTCCGTCGCCGCGTTGACGTGCAGGATGCGCTCGTCGCCGTCGCAGGCGATGACCGGATCCACCGCCGCGTCCAGGACGGCCTCCAGCTCTCGTGCGGCTCCTCCTCCGACCATGCCTCGCTCCTGGGAACCCACGCCACACCCCGTGGCGTCGGTCCTGCCGGGACATGGGGGTTCCCCCGGCGTTGACGGGCGCGTCGATGGCCACCCCGTGCGCGTTCCCATTGCCTACAGGTACACACGGTGGGCGGGCCTCGCGCGGCGAAATCGGACTCCTGCCGTGGGCAGCACCCCTGGAGGGAAGGCGGGCGGGCGGCTCATTCTCCAGAGCGATGGCGCCGCCGCCGGCCGTGCTTAACGCCGCCGCTTGGGCGGGGGCGTGCGTCCGCGCTTCGTCGCCTTCGCCGCGCGCTTGCGCACGGGCCGGGCGTTGGACTTCGACGCGGGGGCGGCGTCGCGCAGGGAGAGGGTCTCCAGCTTCTCGCGCAGCGTGCGCGTCTCCTGCTTGAGCGAGTCCAGCTCCTCGCGCAGCGAGGCGATCTCGCGGGCCTGGGGCGCGCCCTCGCGCAGGGAGCGCACGGCCTCGCGGGCATAGCGGCGGGTGCGGGGGTCGCTGAAGGTGGTGCCTTCCAGCGCGGGCAGCAGGCGCCGGTCTCCCAGGGTGGGGGCCGCGTCGCACACCGCCAGCTGCACGCGGAACTGCGGGTCGCGCAGCAGTTGGGCGAACAGGTCCACCGCTTCGCGTTTGCGGTTCGCGCCTTCGGCCAGCTTCGCCACCGCGACCACGGCGGCGCGGCGCAGGAACGCGGGCTGTCCGTACGCGGTGCGGGCCACGGCCACCGGGAACGCGGCCGCGTCCTGGGTCTCCGCCAGTCCGTCCATCGCGGCCGCGCCAATCACATCCTGGAACGAGGGCCGCGCGGCGGCGGCCTCCAAGAGGGGCAGGGCGTCAGGCGCGCGCACGCGGCCCAGGCCTCGCGTGGCCTCCGCCTCCACGAAGTAGCTGGCGTCACCGGCCTCCACCAACGCGCGCAGGCGTCCGGCCACCTGCGCGTCGTGGCGGAACTCGCCCAGCGCGGCCACCACGGCGCGGCGCACGCGGGGGTGCGCGGTGTCCAGCGCGTCCAGCAGGTGCGTGCGGGCCTCCGGGGTGCGGATGCGGCCCAGGGACTTCGCGCACGCGGCGCGGGTGGCCCAGAAGAGGTCGGTGGTCGTCAGCGCGCGGCCCAGGGCCTCCACGGAGCGCAGGCCGCCGTCCTTGCCCAGCGCGAGCGCGGCTTCCGTGCGCGCGCGCGGTTCGGGGGCGGAGGCCAGCTCCTCGCGCCACAGGCCCACGGCCTTGTCCACGTCCAGCGTGCCCAGCACGTCGCGGCGCGGATCCACGCGCACCTGCGAGGGGGCGGCGGGGCAGGGCAGGTGGAAGCGGTGCTCCGCGTCGGTGATGTCCAGCCGGTGGCGCGTGTCCTGCCCGTTCACGGTGACGACCACGTCCAGCGGGAGGCGGAAGACGGGCGTGCCCGCGTCGGTGCGCTGCGTCTGGCGCACGGCGATGCGCAGGCGGCCGTCGTCGGCCTCGTAGCGGACCTCCACCTTCAGCTCCGGGTGGCCGGGGGAGAAGACGTACTGGTCGAAGACGGGATCCAGGTTGTGGCCGGTGGCCTCCTCGAAGGCGCGCGCCAGGTCCACCGTCTCCACCACGCCGTGGCGGTGGCGGGCGACGTAGTGGCGCAGGGCGCGCACGAAGAGCTCGTCGCCCACGCGGCGACGCAGCTCGTGGAGGACCAGTCCGCCCTTCTCGTAGAGGTGGCGGTCGAACAGGTCCATGGGGGCCTGGAACGAGCGCGCGACGATGGGGCGGGCATAGCGCTCGCGCGTCTCCGTGACGTACGCGTCCAGGTCGAGCATGCGGTGGTGGTCGGCCTCGTCGCGGTCGTCGCCGCGCTCCTTCCACAGCACCTCGAAGTAGGTGGCGAAGCCCTCGTTGAGCCAGCCATGCGGCCAGTCGCGGCAGGTGAGCAGGTCGCCGAACCACTGGTGCGCCAGCTCATGGGAGATGAGCGGTTCGGCGGTGTAGTCCAGGTGCGCGCGCGCGTCGTGCAGCACCGTGTCCACCAGCGTGGTGGCGGTGGTGTGCTCCATGCCGCCCAGGATGAACTCGGTGACGAACACCTGCGCGTAGCCGCTCCACGGATAGGGCTCGCCGGTGATGGACTCGTAGGCGGCGACCATCTGGGGCGTGCGCGCGACGCACCGGAGCGCGTCCTCGCGGCGCCCCCTGGGGAACAGGTAGCGCAGCGGCGTGGTGCCGGCGGTGTCGGTGGCCTCGTCGAATTCGCCCACCACCAGCGTGACGAGGTAGGGCGCGTGCGGCTGCGCCATGCGGTGGTGCTGGGTGCGGCGCTCGCCGGTGGTGATGTCGCTGACGAGCACCCCGTTGGACAGGGACGTCATCGCTGCGGGGAAGGTGGCGATGACCTCCGACGTGGCCTTCTGCGCGGGCGTGTCCAGGCACGGGAACCAGCAGCGCGCGTCGATGTCCTGTCCCTGCGTCCACGCCTGGAGGGGCCGGTCGGGGTAGCCCGCGTCGGGGCCCCAGAAGTAGAGGCCGCGGCGGGGACGGGCGCGGTAGGTGAGCGCGATGTCGCACGCCTGGCCCGCTTCCAGCGCGCGGGGCAGCTCCACGCGCACGTGGGCGCCGGAGTTGGAGAAGGGGACGGCGTGGCCGTCGACGCGCGCGTCGGTGACGTCCAGGTCCACCGCGTCGAAGGTGACGGTGGCGACGGTGCGGACGGCGGACACGCGGGTGGTGCAGGTGCCGGCGATGGCGCGCTGGGCGAAGTCCAGGTCCAGCTCGATGCGCACGTGCTCGGCGCGCACGGGGCGGGGCGCGGCGTAGTGCTCGGTGGCGC
>NZ_RAWI01000276.1 GCF_003612125.1 Corallococcus praedator
GCCGCCAGCTGGTGGAGGGGCTTTCGGGCCGGGTGCTGGAGGTGGGCGCGGGCACGGGCCTGGCCCTGCCGGGGTATCCGGACGCGGTGACCTCCGTGACGGCGGTGGACGTGGACCTGGGGGCGCTCCTGCGCGCCCGGGCCCGCCGCTCCGGCGTGGCCCTGCTCCAGGCGGATGCGCAGGCGCTGCCGTTCCCGGATGCGTCGTTCGACGCGGTCGTCTCCAGCCTGGTGTTCTGCTGCGTGGACGCGCCGGCCACGGCGCTCGCGGAGGTGGGGCGGGTGCTCAGGCCGGGAGGCGAGCTGCGCCTGCTGGAGCACGTGCGGGCCTCAAGCCCCGTGCTGGCCCTCGCGCAGGACCTGCTCACGCCCGCGTGGCACCGGCTGTCCGGCGGCTGCCGCCTCAACCGGGACACCTTCCGGCTGGTGGAGAACGCGGGCTTCCACATCGTCCGGCGCGAACAGCGCCTGGGCGGCGTGGGCGAGTTCATCTTCGCCCGGCGGCCCTGAGTCCGGAATGAGCCCGGGCGGGTGGGATACAACCCACCGCATCGGGTTTCCGGATGCAATGTCAGAGGTCACTTTAGGATGGTGGGCGCGCTGGCGGAACCCCCCGCCACGTCCCATCCGTGAGGCCTCTTCGCATGACCCGCTCCCTTCCCTCCCTCCTCGCGCTGCTGTTCGTCGCCGGCTGCGGCCCCGGCCCGGACACGGGCACGTCGCCCGACCTCGCGAGTGCTCCCGCCGCGCTGGAGCAGACCGACCGCCAGGGTGGCGCGGCTTTGCGTGAGGACTCCGTGCGGCTGTCCACCGGCGTCACGCTCCGCTACGTGGAGCAGGGCCGCCGCGACGGGCCCGTCGTCGTCTTCCTGCACGGCTATACGGATTCGCACCACACCTGGGACCTGGACCTGCCGCGCTTCTCGCGCGACCTCCACGTCTACGCGCTGGACCAGCGCGGCCATGGGGACTCCTCCCGCCCGGCGTGCTGCTACACGCAGCAGGCGTTCGCCCAGGACGTGGTGGCGTTCCTGAACGCGAAGCAGGTGTCGCGCGCCATCCTCGTGGGCCACTCGATGGGCAGCTTCATCGCGCAGCAGGTGGCGCTGGATGCGCCTTCCCGCGTGAAGGCGCTGGTGCTCGTGGGCTCCGCGCCCACCGTGGCGGGCAACGAGGTCGCGCTGGGGCTCAAGTCCGCCGTGGACACGCTCACCGACCCGGTGGACCCCACCTTCATCCACGAATTCCAGGCCAGCACCTTCTTCCAGCCCGTGCCCGCGTCGTACCTGGACACCCTCGTGGCGGAGAGCTCCAAGCTGCCCGCGCGCGTGTGGCAGGACACGCTGGACGGGCTCATCGCGGAGGACCACTCGGCGCGGCTGGGAAGCATCCGCGTGCCCACGCTGATCATCGGCGGGGATAACGACGGCTTCTTCTCCGTCACCGAACAGCGGGCCCTGGCCCGCGCCATCCGGGGCTCGAGGTACCTGCTCTACCCGGAGACGGGCCACGCCCCCCACGCCGAGCGTCCGCAGCGCTTCGTGAACGACGTGCACCACTTCATCCACGGCCTGTAGTCGCGTCGTCTCAGGGGCCGGCCGCCTGGGACACCGGTTCCGGGCGGGCCGGGTCGGACCGGGCCAGCACCACCACCGCCACCAGGATGAGCAGGCCGCCCGCCCCCTGCCGCGGCGACAGGCGCTCGCCCAGGAAGAGCGCGCCCAGCACCACCGCCATCACCGGCTCCAGCGTGGACAACAGCGACGTGTTCACCGGGCCGATGCGCGCGAGCCCCGCGAAGAACGTGAGGACCGCCACCACCGTGGACAGCAGCGACAGGCCCGCCACCGCGCCCCAGCCGACCGCCGTCTGGGGAAAGGACGGGCCCTTCACCAGCATCAGCCCCCCGAAGGCGAGCCCCGCCGACAACAGGATGCCGGTGCTCGCCGCGAGCGGACCGGCCGGGCCCACCACGCGCGCGCTGGACAGGACGTAGATGGCGTAGATGACCGCCGACAGCACGCCCAGCGCGATGCCCAGCGGCTTCGCGTCCGGGCCCGGGTCCACCGTGAGCGCCGTGCCCGTCAGCGCCAGCGCCACCGCCAGCCAGCGCAGGCGGCTCAGGTGCTCGCGGCCCATGGCCACCTGGAGCACCGCCACCAGCGCGGGGAAGAGGTACAGCAGCAGCGCCACCAGCCCCGCGGACGCGTGCTGGAGCGCGAGGAAGTAGGCGCTGCCTTCCGCGAAGTAGCCCAGCGCGCCCAGCAGGAAGAGCCCCAGCAGCACCCGGCCCCGGGGCCAGCGCTGCCGGCGCACGAGCATCACGCAGGTGAGCACCAGCCCCGCCAGGGTGAAGCGCAGGAACAGCAGCGTGGGCATGTCCGCGCCCGCCGCGTACGCCAGCCGCGCGAACAGGCCCAGCGCGCCAAAGGAGGCGCCGGACAGGGCGACGAGGAGGAAGCCGGCGGTGCGGTTCTGGGACAGGCGCGCCCTACCAGTTCTTCACGGACTGGAGGTCGAAGACCTCCGGGAAGCCGCCCTGGCGCAAGAGCTGCGCGGCCACCGCGCTGCGCCCGCCCGCCGCGCAGTACACCACCACGGGCGTGCCCACCGGGCCCACCTCCGACAAGCGCTGGGCCAGCACCTGCACGGGGATGTTGCGGGCGGCCTCCGGGTGTCCCTGCTGGAACTCCTCCGGCGTGCGCACATCCAGCAGCACCGCGCCTTGCGCGACCAGTTCGTGGGCCTTCTGCGAGCGTTCCTGAGGCGTCATGGGGCCATCGTACCCCCAGCCACGGGCCCGGCCGGGCCGAAAACTGGAGGCGGGCGCACCGGACGCTACAGTCCTGTAACGACCCCCATGCCACTCGACAAGCACACCCTGCTCCACCAACTGGCCGAGCGTCTCCAGCAGAGCGACCGGCTGGCCCACCGCGCGGAAGCCGACGCCCGCGAGGCCGCCCGCAGCCTCGCCACGGAGTCCGAGAAGAAGGAGGACGGCCGCGCCGCCATTGAGTACGGCAGCCTCGCCACGGGCCAGGCCAACCGCGCGCGCCGCCTGCAGGAGGAGCTCCAGGCGCTCACCGCCTTTGGCCAGAAGGACCTGCCCCGCTTCCCGCGTCAGGGCCCCGTGGGCCTGGGCGCCCTGGTGGACGTCAGCACCGAGGACGAGGACGGCTTCGCCGAGCGCACCTTCTTCGTCCTCCCCGCCGGCGCGGGCACCGAGCTCACCGGCCCCGGTGGCGACGGCTTCCTCTCCGTCATCACCCCCAGCTCCCCCGTGGGCCGCGCCCTCCTGGGTCGCCGCGCCGGCGATACCGTGGAGGTGACGCTCGCGGGCGAGGTGCGCGAGTGGACGGTGCTGGAAGTCGCCTGAAGGACGCGGCTCAGCCCGGGCCTGGATCCGGATCGAAGTCCGGCTCCCGCTCCGAGGTCGGTCCCGGCGCCGCGTGCGCGTCGAGCCACTCCTCCGGGATGTCGCCCCGGGGCAGCTCCAGGATGAACGTGGAGCCCTGCCCGGGCGCGCTGGTGGCGCTCACCTTGCCGCCGAACGCTTCGACAATCTGCCGCGTGATGTAGAGGCCCAGCCCCAGGCCGCCGTAGTGCCGGTCGCTCACCGCGCGCTCGAAGCGCTCGAAGATGCGCGCCAGGTCCTCCGGCGCGATGCCGATGCCGTGGTCCTTCACGGTGAGCCGCGCCAGCGTGCCCTGCCCCTCCACGCGCAGCACCACCGGGTGGCCCGCGCCGTACTTGAGCGCGTTGGACACCAGGTTCGTCACCACCTGCTCCAGCCGCAGCCGGTCCCACCGGCCCACCACCGGCACCGGGGCGTCCAGCTCCAGCTCCGTGCCGTGCTGCGCCGCCGCCGGGGCGAAGCGGTAGAGGATCTCCGCCGCCACGCTGGCCAGGTCCAGCTCCTCCAGCTCCAGCCGCAGCCGGCCCGCGGTGATGCGCGACACGTCCAGCAGGTTGTCCACCAGCCGCGACAGCCGGCGCACCTGGCGCTGCACCACGTCCAGCGTCTCCGCGACGCGCTCGGTGGGCACGGGCTTGCCCTCGCGCGCCAGCACCACCACCTGCTTCTGCAGCAGCTGCACCTTGAGGCTCAGCGGCGTCAGCGGCGTCTTCAGCTCGTGGCTCGCGATGCCCAGGAACTCGTCGCGCTGGCGCACCGCCTCGCGCGCTTCACGCAGGAGCCGCGCGTTCTCCAGGTAGAGCGCGGTGCGGTGGGCCAGCTCCGACAGGAAGCGCTCCTCGTCCGCGTCGAAGGCGTGCAGCACGTTCGAGCGCAGCAGCATCAGCGCGCCCAGGATGCTGCCGCGCGCGCCCAGGGGCACGCTCAGGCACCCGTGCGGCCCCACCTCCCGCATCAGCCGCGCATGGTCCGCGTCCTGCGCGATGGCCGCCACGTGCTCCTCGGACATGATGCACAGCCGCCCCACCGCCCCGGACACGAACACCTCCGGCAGCCCGCCCGGCATGGAAGGGTCCGGCGGGTAGCGGCCGAGCAGCTCGCGCAGCAGCCCATGCCGGCCTTCGTCCACGTGCAGGGAGGCCACCACGCGCACGGGCTCGCCCGGCGGCTTCAGGATGAGCAGCGCGCCTTCCCCCAGCGCGGGCACCAGCAGCTTGAGCAGCGGTTCGAGCTGTCCCTCCGCGTCCACCGCCTCGCCCAGCAGCGCGCCCGCCTCCGCCAGCAACCGCGACGCGTCCAGCAGCGGGGCGGGCAGGGACTCCACGCCGTGCGTGCGCAGGAGCGCCGCCGCGACCTGCCCGTCCCCTCCCTTCACCGGCACCGCCGTGCCCCGGAGGAACGCGCGCGTGCCGTCCGGCCGGAGCACCTCCCACACCGAGCTGTCCACCTGCTCGCCCGCCAGCGCCCGCCCCAGGGGGGATTCGTGCGGCGGCAGCGGGGTGCCATCCGCGCGGACCCATTCACAACCGGGCAGACGGCCGTGCTCCACGCGGGTGGGTGCTGGAATGCCGAAATGAAGCGTCGCCTGCGTGTTGAAGGCGAGGACCTGACCGGTCCGTTCGATGAGGATCCACCCCTCCGCATCCATGACGCGTCCAGGCAATTCCTGTGTCGACGCACCCAGCGTCAAGGCCGGGCCCGACGCGGTGTCCGGAGAAGGGTCCGGGCGGGAAGAAGAAGACGTGACGCCGGAGGACATGCTGGGGCTTTCCGCACGCATCATGGTGTCATCGCCGCCTCCCGGGCAGGAAGACAGACCCCAAGGCCCGCCCCATCACCATCAAGCACAGGGAATGCTTTCCGTCATCCCGCTCTTCCCGCTGGCCCCCTTGCCTGCATGGCGGCGATCCTCAATCGTTCGACTGTCCACGTCCGTGACCCACGAAGTTCTGTTCGCACGGCGAAGTTCTTCCAACGCGAGTCTCCCGCATGCAGATGCCGTTCACCCGTTCTGACGGCACCCCCAGTGAGCGTCGCTTCCGGCAGGTCATCGACACGCTCCAGGAGGTCGTCTTCCAGACGAACATGGAGCGTCAGTGGGTCTTCCTCAATCCCGCGTGGACCGAGCTGACGGGCTTCCCCGTGGAGGAGTGCCTGGGCCAGTCCGCCTTCGACTTCATCCACGCGGATGACCAGGCGCGCACGCTGGAGGTGTGCGAGTCGCTGCTCACGCGAGAGCGCGAGTTCATCCAGCACGAGGTGCGCTACCTCACGCGCGACGGGGGCTTCCGCTGGATGGATGTCTTCGTCCGGGTGACGGTGGACGAGGACGGCATGCTGCTGGGCATGGCGGGCACGCTCAACGACGTCACCGAGCGCAGGCGCACGAGCGACGCGCTCGCCCGGCGCGAGCGCTACCTCACCGCGCTGGTGGACATGCAGCAGCGCCTGCTGTCGGTGCACACCGGCGGAGACCTGTATCAACAGGCGCTGGCGCCGCTGGGGCCGGCGTCGGGGGCCAGCCGCGTCTACATCTTCGAAACGCACCTCAACGCGCAGGGCGCGCTCGTGTGCAGCCAGCGCGCCGAGTGGTGCGCCCCCGGCGTGGTGCCTGAAATCGACAACCCGCTGCTCCAGGAGCTGCCGATGCGGCCGGGCCTGGGGCGCTGGGTGCCCGTCCTGGAGCGCGGCGAGGTCGTCACCGGGCGCGTGGCGACCTTCCCCGCCGCCGAGCGGGAGCTGTTGGATCCGCAGGGCATCCTCACGCTGCTGGTACTGCCCCTGCGCGTGCACGGGCGGCTGGTGGGCTTCGTGGGCTTCGACAACTGCTACGAGGCGCGCGAGTGGGACCGGCTGGAGGTGGACCTGCTGTTCGCCGCGAGCGGCGCCATCTCCGTGGCGCTGGAGCGGCGCGAATCCGAGCGGGCGCTGCGCGAGCGCGAGCACCGCTTCCGCCAGCTCGCGGAGAACGCGTCGGACGTGCTGTACCTCTACCGGTGCGCGCCCCCGCGTGGCTTCACCTACGTCAGCCGCGTGGCCCACGCCAAGCTGGGCCTGGGGCCGGAGGCGCACTACGCGGATCCGGAGCTGTGGTACCGCACGGTGCACCCGGAGGACCGGCCCGCGCTGGAGCGGCTGCTGGAGTCGCCCCGCGCGTCGGACGGCACGCCCGTCGTGCTGCGGTTCCTGCGCCCCGACGGGAGCATCCTGTGGCTGGAGCACGTGGTGGCGCCGGTGACGGACGCCAACGGCCGCGTGGTGGCGGTGGAGGGGCTGGCGCGCGACATCACCGAGCGGCGCCAGGTGGAGGAGGCGCTGAAGCGCTCCGAGGCCAGCCTGCGCGCGTTGATGGAGGGCTTCCCGGACGCGGCGGCCATCGAACGCGACGGCCACATCGTCTACGCCAACGCGGTGCTCGTCACCACGCTGGGCTTCGAGCGCGCGGAGGAGCTGGTGGGCCGCCGGCTGTCGGAGTTCCTGGCGGACGTGCCGGGCACTGGCGTGACGCCTGCGGCCACCACGCCGCTCACCAGCGAGCGGCGGCTGGTGCTGCGCGACGGACGCACGCGCGTGGTGGAGCTGGCGTCGCTGCCCCTGAGATTCGACGGACAGCCGGCGGTGGTGTCCATCGCGCGGGACGTGACGGAGCAGCGCCAGCTCCAGGCGCGGCTGACGCTGGCGGACCGGCTGGCGTCGGTGGGCACGCTGGCGGCGGGCATCGCGCACGAAATCAACAACCCGCTGGCCTTCGTGCTCTCCAACCTGGCCTTCCTGTCGGACGAGTTCCGCCACCACCTGACGCCCGCGCCCGCGCGCGGGGTGCGCCCTCCGGACGTGGCGGAGTGGCAGGAGGTGCTGGGCGAGGCGTGCGAGGGCGCCGAGCGCGTGCGCCAGATTGTCCGCCAGCTGAAGACCTTCTCCCGGCCGGACGAGGAGCGCGTGTCGCCGGTGGACGTGCACGCGGTGCTGGACTCCGTGGTGATGATGGCCGCGAATGAGATCCGTCACCGCGCGCGGCTGCGGCGGGACTACGGCAAGGTGCCCCTGGTGATGGCCAACGAGGGCCGGCTGTGCCAGGTGTTCCTCAACCTGGTGGTGAACGCGGCCCAGGCCATCCCGGAGGGCGCCGCGCACGAGCACGAGGTGGTGCTGGCCACGCGCTCCGAGGGCCCGCGCGTGGTGGTGGAGGTGCGCGACACGGGCAGCGGCATCGCGCCGGAGGTGATGGGCCGCATCTTTGATCCGTTCTTCACCACCAAGCCCGTGGGCGTGGGCACCGGCCTGGGGCTGTCCATCTGCCACGGCATCATCACCGGGCTGGGCGGAGACATCATCGTGGACAGCACGATGGGCCACGGCAGCACCTTCCGCGTGATGCTGCCCGCGCCGCCCTCCGCGCTCCTGCCCCGGGCGACGGAGGCCGTCACCCCCGACGCCCCCCTGGCGCCGCGAGGCCGGGTGCTGGTGGTGGACGACGAGCCCGCGGTGGGCCGCGTGCTGCAGCGGCTTTTGCGCGGCCATGACGTGGAGGTGGCCACCAGCGGCCGGCAGGCCCTGGAGCGCATGGCCCAGGCGCCGGACTTCGACGCGGTGCTGTGCGACGTGATGATGCCGGACCTCGCCGGGCGGGACGTGTACGAGGCCGTGCGCCGCCAGCACCCGGGCCTGGAGCGCCGCTTCGTCTTCGTGTCGGGCGGGGCCTTCTCCGTGGGCGCGCGCGAGTTCCTGGCGCAGATCCCCAACCCGCTGCTGGAGAAGCCCTTCGACGAGGCCCGCGTGCGCGGCGCGGTGGAGGACCTGGTGCTTCGCGGTCCCCCCGATGCCGTGTGACGGCCCCGGGCGGGCGCACCCATCGGTCATCGGGAGGACCCTCCTCCCGCTGACGGATGCGCGGGCAGGGGGCGTCTGCGAGCGTGTGCTCGTCCGCTCGCCCAATCCCTTCTCGAGGTCACGCCTCCCATGAACCGCACCACCCTGCTGCTGTCCCTTGCTGGCCTGATGGTCGTGGGCGCGCTCGCGCTCGATGGGGTCGCGAAGCATTTCAACCGTCCCAGCAGCCATCCCCCGACCCATGTGGCGACGGCGCCGCTGGCCACGCGCCCCACGGGTCCGGACCAGAGCCACACGGTGGTGCAGCCGGGAGAGGCGCCCATCCAGTTCGTGCTGCCCGTGGGCGTGGGGCGGTCCCCTTCCGGCAAGGCGGGCCCGGTGGAGCTGACCGGCAAGCTGTCCGGCGCGTACGTGCTGACGGGCCCGGGCGAGGCCTTCGCGTGGTTCGAGCTGTCGGCGCGCAAGCCGGAGAGCACCCAGCGCGTGCCGGTGAACCTGGCGCTGGTGGTGGACCGCTCCGGCTCCATGATGGGCAGCAAGCTGGAGGACGCGAAGCGCGCCGCCCAGGCGCTGGTGACGCAGCTGCGCACGGGCGACCGGCTGGCGCTGGTGCACTACGGCTCCACCGTGACGACGCTGCCCAGCGTGGAGATCAACGAACGGACCCGCGCGGAGCTGCTCCAGGCCATCTCCCGGATTGAAGTGGATGGCTCCACCAACATCAGCGGCGGGCTCCAGGCGGCCGCCGAAGCGGTGCGCCCGTACACGCGCGAGTTCCGGGTGACGCGCGCCATCCTGCTGAGCGACGGCCAGCCCACGGAGGGCATCGTGTCCAACACCGGCCTGTTCTCAGAGGTGGGCAAGCTGCGCGAGCTGGGCATCACCGTGAGCGCGCTGGGCGTGGGCGAGGGCTTCAACGACGCGCTGATGCGCGGCATGGCCGAGCGCGGCGGCGGCTTCTCCGGCTTCGTCAGCGATTCGGCCCAGCTGGCCTCCATCTTCACGCGGGAGCTGGAGCAGGCCGCCAGCACCGTGGCGCGCAATGTGAACCTGGTGCTGACGCTGCCGCCCGGCGTGAGCGGCGTGGAGGTGATGGGCCTGCCGTCCACGCGCGAGGGCAACACAGTGCGCGTGCCCCTGTATGACTTGACGGGCGGCCAGTCCGCGCGCGTGGTGGCCAAGGTGACGCTGGACGCGCCCGCGAGCGGCACGCAGATGGAAGTCCTGGGCGCGGACCTGACGTACGTGGACGTGACGGCGGACCAGCCGACCCAGGTGCTCCTGTCCCTGAACGCGAGGGTGACGGACGACGCGGGGACGGTGCGCTCGAACCTGGACCGGGATGTGCGCGTGCATGCCATCCGCGCCCTGGGCACGCAGCAGTTGCACGCGGCGGCGGAGGAGATGAAGAACGGCAACCGTCAGGGAGCGGTCAGCCTGCTGGACAACGCGCGTCGCCTCTTCGGCAGTTCAGCGTCCGCGCTGGCGGGGGAGATTGCGGACGTGGACGCGGCCCAGGCAGCCTATGGGAAGGCCCACAGTGATTCGGACGTGCGTCGTGAGATGCTCGACCTGAAGAAGAAGACGATGAAGAGCTTCGGGCAGAACAACTCCTACTAGTGCAGGGACGGTGCGCCGTGTCGCTCTCCATCCAACTCATCCGCCGGGAGGACTTCGAGACGCGCTGCCTGTACGCGCTCGTGGGGGCCGGGGCCATGGCGCTGTTCGCGGGCATGGCCCGGCAGGTGCTGCGCCTCCCGGTGGATCCAGGCTACTTCGCGCTGATGGGGGCGGCGCTCGCCGCGGTGAAGCCGCTGCCCGCGTTCAACGCCCTGGTGCGCACGGCGGTGGTGCTGCTGCCCTCCATCGCATTCCTCTTCCTGGGACTGCCGTCGCCCTGGAACTACGCGCTGGCGGGCGCCACCGCCGCGGGGGTGCTGGCGTGGCGGGGACACGGGCGCGAGGGCCGGGGCAGCTCCACCCAGGTGGCGCTGAGCGCCGGTGCGGCGGCCGTCACGACGGTGGTGGGGCTGTACGTACAGGACGTCATGGACGCGCGCTTCCTCCCGGCCCGGGGCTACTTCCCCCTGCTGGTGGACTACGCCGTGGTGGCGCTGTTCTGGAGCATCGGCACGCTGCCGGCGAACCTGGCCGTGGACGTGGACGCGGTGGCCACCCGGGGCCTGCGCCTGGAGGCCACGCTCACCGGAGAGGTGCGCGGGCTGGTGACGCGGGCGCTCGGGCTGTACCGCCAGAGCCAGGCGGAGGCGCGCAAGCTGGCCACCGGCAAGGGCCGCGAGAAGCTCCAGGGCGTGCTCGGGAAGCTGGCCCAGGACGCCTTCAGCCTGGCCGAGGCCCAGACGGTGCTGGAGGCCCAGTTGTCCTCCGCGTCCCAGGGCAGCGTGGATTCGCAGGTGCAGGAGTTGCGCAAGCGCGCCGCGGACGCCCAGGACGGCGTGGCCCGGCGCCAGTTGGAGCGCGCCGCCGCGTCGCTGGGCGAGGAGCTCAACCACCTGGATGCGCTGTCCCGCAAGCGCGAGCGCCTCTTCGCCCAGCTCCACGCCCAGGTGGCCCTGCTGGAGCGGGCCCGGGTGTGCTTCATCGGGGCCCAGGCCTCCTCCCCGCTGGACGGGGGTGACCGGGCCCAGGCGCTGGCCGACAAGCTCTCCGCCCTGGACCTGGAGTCCTCCAGCACGGAGTCGCTGCCCCTGCCCCAGCGCGCTCCGGCCGCCCGGTCCTAGACAGCCTCCCCTGCCTCCAGGGCCGTCCCGGCGTCAACGGACCGGAGCCCGTGGAGGCCGGGGTCGCGTCACTTCGCAGACGTGTGGGACGTACGGGAGGCCGTGCGCTTGCGCTTGCGGGCCGGCGCGGTGGCCTGCTTCCTGGCCACGGTGGCGGTGTGCAGTTGGCTGGCGATGCGCTCCTCGATCTCCTCGCGGGTGCGGCGGCTGACCTCCAGCGCGGCGTTGATGCGCTCGCGCACCCGGTCGGCCTGGGCCTCGGCGGCGGCCCGGTACTCGGCGATGTCCCGGCGCAGCTCCAGGCGCCCCTCGGTGGCCGGTGCAGGACTCGCAGTCCGCCTGGACGTCGTCGCCGCCTTGCGCCGTGCCGGCCGCCCCGTGTCCGTACCGCCTGCCTGCTGCCCCTGTGCCTTGCGCGCCATCTGGCCCCCTCGCGCGATCGCTCGCGTCTGTGGGCGGAAAGGTGGGGTGTCCGCTCCCTCCATGGAAGTCCGACCCCGGGTCGGACGCAGGACTGGCGAGCGGACAATCAGCGCCGCCTCCAACAGGAGGGCTTCTCAATGCTTCAAGGAAGACACTAAGAGGGGTCTCGCCGTTCCTGGGCCGAGGGCCTTCCGGGCTGATAGCTCAGGTGCCGCCGCATCTCCCAAGGGCCGGGGTGCGAGCGAGCCTTCGTGCCCCGCGCGCCCTGACGGCATGGGTTTCGCGCGGCGCAAAAAAACTGTGAGGGGATACCCGTGGCGGTCTCTTTCCTGAACCGGAAGCACAACCTCGACCGGATGTCGCTGCGCGACCTGGTCTATTCGTTCTTCACCTACTACGCCGTCGTGGCCTACATCCTCATCGGCATCACCTGCATCGTGCTGTCGGTGAAGTGGTTCGACCACCCGGTGCGCATGGCGGCGGCGGTGCTGGTGGCGACGGTGGCGTACCCGTTCGGCTGGTACCTCATCCACCGGTACATCCTGCACGGCCGTTTCCTCTACAAGTCCGCGGCGACGGCGGTGACGTGGAAGCGCATCCACTTCGACCACCACCAGGACCCGCACGACCTGCGCGTGCTCTTCGGTGCGCTGCACACCACGCTGCCCACCATCGCGCTGGTGCTCACGCCCATCGGCTACCTCATTGGCGGGCGCTCGGGCGCGGCGGCGGCGCTGGGCTGGGGCATGGTGACCACGTGCTTCTACGAGTTCTGCCACTGCATCCAGCACCTGAACTACGCGCCGCAGTTCAAGTTCCTGAAGGACATCAAGCGGCTGCACATGTCGCACCACTTCCACAACGAGACGGGCAACTTCGGCATCACCAACTACTTCTGGGACCGCGTGTTCGGCACGCTCTACGAGAAGGCGTCGGACAAGCCCAAGAGCCCCACCGTCTTCAACCTGGGCTACACCGCCGAGGAGGCCCAGAAGTACCCCTGGGTGGACAAGCTGTCCGGCGGCACGCGCGGTGACGGACACCCGCGCCGCTTCTGGCAGGCCGAGGGGGTCACCGCCCCGGACGGCGTCTCCAGCGAGCAGTCCTGACCCTGTCTCTTATACCCATCT
>NZ_RAWI01000277.1 GCF_003612125.1 Corallococcus praedator
GGTGGAGGGCGCGGCGGGCCTGGGAACGGACGCGTTGCCCGCTGCCACGGTCCTTGAAGCGGGGCACCCCGAGGACGTGGCCTACGTGCTCTACACGTCGGGCTCCACGGGCCGTCCCAAGGGCGTGCAGGTGCCCCACCGGGCCCTGGCCAACTTCCTGGCGGCGATGGTGGACGCGCTGCCGCTGGAGGGCGAGCGGCTGCGCTTCCTGTGCACCACGACGGCGACGTTCGACATCTTCGCGCTGGAGACGCTCCTGCCCCTGTGGTTGGGGCACGAGGTGGTGCTGGCCGACGAGGCGTCCCAGCGCGCCCCGGAGCGGCTGGGGGCGCGCATCCAGGAGACGGGCTGCCACGTGGTGCAGCTCACTCCCTCGCGCCTCCAGCTCCTGTTGGAGGACCCCGTGGGGCGGGCGGCCCTGGCCGGGGTGCGGCTGCTGCTCGTGGGCGGCGAGCCGCTGCCGGCGCACCTGCTGGCGCGCGCGCGGACGCTTACCTCCGCGCGCATCTTCAATCTGTACGGGCCCACGGAGACCACGGTCTGGTCCACGGTGAGCGAGCTGACGCAGAAGACCTCCGTGGACGTGGGGCGGCCGGTCCTCAACACCCAGGTGCTGGTGTTGGACGCAGCCGGGGAGCTGCTGCCCCCGGGCGTCGTCGGGGAGCTGTGCATCGCGGGCGAGGGGCTGGCCCGCGGCTACCTGGGGCGACCGGAGTTGACGGCGGAGCGCTTCGTGGCGTCCGAGCACGCGCGGGGCGGGCGGCTGTACCGCACCGGCGACCGCGCCCGGTGGCTGCCTTCCGGCGAGCTGGAGCACCACGGCCGGAGCGACCACCAGGTGAAGCTGCGCGGCCACCGCATCGAGCCCGGAGAGATTGAAGCCTGTTTGGTGACGTCGGGCCTGGCCTCGGCCGCGGTGGTGGTGGTGCGGCCGGATGCCGTCGCGGGGCCGGTGCTCGTGGCGTTCTATGTGCCCCAGGAGCCGGTGCGGCCTCCTCGCGAGGTCCTGGCCCGGCTGCTGCCGGCCGCCCTTGTTCCGTCGCACTTCGTCCCGCTGGCGACGCTCCCCACGCTGCCCAGCGGCAAGGTGGACCGCAACGCGCTGGTGTGGGTGCCCGGGCAGGGGCGGGAGGACGCGCCGCGCGTCGCGCCGGCCACGCCGACCGAGGCCCGACTGCTGCCGCTCTTCGAGCGGGTGCTGGGCGCGCAGGCCCTGGGCGTGACGGACTCGTTCTTCGAGCAGGGCGGCCACTCGCTGCTCGCGGTGCGACTGGCGCACCAGGTGACGGAGCACACGGGCCGGCGGGTGTCCTTGGTGGACGTGTTCCACGCGCCCACGGTCCGCGCCCTCGCGGAGCGGGTGGACGCGGCCGCGCCGGCGTGGGCTCCGCTGCCCCGGGTCGCGGACGCCGAGCACCACCCCGTCCTGGCGGCGCAGGCGCAGCTCTACGTGCTCCAGGCCCGGGGCGGCGCGGACGACTCGCGCTACCACATGACGGGCGCGCTGGCGCTGACGGGCGCGCTGGACGCGGGTCGGTTGGAGGAGGCGCTCAGAGCGCTGATCCACCGGCACGAGGCGTTCCGCACGTCCTTCGTGTTCGTGGACGGCGAAGTCCGCCAGCGCGTGGCCGCGTCGGTGCCCTTCCAGTTGGAGCGCCTGACGTCCGGAGAAGACGTGCCCACGCTGGCGCGCCGCTTCGCGCGGCCGTTCGACCTCGCGGCGGCGCCGCTGTTCCGGGCGGCCCTGGTGGAGCGCGCGGACGGACCCGCGCTGTTGCTCGTGGACCTGCACCACCTCATCTCCGATGCGGCGTCGGTGGAGCTCGTGCTCCGGGAGCTGGTGGCGCTGTACGCCGGAGCTTCACTTCCGCCCCCGGGCCCCGGGCCCCGGGTCGCCGCCGCATGGCAGCGCGAGCGCCTGGAGTCCGCGGAGCTGCGGGCGCAGGCCGCGCACTGGCGCCAGGTGCTCACGCCGCCGCCTCCGCCGCTGGACCTGCCCTCGGACGGACCGCGCACCCAGGACGCCTCGCTGGAGGCCGACGCCCGGACGGTGGAGCTGTCCCTGGAGCTCACGGCGCGGCTGCGCGAGCTGTGCCAGCGCCAGGGGACCACGCTGTTCAACGGGCTGCTGGCGGCCTTCGCGATGGTGCTGTCCCGCCATGGCGCCACCCGCGACGTGGCGGTGGGGGTGCCGGTGCTCGGCCGCGGGCACCCGGAGCTGCGGGACGCAGTGGGCCTGTTCATGGACACGGTGGTGCTGCGCAACACCGTCCGCGAGGAGGACTCCGCCCTGGCGTTCCTGGCGCGGGTCTCCCGCACCACGCAGGACGCGCTCGCGAACCAGGAGCTGCCCTTCGCTCATGTCGCGGCGCAGGCCCAGGAGGGCGCTGGCACCGCGCGGGGGGCGCTGTTCGACGTGCTGTTCAGCCTCCAGGAGGACGGCCCGCAGAAGCTGGAGGCGGGGGCCAGCCTGGGCCTGGAGCGTTTGGCGCCGCCCCTGCCCACGTCGAAGGTGGAGCTGACCCTCACGGCGCTGGTGCGTGAGGACGGCCCCCTCCGGCTGGAGTGGAGCTTCCGCCGGTCCCTCTTCCACGCCGAGCGCATCGAGCGGATGGCGCGGCGTTTCGGGTGCCTGCTGGAGGCGATGGTGTCACGCCCCCAGGCGGCGTTGCGCGACCTGTCCCTGTTTCCTCCTGACGAAGAGGCGCGGCTGCGCGCGGGCTTCCACACCGCGCACCACGACTACCCGCCGCACCAGACGGTGGGGGCGCTGTTCGCGGAGCAGGCGGCGCTCCACCCGGAGGCGCTGGCCGTGTGGCACGAGGGCCAGGGGCTGACGTACCGGGAGCTGGACGCTCGCAGCAACGCGCTGGCGAGGCGGATGCGGGGGCTGGGCGTCGGGCGCGAGGCGGTGGTGGCGGTGCTGTCGCGGCCGTGCGTGGAGATGGTGGTGGGCATCCTCGCGGTGGTGAAGGCGGGCGGCGCGTGGCTGCCCCTGGATCCGGCGCACCCGCCGGAGCGCACCGCGCTGCTGCTGCGGGACGCGGGCGCGCGCTGGCTGCTGGAGGACGTGGCGCACCCGGCCGTGCGCTTCGAGGGGGCGCGGTGCGTGCTGGACGGGGAGGCAGCGCAGGGCGGGGACGCCGCGCCGCTGCCTTGCGTGAACGGGCCCGGGGACCTGCTGTACGTCATCTACACCTCGGGGACCACGGGCACGCCCAAGGGCGTGATGATGGAGCACCGGGCGCTGTGCAACCAGGTGTCGTGGCTGCGGCGGATGTTCGCTCCGGCCGGAAGCCTGCGGCACATGCTGCTGGTGTCGCCCGCGGTGGACGTCTCCGTGCACCAGCTCTTCCTGCCGCTGATGCGGGGCGACGCGCTCTTCCTGCCCACGTACGACACGCTGGTGTCGCCCGAGGCGCTCCACGCCTACGTCGTGGAGCACCGCATCGACGTGGTGGACTCGGTGCCGGCGCTGCTCAAGGGGCTGCTGGAGCATGGCAGCGCCCGGGGGAAGCTGAAGGTCCCCTACCTCTGCTTCGGCGGGGACGTGCTGGGCGCGAGCGTGGTGGAGCTGGTGGAGCGCCACGCGGACATCTCCACCCTGGTCAACTACTACGGACCCACCGAGGCCTGCCTCAACACCACGGCCCTCTTCACCCGGGACTGGCGGCGCTACACGCAGGTCCCCATCGGGCCGCCCGTGGACAACTACCGCGTGTACCTGGTGGACGCGCACCTCAACCTCGTGCCGCCGGGAACGCCCGGCGAGCTGTGCGTGGGCGGCGTGGGGCTGGCGCGCGGCTACCTGGGCCGGCCGGACCTGACCGCGGAGCGCTTCGTGCCCAACCCGTTCGCGCCGGGCGAGCGCATGTACCGCACGGGCGACCTGGCGCGCTGGCTCCCGGACGGACAGGTGGACTTCCTGGGCCGCGTGGATCAACAGGTGAAGATCCGCGGCTTCCGCGTGGAGACGGGCGAGGTGGAGGTCGTCCTCGGCCGGCAGCCCGGCGTGGCGGACTGCGTGGTGGCGGCGCTGGACGACGGTCGGGAGGGCAAGCGGCTGGCGGCGTTCGTCGTGGCGCGCGCGGGCACCCATCTAGAGCTGGCGGCCCTGCGCGAGGCCCTCAAGGCGAAGCTCCCCGCGTACATGGTGCCGTCGCTGCTGGTGCCCCTGGACGCGCTGCCGCTCACGGTGAGCGGCAAGACGGACCGCAAGGCGCTCGCGGCGCTCGCGGCCTCGCATGAGGCCGTCGTGGTGGAGGCCTCGCGTCCCCTCACGGATCCCGAGCGGGGCGTGGCGCGCATCTGGTCCCAGGTGCTGGGCGTGCCGGTGGCGCGGCCCTCGGAGGACTTCTTCGAGCTGGGCGGGCACTCCCTGCTCGCGACCCAGGTGGCTTCGCGGCTGCGCGCGCAACTGGGCCTGGAGGTGCCGCTGCGGCTCCTGTTCGAACACCCGGTGCTGGAGGACTTCGCGCGGGTGCTGACGTCGGCGGGCACGCCGTCCGGGGAAGCGGCCCGCATCCCCGCCGTAGCGCGCACCGGGCCCCTGCCCGCGTCGTCCGCGCAGCAGCGCCTGTGGTTCCTGGATCAACTGGAGCCGGGCAGCCCCCTGTACACCATCGCGGGCGCGGTGCGGCTGGAGGGGCGCCTGGACGAGGACGCGTTGGACGGCGCGTTCCGTCAGCTCGTGGACCGTCACGAAGCGCTGCGCACCACGTTCGCGGTGCACGAAGGCCAGTGCGTCCAGGTCATCCACCCGACGATGGCCTTCACCCTGGAGCGGGAGGAGGTGTCCGGCGCCCTGGACGAGGACGTGCTGGCGCAAGCGGCGCGGCGTCCCTTCAACCTCGCCACGGGGCCGCTCTTGCGCGTGCGGCTCTATCGCCTGTCCGCGGAGCGGCACGTCGTGCTGGTGGCGATGCACCACATCGTCGCGGACGGGTGGTCCATCCAGCTGCTCCTCCAGGAGCTGGCGCGCACCTACGCGGCGCGGGTGACGGGCGTGGCGGAGGCCCTGGCCCCGCTGCCCATCCAGTACGCGGACTACGCGGTCTGGCAGCGTGAGGGCGCCGGTGCGCGGACGTTGGAGGAGGACCTCACCTTCTGGAAGGCGCACCTGGGCGAGCGCCCGCCGCCGCTGCGCCTGCCCACGGACCGGCCGCGCCCGGCCGTCCAGACGACGCGGGGCGCGCTGCTCTCCGGGACGCTCCCGCCCGCGCTGGCGCGAGGCCTGGAGGCGCTGGGACGGGGTGGGGGACGCACCCTGTTCATGACGCTGCTGGCGGCCTTCCAGGCGCTGCTGCACCGCTACACCGGACAGCGCACCGTCATCGTGGGAACGCCCATCGCGAACCGCACCCGCCAGGAGGTGGAGGGCGTGCTGGGGTGCTTCGTCAACACGCTCGCGCTGCGCGCGGACGTGGATCCGGAAGAGCCCTTCGAGGTGTTCGCGGAGCGCGTGGGACGCACCGTGCTGGCCGGCTACGCGCACCAGGCGCTGCCCTTCGACGTGCTGGTGGAGCGGCTGGGCGTGGAGCGGGACCTGAGCCAGTCCCCGCTGGTGCAGGTGCTCTTCGTGCTCCAGAACGCGCCCGGCGGCGCCGTGGAGCTGCCGGGGCTGCGGATGGAGTCCCGCGAGGTCTCCACGGCGACCGCGAAGTTCGACCTCTCGCTGGCGATGAGCGAGTCGCCGGACGGGCTGGACTACACCTTCGAATACAACACCGACCTCTTCGAGCCCGTGACGGTGGAGCGCCTGGCGCGCGCCTTCCAGGTGCTCCTGGAAGGGCTGGTGGCGCGGCCTCGGGCACGGCTGCGCGAGCTGCCCGTGCTGCCGCCGGAGGAGCGCCGCTTCCTCGACACGCTGAACAGGAAGGCGACGCCGGTGGAGCCCGGGCTCGCGCGCGAGTTGCTGGAGCGGCAGGCCCTGCTGCGGCCGGACGCGCCCGCGCTGGAGCATCAGGGCGTGCGGCTGAGCTTCCGCGAGTGGGATGCGCGGGCGAACCAGGTCGCGTGGGCGCTGCGCGAGCGGGGCATGGGGCCGGAGAGCGTGGTGGCCATCTGCCTGGAGCCGTCCCTGGACCTGCTGGTGACGCTCATGGGCGTCCTGAAGACGGGGGCGGCGTACCTGCCGCTGGATCCGGTCTACCCGCCCGAGCGGCTGGCGTTCATGCTGCGCGATTCGGGGGCGCGGGTGCTCGTCACGCGCGAGCACCTGCTGGGCGTGACGTCCCCGCCCGAGGGGGTGGCGTGCCTCTTGTGGGAGCGCGAGGCGGAGGCCCTGGGGCGTCAGCCGGTGGAGGCTCCGCCGCGCGTGGGCGGGCCGGACTCGCTCGCGTACCTCATCTACACGTCGGGCTCCACGGGCGTGCCCAAGGCGGTGATGGTCCCCAACGTCGCGTTGGTCAACTACAGCGACGCGGCGGCGCGGGTGTACGGACTGCGTCAGGGGGACCGCGCGCTGTTGCTGTCCTCCATCAGCTTCGACATGAGCGTGGAGCAGATCTTCCCCTGCCTCTTCGTGGGCGGCACGCTGGTCATCCGCGAACCGGACACGCTGGACTCCGTCGCGGGCTTCACGGCGAAGGTGCACGCGTGGGGCATTGAATACTTGAGCATGCCCGCCGCGCTCTGGGCGGAGCTGACCGCGGAGCTGGCGCGGGGAACGCTCACGCTGCCGCCGTCGGTGCGCGTGGTGGTGTCTGGAGGGGAGAAGATCCTCCCCTCGCGCGTGCAGGCGTGGCTGCGCGTGGTGGGCCGGTCCGTCCGGATGTTCAACTCCTACGGCCCCACGGAGACCACCGTCATCGCCACCTCGTGCGACCTGAACGCACTGGACCCGGTGGTGCTGGAGACGCACGAGGTCCCCCTGGGGTTGCCCATCCCCAACATGCGGGTGCACGTGCTGGACGCGCACCTCCAGCCGGTGGCGCGGGGCGTGTCGGGCGAGGTCTTCATCGGCGGGATGGGCGTGGGCCGGGGCTACCACCGGCGGCCGGAGCTGACCGCGGAGCGCTTCATCCCGGATCCCTTCTCCCCGGAGCCCGGAGGTCGGCTGTACCGCACGGGGGACGTGGCCCGCCGGTTGGAGAACGGCATGGTGGAGTACCTGGGCCGCAGCGACCACCAGGTGAAGCTGCGCGGCTTCCGCATCGAGCTGGGGGAGATTGAAACCGCGCTCAGCGCGCACCCGGACGTGAAGGACGCGGTGGTGACGGTGCGCGAGGAGCCCCCGGCCGGCAAGCGGCTGGTGGTCTACGTCACGCCGCGCGGCGGGACGCGCCCCACGGGCCCCACGCTGCGGGCGTTCCTGAAGAGCCGGCTGCCGGACTACATGGTCCCGGGCGCGTACGTGTGCCTGGACGCGCTGCCCATCTCGCCGGGCGGCAAGGTGGACCGCGCCCGGCTGCCGGCTCCGGAGCGCGCGACGGAAGAGGAGTTCGTCGCGCCCGTCGGCGAGCTGGAGGAAGCGCTCGCGCGCGTGTTCTCGGACGTGCTCGCGCTGCCGCGGGTGGGCGCCACGGAGGACTTCTTCACGCTCGGGGGGCACTCGCTGCTGGCCACCCAGCTCGTGGCGCGGGTGCGCGACGCCCTGGGAGTGGACGTGCCGCTGCGCCAGGTGTTCGAGCACCCGACGGTGGCGGGGCTGGCGAAGGTGGTGGTGGCCCTTCGCGACGCGGGTGCGCCGGGGGTGGACGCGGAACGGATTGGCCGCGCCTCGCGGCAGGGACGGAAGGTCAAGCGGTGAGTGCGCTCGAACAGCCAGCGGTGGCCCTGGAGGCCGACGAGGCCTTCGTCTTCCCTGCATCGTCCGCGCAGCGGCGGCTGTGGTTCCTGGACCGGCTGGAGCCGGGCCTCGCGACCTACAACATGCCCTTCGCCCTGCGGCTGACGGGTTCGCTGCGCGAGGACGCCCTGGTCGCGAGCCTGGACGCGCTCGTGGAGCGCCACGAAGCGCTGCGGACCGCGTTCGCGGAGGAGGGCGAGCAGGTGGTGCAGCTCATCCACCCGCCCCGGCCCGTGGCACTCGCGCGCGTGTCCCTGACCGGGCTTCCCCCCGGGGAGCGGGAGGCCGCGCTGCGGGCCCTCTGCACCCGGGAGGCGGATGCTCCGTTCACCCTCACCGAGCCGGGGCTGCTGCGCGCGGTGCTCGTGGCGTTGGACGGCGCCGAGCACGTCCTGCTGCTGGTGCTGCACCACATCATCTGCGACGGATGGTCGGTGGGGGTGATGACCCGCGAGCTGGCCGCGCTGTACGCCGCGCGGTGCGAGGGCCGGCCGCCCGCGCTGCCGGAGCCGGAGCTCCAGTACGTGGACTTCACCGAGTGGCAGGAGGCGTGGCTTCGCTCCGAGGCCCCGCGCCAGCACCTGGACTTCTGGCGTGAGCGGCTGGGCGGAGCGCTGCGTCCCCTGGAGCTGCCCGCGGATCATCCGCGTCCGGCCCGCTCCAGTCACCGCGGCGCCACGCGCGCGTTCGCGCTGCCCCGTGCCCTGTCCGACGAAGTGCGGCGCTTCGGGCAGGAGGAGGGTGTCACCCCGTTCATGACGTTGCTCGCGGCCTTCAGCGCGTGCCTGAACCGCTTCACGGGAGAGACGGACGTCGTCGTGGGCACGGCCATCGCGGGCCGGCCGCGCCGGGAGCTGGAGGGCGTGGTGGGCTTCTTCGCCAACACGCTGGCCCTGCGGGTGTCGCTCGCCGGCAGGCCTTCGTTCCGCGAACTGGCGCGGCGGGTGAAGGCCGTGACGTTGGAGTCCTACGCGCACCAGGCGCTGCCCTTCGAGCAGCTGGTCGAGGCGCTGGGCCTGCCGCGAGACCTGGGTCGCAACCCGCTGTTCCAGGTGATGCTGGTGCTGGAGAACCTGCCCGAGGGCGAGTTCCAGTTGCCGGGGCTGGTGCTCCGCCCGTTGGACATCGAGAGCCACTCCGCGAAGTTCGACCTGACGCTCTCCCTGAAGGAGACGCCGGAGGGGTTGCTCGGCCAGCTCGAGTACAGCCGCGAGCTGTTCGAGCCGGCCACGATGGACCGCTGGCTCGTCCACTTCGAGCGGCTGTTGGGCGTGGTGCTGGCGGCGCCCGGGGAGCCACTGGACGCACTGCCGCTGCTGCCTCCGGCGGAAGCGGCGCTGCTGCTGGACACCTGGAGTCCTCCCGGCGCCCTGCCGCGCGACGGCGCGCTGCTGCACACCCGCTTCGAAGAGCAGGCCCGGCGCACCCCGGACGCGGTGGCCGTGGCGGACGACACGCGCGCGTGGACGTACGCGGAGGTGGAGCGCCGGGCCAACCGGATTGCTCGGCACTTGATGGGGCGGGGCGTGGGGCCGGAGGTGCGCGTGGGCGTGTGCCTGCGGCGCACGGTGGAGCTGCCGGTGGTGCTGCTCGCGGTGCTCAAGGCCGGAGGCGCGTACGCGCCGTTGGATCCGCACTACCCGGCGCAGCGGCTGGCGTACCTGCTGGAGGACTCCGCGTCGGCGCTGGTCATCAGCGAGCGCGCGGTGCTCGCGGCCCTGCCGGAGGCGCGGCCCGCGACCCTGTTGCTGGAGGACCTGGAGGGCCTGCTCCTGGAGGAGTCCGACGCGCCGCTCGCGCCGCGCTGTCTTCCGGGCGGGCTCGCGTACCTCATCTACACGTCAGGCTCCACGGGCCGGCCGAAGGGCGTGGCCATCGAGCACCGGAGCGCGGCGCTGCTGCTGACGTGGGCGCTGGGCGTCTTTCCTCCGGCGCTGCTGGACGGGGTGCTCGCCGCCACTTCCGTCTGCTTCGACCTGTCCGTGTTCGAGATGTTCGTCCCCTGGGCGCACGGCGGCCGGGTGCTGGTGGTGGGCAGCGTGTTGGAGCTGCCCACCTTCTCGCGGCGCGACGAGGTGACGCTCGTCAACACGGTGCCCTCCGCCATGGCGGAGCTGCTGCGCGTGGGGGGCCTGCCGCGCTCGGTGCGGGGCGTGAACCTGGCGGGCGAGGCGCTGCCCCGGCGCACCGTGGACGGGCTCTACGCGCTCGGGCAGGTGGAGCGCGTCTACAACCTCTACGGGCCGTCGGAGGACACCACGTATTCGACGTGGGAGCTGGTGCCCCGGGACGAGGCGCGCGCGCCCACCGTGGGCCGGCCGCTGGAGAACACCCGCGCCTATGTGCTGGATGCTTCGTGGCGGCCCGTGCCGCTGGGCGTGCCGGGCGAGCTGTTCCTCGCGGGCGATGGCCTGGCGCGGGGCTACCTGCTGCGGCCGGACCTCACCGCGGAGCGCTTCGTACCGGATCCCTTCGGCCGCGAGCCCGGGGGCCGGATGTACCGGACCGGGGACCGGGTGCGCTGGCTGGCGGACGGGCGCCTGGAGTACCTGGGCCGGTTGGATCACCAGGTGAAGGTGCGCGGCTTCCGCATCGAGCTGGGGGAAGTGGAGGCCCGACTGCGGGCCCTTCCGGACGTGGCGGACGCGCTGGTGATGGCCCGCGAGGACGCGACGGGCGGACAGCAGCTCGCGGGCTTCGTCGTGCCCCGCGAGGGACGGACGCTGGGGCCGTCGTCCCTGCGCGCGGCGCTGCTGGAGCACCTGCCCGAATACATGGTGCCGTCGCTCTGGTCGGTGCTCCCGAAGCTGCCGCTCACGCCCAATGGGAAGGTGGACCGCGCGGCCCTGCGGACCGCCGGGCTCGCGCAGGGCACGGAGGGTGCCGGAGCGCGAGCACCCCGGACGCAGACGGAAGCGCGGCTGTGCGTGCTGTGGGAGGAGCTGCTGGGCGTGCCGGTGCGGGACGTGCGGCGGGGCTTCTTCGAGTTGGGCGGGCACTCGCTGCTCGCGATGCGGCTGCGCTCCCGGGTGGAGGCGCTCTTCGACGTGTCCCTGCCGCTGCGCGCCCTCTTCGAGGCGCCGACGGTGGAGGAGCTGGCGGCGCGGCTGGACGCGGCGCGCGGCCTGCTCCGCCTGCCTTCGGTGGAACCCCAGCCGCGCGTCTCTCCGCTGCCGCTGTCCTCCGCGCAGCAGCGGCTGTACTTCCTGGAGCAACTGGCGCCGGGCAGCGCGTTCTACACCCTCGCCACGGCGCTGAAGCTCACGGGGGCGCTGGAGCCGGAGGCGCTGGAGCGGACCCTGCGTGCGCTGACGGCCCGCCACGAGGGATTGCGAGCGCGCTTCGCGCTGGTGGAGGGCGAACCCGTCCAGTCGTTCGCCCCGGTGGACTTCGTGCTGGAGCGCGTGGACGCCTCCAGCGTGGATGCCTCCAGCGTGGACCGTCAGGTCCGCGAGGCCTGGGTGGTGGAGCGGGCCACCCGCTTCATCCGCGCGCCCTTCGCGCTGGAGCACGAGGCGCCCTTCCGCGCCCAGCTCTACACCCTGGACGCGGGTGAGCACTGGCTGGTGCTGTCCATGCACCACCTCGTCGCGGACGGCGCCTCCATCCAGGTGCTGCTGCGCGACGCGGCGGCGCTCTATGCCGGGGAGCGGATGGGCACGCCGGCCCTGTTGCCCGCGCTGCCGTACCAGCCCGCGGACCACGCCGTGTGGGAGCAGCGGCTGTGGGCCCAGGAACTGCTGGCGCCGCAGCTCGCGTACTGGGAGGCGAAGCTGGCCGGGCCGTTGCCGGTGCTGGAGCTGCCCCTGGACTTCCCGCGCCCTGTGATGCGCACGGACCGGGGCCGGACGCTCCACTTCGAGCTGTCGTCGGCGCTCACCGCCGCGTTGCCTGCGCGGGCCCGCGCCTGGGACGTCACGCCCTTCATGCTCTTGCTCGCGGCGTTCCAGGCGGTGCTCGCCCGGCATGCGCGTCAGGACGACATCCTCGTGGGCACGCCCATCGCGGGACGGGGCGTGGCGGGGACCGAAGCGCTGGTGGGCTGCTTCATCAACACGCTCGTCCTGCGCACGGCGGTGAGCCCCGGGCTGTCCTTCGAAGCGCTGGTGGCGCGCGTGAAGACCACCTGTGTGGAGGCCTTCAGCCACGCGGACCTGCCCTTCGACCGGCTGGTGCAGCACCTGCAACCGCCGCGCAGCACCGCGCACACGCCGCTGTTCCAGGCGATGTTCGTGCTCAACGAACAGGGCACGGCACAGGGGGCCTTCGCGGACGTGGATGCCCGTGAGGTGCCGCTGGAGTCGGGCACGTCCACCTTCGATCTCACCTTCACCGTGCTCCAGCGGGCGCAGGGGATGGGGGTGGCCATCGAGTACTCCACGGACCTGTTCGAGGCCGCGACCGTGGCCCGCCTGTTCGACGCGTACGAGGCGCTGCTCGCGGATGCACTGGCGCGGCCTGGCGCGCGGCTGGACACGCTGCGCCTGCTGTCGCCAGGTGCGCGTGCGCGGCTGCTGGCGGAGCGCTCGCCTGGGGGGCACGCGCCGTCCGACGAGGAGACGGTGGTCTCCCGCTTCGATGCGCAGGCGACGCGCGAGCCCGGGCGTCCCGCGGTCGTGGCGGTGGATGGGACGCTGACCTATGGCGCGCTGCGGGACGAGGCCTGGGCGCTCGCGGCCCGGCTGCGCGCGCACGGGGTGGGGCGG
>NZ_RAWI01000278.1 GCF_003612125.1 Corallococcus praedator
CCCGGGAGGTCACCGGAACCGGCCGCCGCCCCCTGCCGCCCGAGCTGCCCCCGGAGCCCGACACCGACTCCGGCCTGGAGCCCACGGCGATGCCGGTGCTCCCCACCTACGCCGCGCCCCGCGACACGCCGGTGGAGACGCCCGTCGCGGCGGAGCCGGAGGTGGAGGAGGACAAGCCCGCCATCCGCGTGCGCACCTCCGTGGACGAGGCCCGCGAGAAGCTGGCCGCCGAGAACGCCGAGCGCGAACGCAAGCGCGTGAAGCAGGTGCGCGCGCTGAGCCTGGGCGTGTTCGTGGTCACCGCCGTGGTGCTCTTCATCGGGTTGCTGGTGCACCTGCTGTCGCCGCCGGAGGTCGCCGTCGACGACTCGGGCCCGGCCGCCATCCTGTGGATCACCTCCAAGCCGGAGGGGGCCACCATCGTCGTCAATGGCATCAACTCCGGCACCACGCCCAACCGCGTCCTGGGCATGGACGTGCGCACGCCGCACACCATCGTCCTCACCAAGCCGGGCTACCGCGCGTGGACGCGGCGCTTCTCCCCCAACCAGGCGGAGACCCACCTCAAGGCGGAGCTGGAGTTGGCGCCCGGCACCACCCAGATGGTGTCGCAGATTCCCACCACCGGCATCGACGCGGGCTTCCCTTCCTCCGACGTGGGCTCCGTCGCCGCCGCCCCTGGCGCTGACGCGGGCAGCACCGCGGACGCGGGCACCAGCGAGGATGCCGGAGCGGCCATCGCGGCGCTCGACGGGGACGCGGGGACCCTGATGGACGATGGCGGCACCGTCGCCGCCGCCACGCCGGGCCCCCCGGCCGAGCCGCCCCTGGAGGGCGTGGACCGCGAGATGCGCGTGGTGGACTACCCCACGCGCCTGCTGGTGCTGCGGCCCATGTACAACGCCCTGCCGGTGCTGGAGTACACGCCGGCCACCATCGACGTGGCCCCGGGCACCGGCTACTCCGTGTGGACCGAGGGCAGCGCGGCGTTCGAGAACGGGGATGGCACCGCATCCGGCACGCTCGTCTACTACGCGGAAGGGGACCTGCCCGCCGACAACGCCATGGGCCTGGTCAGCTCCGCGCCCCGCACCATCAAGGGCGCGAAGAAGCTGCACTTCTTCGCGCTGGACGACACCGGGCCGGAGGACAACCGCGGCTCCATCCGCGTGCACCTGCGCCAGTCCGTGTACGTCCCGCCGCGCTCGGTGCTGTTCGATCCCCAGAAGAACGCCATCCAGGTGAAGCAGCGGCACCAGATGTTGCTGCGCGGCATGGACCCCAAGTCCACCTACCTCATCACCGTGCGCGACGACTTCGCCGAGGTGCGCGCCGGCGCCCAGGGCCGCGTGAAGACGGTGCTGTGCGTGGAGAAGGGCCGCGCCCCGGAGGACGTGCGCCGCTCGCACCGCCTGTTCGAAGCGGGCAAGCGCTACCAGGTGTCCGGCGTGCAGGACCTGCGCTGCGTCTTCCCCGACACGAACCTGAGCGACAACAGGGGCGCGCTCGACTTCGACATCGTCGACGTGACGAACATGTCCCGCAAGGAGCGCGCGGAGGCCCTGAAGGGCGCCAGCCGCTCCGAACGGTAGTCGCCACAGCAAGGCAGCCGGACAGACGGGCCCCCGCTTCAGGGCCCGCCCGGCAGGCAGGCTTCAAAGGCACCGGCGGGATGCCCTGGGCGTACGGCTCCCGCCGCGATCGCAGTGCCTACCCTCACGGACATCCACTTCCTCACCGCTGGGGTCCGCTCATGATGCCTGTGCTGTCGTCGACTGGTCTGGTGCTTCACAACCTGGGGCTCGCCGTCGGGTTCGGTGGCTCGCTGTTCGGGAAGATTGCCCTCAACCCGGCCGTGGCCGTCATCGAGTCGCGCGCGGAGCGCGGCCAGGTCGCCAACGCCGCGTGGAATGGCTTCAACGTCGTCAACGCGGTGTCGGTGGGACTGGCGGCCGTCACCTGGCTCGTCGGTCGCTCCCGGCTGACGGGCCGGGAGATTGACGACACGACGCGCGGGCTGGTCATCGCCAAGGACGTGCTGCTGGGCGCCACCGTGGCGCTGGGCGCGGCCAACATCGTGGGCGGGGCCTTCCTGGCGAAGCAGGCGCCCGAGGGCGCCGTCCCCGCGGAGACGGGCCTGAAGCCCACCGCCGGCACGCCCGAGTCCGCCGCGAAGACGATGAAGGCCCTGGACGTCGGGGGCATCGTGAACATCGCCACCATGGCGGGCGTCATCGCCATCACCGCCATCCTCAACATGCGCGCGGGCACGTCGTCGCGCTGGTCCCTGGTCTCCAGGTTCCTTCCGTAAGGGCTCGTGGGGGCCGCTCGCAGTCTCCCGCGGTCCGGCTCGACAAGGATGGGAAGGGCACGTGGGCGCGGAGCCGGGAAACGGCACCGGGCCCACGGGTCTTTTCCCCCGGGGCCCGGCGCGTAAGACATGGAGACTTCAGGCGGCGCTCAGATGTCCAGGTTCTGCACGTCCAGCGCGTTGCGCTCGATGAACTCGCGGCGGGGCTCCACCGCCTCGCCCATCAGCAGCGAGAAGATGTCGTCGCTCTCCACCGCGTCCTCCACCCGCACCTGGAGCAGCGTGCGCGTGAGGGGGTTCATGGTGGTGTCCCAGAGCTGCTCCGGGTTCATCTCCCCCAGACCCTTGTAGCGCTGCAGGCCCAGGCCCTTCTGCGCGTCCTTGCGGACCGCGGCCAGCACCTCCTGCACGGAGAACGCCGTCACCTCGCCCGCGTCCACCTGCACGCGGTAGGGCGCCTTGCCCAGGGCGTTGAACGCCTCGCGCAGGCTGACCAGCTCCAGGTACTCCGGCGACGACAGGTACGCGTGGTCGAAGACGGACTCCTTCATGGAACCGTTCACGTCCGTGGAGATGATCAGCTTCTTGGCCTGGTGCTCCGGATCCTGCTGCACGTCCTTGAGCATGCGGCCCACCACGTCCGGCATGCGCCGCTCGCAGTAGTCGCGCATCGCGGCGTACTCGGCCAGCACCGCGGCCTCGTCCGTGAGCAGCTCCGCGCTCAGCTTCGTCGCCTGCACCACCGCGTCCACGATGCGCGCGTCGCGGCGCTTGGCCTGCTTCTCCAGGCGCTCCTCGTAGGTGATGACCTTCTCCAGGAGCGCCTTGAACTCGCTGCCGCCCAGCTCACCGTTGGGCGTCTTCACCCGCGTGTGCTCCGCGGCGATCTTCAGGAGGTACTCGTTGAGCGCGCGCTCGTCCTTGACGTAGATGTCCTTCTTGTTGCGCGTGACTTTGTAGAGCGGCGGCTGCGCGATGTAGACGTAGCCCCGGTCGATGAGTTCGCGCATCTGCCGGTAGAAGAACGTGAGCAGGAGCGTGCGGATGTGGCTGCCGTCCACGTCTGCGTCCGTCATCAGGATGATGCGGTGGTAGCGCGCCTTCTCCGGGTCGTAGTCCTCCGCCCCGATGCCCGTGCCCAGCGCGGTGATGAGCGTGACGATCTCGGCGCTGGTCAGCATCTTCTCGAAGCGCGCCTTCTCCACGTTCAAAATCTTGCCGCGCAGGGGGAGGATGGCCTGGTTGCGCCGGTCCCGGCCCTGCTTCGCGGAGCCGCCTGCGGAGTCACCCTCGACGATGTACAGCTCGCTCTCGTTGGGGTCGCGGCTCTGGCAGTCCGCGAGCTTGCCGGGCAGACCGCCGCCATCCAGCACGCCCTTGCGGCGCACCGTCTCACGGGCCTTGCGGGCCGCGATGCGCGCGCGGCAGGCGTCGCCAATCTTCGCCACGACCTTCTTCGCGAGCGGCGGGTTCTCCTCCAGGAAGGAGGCGAGCTGGTCGTTCACCATCTGCTCGACCAGGCCCTTCACCTCGCTGTTGCCCAGCTTCGTCTTCGTCTGCCCCTCGAACTGGGGGTTGGACAGCTTCACGGAGATGACCGCGGACAGGCCCTCACGGGCGTCCTCGCCGGTGGGCGTCTCCTTCAGGTCCTTCCACTGCCCGCCCTTCTCCGCGTAGCTGTTGAGCGTGCGCGTGAGCGCGGACTTGAAGCCGGACAGGTGGCTGCCACCCTCGTGGGTGTTGATGTTGTTGGCGAAGGTGAAGATGCGCTCGTCGTAGCCATCGTTCCACTGCATGGCGATCTCCAGCGACACGCCCTCGCGCTCCGACTTGATGTAGACGGGCTTGTCGTGCAGCACGGTCTTCGCCTTGTTGAGGTACTCCACGAAGGACGCGATGCCGCCGTCGAACTTGAAGTCGTGCTCCTTCTGCGTGCGCTCGTCGCGGATGGTGATGTGCAGGCCGGCGTTGAGGAACGCCAGCTCGCGCAGCCGCTGGCTGAGCGTCTCGAAGTTGAAGTCCGCCGTCTCCATGATCGTGGGATCCGGCTTGAAGTGGATCATCGTGCCGCGCTTGTCGGTGGTGCCCACCTCCGTCGGAGGACTGTTGGGCACACCGCGCGCATAGCCCTGCTCGAAGACCTTGCCGTTGCGCTGGATGCGGACCTTGAACCACTCGGAGAGGAAGTTCACGCACGTGACGCCCACGCCGTGAAGGCCGCCGGAGACCTTGTACGCGCCGTTGCCGAACTTGCTGCCGGCGTGCAGCTCCGTGAGCACGACCTCCAGCGTGTCCTTGTGCTTGAACTTGGGATCCGGGTGCGGGCCCACCGGGATGCCGCGGCCGTTGTCCTGGACGCTGAGCGAGCCGTCCACGTGGATGACGACCTCGATGTCCGAGCAGAAGCCGGCCAGGGCCTCGTCGACGGAGTTGTCGACGACCTCGTAGACGAGCTTGTGCAGCCCGTAGGTCATTGTGTCGCCGATGTACATGCCGGGGCGCTTGCGGACGGCCTCAAGGCCTTCGAGCTTGGTGATGCTGTCCGTCCCATACTCGGCGGGCGGCGCGGCCAGCGCGGCGCCGGTAGCGGGGGTCTTTTCCATGTGAAGCGTGTCCTTGGGAAAGGCTGCCGTTGCGACAGGGCTGTGCCTGCTGTGCCTACCACCACCGGGCATCCCGGACAAGGTTCGGGAGCCCGCGCAAGGCTGCGGAAAGATTCATGAATCAGGCGTCGAAACGCGAGGGCGGGAGGCGGTCCTCCAGCGCCGCGAGCAACTCTTCATAAACAGCCTTGCGGGCGAAGAGATGCCGCGTCACGAGCACCCTTCCCTCCTCCTTCAGGAACAGGCCCAGCACGCTCCCTTTGCGGCCGACCCGGCGCACGGAATCAATCTGTCCCCAGTGCAGCTCCAGGGGCTTGCCGCTGAAGGGCCGGGCCACCCGCACGCCCGCGTTGTCCAGGGTGACGCCCCAGCCTTCGCGGGGGCGCAGGCGGTGGACGGAGACCAGGAAGGCGAGCATCAGGCCGGCGCTGATGCCGGCCCGCGCCATGGCGAGCAGCCCCCCTCCGGCGCGGAAGTCCGCCAGGGCCCAGGCGGTGAGGACGGCCAGCAGGCACGCCCCCAGGAAGAGGGCGATGCGGGTGGGGCGGGGATCGAAGGAGTAGAAGCGCTGGCTCATGGCGGGCGAGGGGTGAAACCTAATCCCCGGGCGCACGGTGCGCGCGTCCTTTCCTCCTCGGCTGTTCTTTGGCGGTCGCCCCCGTGTCTAGGCTGCCGGCCCGCATGACGGATGCCGAACTCACCTCGCGACTGCACACCAACCTCATCGCCTTCAAGGGCCTCCAGGCCGAACGCGGCACGCTGCGCCACCTGCGCCTTCCCGGCGTGGACGCGTTCGCCCTGCCCGCGTACCAGGACGCCCACTTCCAGCAGGTCCTCTTCACCCAGGCGGACGCGCTGGCCCTGGCGCTGCCCGCCGTCCGGGACTTCTACCGGGGCCTGGGCCTGCCGCGCTGGCGCATCACGCTGACGCCCGGACAGCAGGACGTGAAGCACGTGCTGGCCGCCCACGGCTACCGGTTCGACTTCACCGTGCCCGCCATGGGCGCCTGGCTGAAGGACCTGCCCGACGCGGCGCCCGGGGTGCCGGTGGAGTCCGTGGAGGACATGACGGACCTGGTGGAGCTCAACGTGAGCGCCTACGGCGCCGAGTGGCGGGACATCCTGTCCACCTGGCGGAACCCGCCCCCCTCCTCCGTGCACACGGTGGTGGCGAAGGAGGCCGGCCGCCCCCTGTCCTGTGGCCTGTCCGTGAACGTGGCGGACACCGCGGGCGTGTACCTGGTGGCCACCCACCCGGAGGGCCGGGGGATGGGGCTCGCCACGGCGGTGATGCGGGGGCTCATCGCCGGGGCCCGGGCGCGCGGGTGCACCGCCACGGTGCTCCAGTCCACCCCGGCGGGCCTGCGCGTCTACCGGCACCTGGGCTACCGCGACCTGGGCGCGTGGGAGCACTGGGTGCCGCCGCAGGGGGGCTGAAGCGGGCCCTTCAGCGCAGCGCTTCCAGCTCCGCCAGCGTCTCCAGCACCTGCCGGGAGTCCTCGGCGCCCTGGAGCCGGTGCGCCAGCCCCCGGCCCGCGAGCCGGGCCACGTGCGCCAGCCGCATCAGCCGCGCGCGGCCCAGGTGCCCGTCCACCAGCGCCACCACCAGCCGCAGCGGCTGTCCGTCCGGGGCGTCCGTCTTCAGGGGCCGCGCCAGCGTCACCAGCGCCGCCACCGGGGCCGCGCCCGGCACGAACGCGTGCGGCACCGCCACGCCGTTGCCCACCTGGGACGGGGTCTCGTCCTCGCGCTGGCGCAGCCCTTCCGCCAGCCCCGCCACGTCCAGGCCGGGAAGGGCCGACGCCAGCCTCCCCGACGCCACGTCGAGCGCGTCCGCGTAGTCCTCGCACGACAGCTGCACCACCACCCGCTCGGCGCACAGCAGGGCGCCCAGGGCGGGCACGGGTTCGTCGCCGCGCGCTTCACGCAGGGGGAACTCCGCGTCCAGGAAGGCCCGCACGCGCGCGAGCTGCGCGCCGGTGAGCTTGCGCCGCGCGATGTCCAGGAGCAGCGTCCCCGCCGCGGGCACGTCCTCCAGGTAGCCCGCGACGTAGGGGCTCACCCGGTTGGCCACGTCCATCAGCAGCGCCGGGGGCACGTCCAGCTCCCGCGCGATGGCCGTCAGCCGCTCCTGCGTAGGCGGCGCGTCCACGCCGTGCTCCACCCGGCTCAGGTACGCGCTCGACACGCCAATGCGCCGCGCCAGGTCGCGCAGGGACAGTCCCGCGTCGACCCGCAACAAGCGCAGCGTGGCCCCCAGGTGCATGGCGCCCTAGCTCCTCGCCCCGACCACCTGCGCGGCGTCCGGCGTCGCGCCCTGCTGCCCCTGGGGCGCCGGGCTTCGGGCCAGTGCCGGGGCCCCCTCCGGGTGGCGCACGAGGAGCAGCGACCCGGGCGCGTCCCGCACGATGCGCTCGCGCTGCACGCCGAACAGCCGGTCCTCCAGGCCCCACTCGGAGCCCACGCCCACCACCACCAGGTCGTAGCCCGCGCGCGCCTCCTCCAGCGCGGCCTCCTCCGGCGACGCGTGGCGCACCACCTTGAGCTTCACCGCCGCGCCCTCGTCCGCGGGGAAGAGTTCATCCACCTGCGCCCGGCCGGTGCCCGCCCCTTCCGGCGACGTCACGTGCAGCACCGTCACCTCCGCGCCGGCCTGCTTGAGCAGCCGCCGCGCGATGCCCAGCGCCGCCCGGTCATGCCGGCTGCCCACGAAGGGCACCAGCACGCGCCGCACCTGCGACAGGCCCCGGTCCACCAGCACCGCCACCGTGCCGGTGGACTCCTGCATCACCTCGTGCACCGTGCCGCCCAGCACCGTCTGGCTGAAGAGCGGCTTGTGCCAGCCCAGCAGCACCAGGTCCGCGCGCTTGGCCTCCGCCGTGCGGCAGATGTCCCGCGCGGGCTCCGACGACACGAACGACAGCGTGCGCACCAGCAGCCCCAGCTTCTCCGCCCGCCCCATGAGCGGCGTCAGCGCGCTGCCCGAGGCCCCCGTCACGTCCAGGGCGTCCTCCGCGCGCGCCTTGAGCGCCCGGTCCGGCGACAGCAGGTGCAGCGCGTACAGGCTCGCCTCGTTGCGCTCGCCCGACAGCGCGCGCGACAACACCGCCATGCCCGGCCCCGCCTGCCCGTGCGACACGCACAAGAGCACCGTGTACGCGGACGGGGTCTGCGCCGCGCCCGCTGGCTCCCGCGCCAGCTGTTCCATCTGGTCGCGCGCCTGCTCCTCCGGCGGATACATCCACTTGAGCACCGGCGACGTCATGAACGTGGTCACCAGCGCCATGATGACCATCATCGTGAAGAGCGTGGGGGAGATGACGCCCAGGTCCAGGCCCAGGTTGAGCACGATGAGCTCCATCAGCCCGCGCGTGTTCATCAGCACGCCAATGGCCCCCGCCTCCCGCCACCGCAGGCCCGTGACGCGGGCGGCCACCGCGCTGCCGCCGAACTTGCCCAGACACGCCAGCAGGATGATGACCCCGCACGTCATCCACGACTGCGCGGTGTCCAGCAGGCCAATCTGCGTGCGCAGGCCGCTGAAGGCGAAGAACACCGGCAGCAGCAGCACCACCGTCACGTCCTCCAGCTTCTCCGCCAGCGCCGTGGCCAGCCCCCCCTCCTTGGGAATCACCGCGCCAAAGAGGAACGCGCCGAACAGCGCGTGGATGCCAATGCGCTCCGTGGTCCACGCGGACGCGAGCAGCAGGAGCAGCGTGCCCGCCACCACGTTCTGCGTCAGGCCCTCGCGGCTGGCCACGCGCGCCCCCAGCCGGGCAAGGAAGGGCCGCACCAGCATCAGCATGAAGCCGATGTAGAGCACCGCGAACAGCGTCGTCAGCCCCGCCTGCGCCAGGCTGGACGCGCGCACCAGCGACACCACGAAGGCCAGCAGGCACCACGCCGTCACGTCGTCCACCGCCGCGCACGCGATGGCGATGGCGCCCAGCTTCGACTGCATCAGCCCGCGCTCGGTGAGGATGCGCGCCAGCACCGGGAAGGCCGTGATGCTCATGGACACGCCCATGAACAGCACGAACGACGAGAACGGCACCGACGGGTCCGACAGCGACTTGTACAGCCACAGCGCGCCCGCCACCGCCCCCAGGCCGAAGGGGACGATGATGCTCGAGTGGCTGATGACCACCGACGAATGCCCCCGCCCCTTGAGCAGCTTCGGGTCCAGCTCCAGGCCGATGAGGAACATGAAGAGCACCAGCCCCACCTCGGCCAGCATCTTCAGGAACGGCATCGAGTCCGCGGGAAACAGCCAGTGCAGCGCTCCCGGCGAAATCAGCCCCAGCAGCGACGGGCCCAGGGCGATGCCCGCCACCACCTCCGCGATGACCAGGGGCTGTCCCAGCCACCGCGCCCCCCGCCCTATCAGCCGCGACAGGCCGATGATGACGATGAGCTGGACCAGGAGTTGGGCGAGCATGTGGGTGTTCATGGGATGGGCCTCGCGGGAATGCTGTTAAGGAGTCGCTTACCAGTCCCCTGCGCGCAGCGTCAACGCACTCGGGGAGTGCCCGACCGCTCACGAAACACCGGAAGCTCAGGGGCTGTCGGGCGCCTTGTTGGCCGCCACCGCGTCCAGCAGCGTCGCCACGTCCACGGGCTTGCGCAGGTAGCCGCAGGCGCCCATCTCCTCGGCCACCTGACGGGCGTTGGCGGAGGCGGAGAAGACGAGCACCGGGATGCCGCGCCACGCTTCCACCTGGCGCATCTGGCGGCCGAAGGTCGCGCCGTCCATCACCGGCATCATCATGTCCAGCAGCACCAGCGCGGGCGTCGTCGGTTCCTTGCGCAGCACCTCCAGCGCCTGCAAGCCGTTGCCCGCCCCCAGCACGGTGTAGCCCGCGTCGCGCAGGACCTCCTCCAGCGCCTCGCGCAGGTCCGTGTCGTCATCCACCACCAACAGCGGCCGGCTCACTCGCGCGTCTCCTTCTCCAGCGGCAATTCCAGCGTGAACCGGGCACCCTCGCCCAGGCCGGGTTCCGCCCACGCCCTGCCACCGTGCGCTTCCGCCGCGCGGCGCGTGAGATACAGGCCCAGGCCCAGGCCCCCATAGGAGTGCGAACTGACGGCCCGTCCGAAGCGCTCGAAGATACGCTCCACCTGGTCCCCGGGCACGCCGATTCCACGATCCCTCACCTGGATGCGCGCGAAAGCGCCGGAACGCCCCACGTCCACCTCCACCGGCCGGCCCGGACCGAACTTGAGCGCGTTGGAGATCAACGCGCCCACGGCCTGGTCCACCCGCAGGCGGTCCCACGTCCCCCACAGTCCCTGGCGGGGGGACTGGCGCAGCTCACATCCCGCGGCCCGGGCCTCCGCCTGGTGGCGCTCCAGCACCTCCGCCACCAGTTCCTCCAGGTCGAAGCGCTCCGGCATGAGCGACAGCTCGCCGGAGGACAGCTGCGACACGTCCAGCAGGCCCTCCACCAGCGTGCCCAGCCGCCGCACCTGCCGCACGCTGCGCTCCAGCCGCGTCACCACCTCCGGCTCCAGGTGGTGCACTTCCGTGCGCTGCAGCAGCGAGCCCAGCTGCAACCGCAGCGTGGTGAGCGGCGTGCGCAGCTCGTGCGCGGCCACGGTGAGGAACTCGTCGCGCAGGCGCACCGCTTCGCGCGCCTCCTGGAACAGCCGCGCGTTCTCCAGCGCGAGCCCCGCGCGCCGCGCCAGCTCCTGGCCCAGCGCCAGGTCCACCGGGCCCAGGGTGCGCTCGCCCAGCGTGCCCAGCGACAGCACGCCCAGCGGGCCCTCGCGGCCGGGCAGGGGCACGTTCACCACCGAGCGCAGGCCCAGCTCCGCCACCGCGCGCCGGGGCGTCGCGTCCCGGTGGAGGGGTTCGGGGCGCAGGCGCACGTCCGGCACCAGCTCCGGCGTGCCCGTGCGCAGCACGTGCGTGGGGCCTCCGGAGGCCTGGGGGTCCAGCGGGAAGCGGTCGTTCAACCGCATCGCCAGCGAGCGCCGGGCGGCGTCCGGGTGGGCCAGCGCCACCAGCCGCAGGCCGGCCCGGTCCGGGTCCTGGAGGAAGAAGGCGCTCCAGTCCGCCACCTTCGGCACCAGCAGCTGGACCAGCTGATCCAACCGCGCCTCCTGCTCCAGCGACGCGGTGAGCAGCTCGCTGGCCCGGGCCAGGATTTCGCGGTCCACTTCCGCGCGCGCCCGCTCCCGCCGCACGCGCGTCTCCTCCAGCTCGCGCGCCACCGCCGGGCCCAACCGGGCCAGCCGGTCCTTGGAGAAGCAGTCGCGCGCGCCCGCCTTCATCAGCGTGATGGCCTGCTCCTCGCTGATGAGGCTGGACAGGACGATGAGCGGCACGTCCCGCCCCAGCTCCTGGAGCGTCGCCAGCACGTCCAGCGCCGTGAAGCGCGGCAGCCGGTAGTCGCACAGCACCAGGTCCCACGCGTCGGTGGTCAGCGCCTCGCGCAGCGCCTCCAGCGTCTGCACCCGGCGGGTCGTGGGCCGGTAGTCCGCCAGCGCCAGCGCCTCCGTCACCAGCGCCGCGTCGTTGGCGCTGTCCTCCACCAGCAACAGCCGGAAGGGCGTCATGCCCGGGCCCCGGCCGTCGCCGCCGCCCGGAGGGGTGTGACTCCACGGCCTGCCTGGACACGACCGGGGACGGGGCGCGGGGCGCTCCGCCCGGGGGCCCACCGCCGTGCCGGCCGGGAGCCTTGTGCTGCAGCCATTCGCGCGACTCCTCCCGGGATGTGGCCGGAAACCGCCCTGCTTCCGGCCGTGGGCCTACAGCACGCATGCTAGTGGCCCTCCCCGTCACACCACCGGGAGAAATGGGGGACGTTCAGCACGGAGCGCTGGCTGGTGAACGTCCCGACCCCGAAGCCCTGCTCCCCTGCCTGCCCGGAGCGGGCTGGAACTACCAGGAAACGTCGTATTCGGTGTCGAGCAGGGACAGCTGGCGCCCATGCACGCGCACGTCCTGGGCACCCACGGCCTCCATGGCGCCCAGGAGGACGCCCTCGTGGTAGGGCGCGGGCATGAAGTCCCGGCGCATCACGAAGCGCGCGCTCCGGTCCCCGGTCCACAGCACGGTGCGCTCGCCGTAGCTCACCGCCGTCCGGTAGCCGTCCGCCAGGTGCTGCAGCAGCAGGCGGGGATCACGCCGCGCCGCCTGCATCAGCTCCCGGCCGAACATGGAGGCCAGGAAGTCCACCGTGGCCTGCGTCCCGATGTAGTGCAGCGACTGCGCCCAGTTGCCCAGCTGCGGGCGCAGGAGCCGCGTCGCCTGGGACGTCATCGCCAGGAAGCGCGTCACCGGGTACAGCTCCGCGGCGTTCAGCGACCGCAGGCCGGACGCCTCCAGGCACTGCGCGCCCGCCGCTTCGCCCTGGAGAAAACCCACCACCCCCACGACTCCCAGGAAGAACATCCCCCGGGCACCGTCTTCCGGGGTGGCCGCCAGGCATCGCTCCGCCAGCTGCCACTCCGCGCCTTCATCCACCGCACCCGCCCCTGCCGAACCCTCGAACGGTCCGAGCACCATTCCGACCTCCCATCCACTGCTGGCGCCAGCAACGGGCCCCCCCCGACTTCAAGGT
>NZ_RAWI01000279.1 GCF_003612125.1 Corallococcus praedator
CCCGCCTCGCCTCCGCCCACCGTGGGAGCTGGGTCCGACATGTCGTCCGCGATGAACGTCGGCGCCCGGGGGCCGGTCCGCTGCGTGGGCGCCACCTGGAGGCCCTGGTCCCCCGTCGAGCGCAGGCGCAGGCGCCGGTCCTGGTCGTCGAACATGGACTCCTCCCCGAGGAAGTCGTTCATGCGCCGGTCCAGGTCGCGCTCCTCGCGCACCTCGGTGATGCGCGCCTTCAGGGCCTGGAGCCGCTGGCGCACCTTGTCCTGGCTGTCGCGCAGCGCGTCCGCCTGGGCCAGCAGGTCTTCCGGGTCATCCCCCCGCGTGGCCCCGTCCAACGCCGGCACCTGGGAGGCGGGCAGCGCCGCGCGCACGGCCTCCCGCTCCTCGCGCACCGACCGCATCTGCTCCAAGAGCCGCGCCCGCTCCGTCCGGTCCGTCGTCGCATCCCAGGCCGAGCGCAGCCGCGTCAGCTCCTGCGACAGCGCGCCGTGCAGCGCCAGGTGCGCGCGCTCGACTTCGCCCTCCGCGCCGGACACCGACCAGGCCAGCCCGGTGAGCTCCCCGCTCAGCTCCTGCGAGCGGCGCAGCGCGGACTCCAGCTCCCCGCCCGTCGTCAGCTTCCCCTGGCGCTGGGACTTGAGCGTTTCGATGCGCGCGGCCAGCCCGTTGAGCTCGTCGCGCAGGCCCTGCTGCTGGGTGCGCAGGGTGCGTACGCCGCTTCGCGCCGCCTGGGCCTTCGCCCGCGCCTGCTCCACCCCGGACGCCGCCCCGGCGGGAGCGCCCAGGAGCAGGCACGCGACAAGGGCTAGGGCACGCAGGATCATCGTGGGGAAACCTTCAGCAAGGCGGATGCCAGTCCCGCCCTCCTGACCGCTTCCCTGGCTGGCCGGAAAGTCTCCTGGTTCCGGGCACCTGGCGCGGAGGAGGTGGGCAGGGGTGGGAAAGCCGGGCGGTGGAAAATCATGGGGCCAGGGCAGGGGTGACGGATTTCCGAGGCGCGGGGGGCTCGGGTCTCGGCTTCAGGCTTCTTCTTCAGGCTTCTTCAGGGCGCTCGCCCCGGGGGAGGAAGCCGTACTTCTCCAGCTTGTAGTACAGCGCGGAGGTCTTGATGCCCAGCAGTCGGGCGGTCTCCGTCTTCACGCCGCCGGCCTTTTCGTAGGCGCGGGCGATGAGCTGGCGCTCCAGGTCCTCCAGGATTTCGGGCAGGGGGCGGTCGCCCTGGGGCACGGGCAGCCCGGCGTCCATGCGCGGCGTCTGGCCGGACAGGTGCGGGGGCAGGTCCGCGGGGGTGAGCCTTTCGCCCTCGGCGAAGACGAGCGACTGCTCCATCGCGTTCTCCAGCTCGCGCACATTGCCGGGCCACGCGTGGCGGGTGAGCGCGTGCAGCGTGGCGTCCTCGATGCCGGTGACGCGCCGGTTCACCCGGGGCGCGTGCTTGGCGACGAAGTGGCGCGCGAGCGCGGCGATGTCCTCGGGGCGCTCGCGCAGGGGCGGCAGGGTGAGCGGGACGATGTGCAGCCGGTAGTACAGGTCCTCGCGGAAGCGGCCCGCCTTCACCTCCGCCTGGAGGTCGCGGTGGGTGGCGCTCACCACGCGCACGTCCACCTTGAGGGTCTCTTCTCCGCCCACGCGCTGCAGCTCCTTCTCCTGGAGCACGCGCAAGAGCTTGGTCTGCACGGAGGAGGGAATCTCTCCAATCTCATCCAGGAAGAGGGTGCCGCCGTCGGCCAGCTCGAAGCGGCCGAGCTTGCGCTTCACCGCGCCGGTGAAGGAGCCGCGCTCGTGGCCGAACAGCTCGCTCTCCAGCAGGGTCTCCGCCAGGGCCGCGCAGTGCACCACGACGAAGGCCCCGTCGCGGCGGGGAGACTGCTGGTGGATCATCCGGGCGACCAGCTCCTTGCCGGTGCCGCTCTCGCCGCGCACGAGCACGGTGGCGTCGCTGGCGGCCACCTTGCGCACCTGTCCGAGCAGCTTCTGCATGGGCTCGCTGTCGCCCACGATGTCGCGGTGGGTGAGGGCGGCGTCGGCGTCGTGCGCGTCGGTGCGGGCGGTGAGGCGCTCCACCTGGCGGCGCGTGGCGGACAGCTCCAGGCCCTTGTCCACCTTGGCGCGCAGCACCTCCGGGGGGAAGGGCTTGGTGATGAAGTCGTAGGCGCCCTCCTGCATGGCCAGCACGGCGGTCTCGATGGTGCCGAAGGCCGTCACGACCATCACCACCGCGCCCGCGTCCAACTGCTTGAGGGCGCGCGTGACGGCGATGCCGTCCATGCCGTCCATCTTCAGGTCGGTGACGACCAGGTCGAAGGGGGCCTTCTTGTACGCCGCGAGCCCGTCCGCCCCGCTCTTCACCGCGGACACGGTGTGGCCGGAGCGGGTGAGGGTGACGGTCATGCCCTCGCGGAGGGTGTCGTGGTCGTCGATGACGAGGATGCGCGCCATGGCCTGCTCACCTGCTCGAAAGGTCCGCTGGAAGAAGGGGCACTGCCGGCGCGCTCCGGCGGGAGGGCGCGCCTGGGGGTGGCACCCTACACCGGACCGGGACGGCCGCACGTCCGTCGCGGTGAAAGCGCTGGCGTCCCCCTCGGGGCGTGTGGCTAAACCCTGGCGCATGGCCCCTGCTTCCAACGCCCTCGTCGAACTGCTCGCACGCCACGTCCCCCGGGACGACAAGGAGCGCGAGGACCTGTCGCGCATGCGCCTCTTCGCCACGTCGCTGGGGGAGCCCTTCTCGCGCGCGCAGGCCGAAGCGCACTTCACCGGCAGCGCGGTGGTGGTGGACCCCACGGGCGCGAAGGTGGCGCTCCTGCACCACGCGAAGCTGAAGCGCTGGTTGCAACCCGGAGGGCACGCGGAGGCGGGGGATGGCGGCGACATGGAAGCCACCGCCCTGCGCGAGGCCCGCGAGGAGACCGGGTGCCGCGTGCACCCGCACCCCAGCGCGCCGCGCCCGCTGGACGTGGACATCCACACCATTCCCGTGCGCAAGGACGAACCCGAACACCGTCACCTGGACGTGCGCTACCTCGTGGTGGCGGAGGATCCCGAAGCGCTCGCGCACGACCCCGCGGAGTCGTTTGGCATCCAGTGGCTCTCCTGGGACGAGGCGCTGGCGCGCGCGGACGAGGCGCCGCTGCGACGCATGTTGCAGAAGGCGCGTGAGGCCGTGGGCGTTGAGGGAACGCCGTAGGCGAAAGGGTGTCCCGCCGGGAGGACGTGGCCCGATACGGCTCACGGATGTGCTGGGGCTGGGGACCGAAGGGGTCCGGCGTCGAGCGCAGGACGGGCCTCGCGGAGCACTTCACGGCCGCGCTCGTGCCTCCCCTGAATCCGGAGCGCAGGGCAGCGTGAGCGTGAAGACGGTGTCGCCCGGGGAGGAGCGCAGGGCGAGCTCGCCTCCGTGCGCGCGGACGATCTTCCGCGCGAGGGGCAGGCCCAGGCCGGTGCCCTGCTCTCGGGTGGTGAAGAAGGGCTCGAAGATGCGTTCGCGTTCGGCCTCGGGGACGCCAGGGCCGGAGTCCTGGACGTCGATGGCGTAGCCGCCGTCGCGGCGCTGTCCTCGGACCTTCACGTGGCTGCCGGAGGGCGCGGCCTGCACGGCGTTCTTCACCAGGTTCACGAGCGCGGCCGTGAGCAGGCTGCCATCCGCCTCCAGGTGCGCGGGCGCGGCGTCCACCTCCAGGGTCACGCCCTTGCCACTGGCTTCCATGGCGAGCAGCTCACAGGCGCTCGACACGAGGTCGGGGGCCTCCATGGGAGCGCGTGCCAGGGGTTGCTCGCGGGCGAAGGCGAGGAAGTCCTCGACGATGCGCTGGAGGTAGGCGACCTCGCGCTGGATGCGGTCCACGTGGCTGCCCGCGTCCGCGTGGGCGCCCGCGCGCAGGTCTTCCTGCAGGAGGCCGGAGAAGAGCGCGATGCCGCCCAGCGGATTGCGCACCTCGTGGGCCACGCCCGCGAGCATGAGCTTGAGCTGTCGGTCCCGGCTCTCCAGGGCGCCGCGCATGACCTCCAGCTCGCGCGCGAGCACGCCAATCTCCCGGGTGGGCTCCGGAGGCACGGGGGTGGTCAGGTCGCCCCGGCCGATCCGCAGCGCCGAGTCCATCAGCCGCCGCAACGGCCGGGCCAGTCCCCGGGCGGTGAGCATGGCGATGAAGGCGAGCGCGACGAGCGCCACGACGCTGGCCATGACGAAGGTGCGCCACAGCCGGCGCAGCGGACCGAAGAAGGCCGCGCTGCCCTCCACGCCAATGGCGCCCACCACCTGTCCATCCTGGACCACGGGCGCGTAGCCCGTCTTGTAGAGCAGCCCGTCGGACCCGGTGAAGAGCACCTGGCTGGCGGCGCGCTTGCCGGCGAAGACGCGGGTCAATTCCAGACGGTCGCGCGCGAGCTCCGGCACCTCGGCGCCCACGGGCAGGTTGCCGCCCACGTCGGTGCGCACGCGACCCTGCGCGTCCACCGCGTACACGCGACGCACCCCGCTGGCGGTGCGCACACCGTCGAGCAGTCGCACGAGATTGCGCCAGGTGCGGGTGCCGGACACGTCGTCGCCGGGCTCGATGGTGAGCATGCGCTCGCCGCTGACCTGGCTGGCGGTGGCGGCGGCCAGCGCGGACAGGCTCGAGCCCAGCTCGTCCTCCAGGCTCGCGCGGGCGAGCGCGTACACGGAGGCTCCCGCCAGCGCGAGGAAGAGCAGGGTGGGCAGCAGGAACGCCACCAGCAGCCGTGCTGACAGCGAGCCCAGCGCGTCCCGCAGGCGGGAGGAAAGGGGGCGATGCGTCATCCGGGCGGCGCTCCTCGTGTCACGCATCAAACGGCATGCCCCGGGCCATGACCAGCACTCGTTCTGCGCGCACGGAGCTGAAAGACGCGGGGCCGCAGCGCTTCGGGAACCTGCGAGGGCACGGTGTTGTCTGAAGGCCCGGAGCCATTCAGGCCGCGCGGTGGACGGCGATGGTGTGGACGGTCCGACTCGGAAGGCGTGGTGCCACACGTGTCGGGTGTGAACGGCTGGGAGCGCTCCTGACGCGTTGTCGCCGACGAGGCCTCGTCGGCGGCATGAGTCGTGTCTGGGTGTCGGATGAATTCCTGACACACCGGCACCGCTGCCGCTGTGGCGGGCCGACAGGTGAAACGTGTCATCGCACGCGTTGAACCCAAGCATCCGGGGCGTTCTGGACGCTCCGGGAACAGCCGCTGGCGTGGACGTCGCACAGGGCAGGACGTGTCGCTACGCGCCTCGGGGCCGAGCACCCTGGCCGCGGACGATGGGGTGAGCGTTCCAGAGGGAAATGCGTGTCGCGACGCGCGTCAGGAAGGGCCTCTGGGAGCACGTCAGTGCTGATTGATATTTGAAAAGGCTGGGGAGGCGGTCATGCCGGATGGACGTCTGGGGCGTTTCGGCGGAAGTCTGGTGTTGATGCTGTCGCTCGCGGCGTGCACCACGCCGGGCGCCGGTGCCCTGCCGGTGGGGCATTACGGCTACACGCGCTATCACAGTGCTTCGCCGCCATCGTTCCCGCGTGAGGCCAGGGGCACTGGGGGCTCGGGTGTCACTGTGGGCACCGTGGGCGGGGACGTCCTGGGGCGCTACCTCGCGTTCATCACCGAGAAGCGGGCGGACCTGAAGAAGCCCGCAGTGACTGAGGAGGAGCGCCAGGCGGGCCATGCCGCGCTGAATGAACTGTTCATCTGGGCCCTCGCGCGGACCGAGAAACAGCTCGCCGAAGACTCACCGCTGGAGGTGTACCTGCGGCTGAAGGTCGAGCAGTCGCAGCGGCAGCGTGAGGACGGAGCGCACTCGAAGCAGGTGGATGCGAAACTGGAGGAGTACCACCGCTGGGCGGAAGCGCGAGGCCGGGCCCTGGCCGAGTCGCATTTCCGCAGGCTCGGTCAGGACGGACTGCTCACCGAAAGCGCGCTGTACGAAGAGACGCAGCGGGCGCTGGTGGAGGCGGTGCTCGACTGGGCCTACGCGCACACGCTGGATCCGGACTTCGTGCGCAAGAGTCCCAGTGAAGTGGCGCTCTACCTGCTGGCGCGCGACAGCCTGCTGGCCTCGGCGGTAGAGGCGGGCCGCCTCGCGCCCCCGACGTGGGACCCGCGCCGGGAGCCTCCGGGCGTTCCTCCCGAGGAGATCGTGCTGGAGATGGCGGTGGGCCTGCTGCCCGTCGCCGGAGAAGTGGCGGACGTCACGGGCGTGGTGCTGGGGGTGAGCCTCCTGGGGCACCCGCTGACGGACGGAGAGCGGTTGCTGTGCGCGGTGAGCGTGGCGCTGCCGGTGGTGTCGGGGCGCCTGCTGTCGGAGGGTGCGCAGGGCGCGGAGCGGGTGGCGCTGTTGACGGGGCGCAGTCTGCAAGAGGTGCAGGTGTTGCAGCGGGTGGTGCAACACCTGTCACCGCAAGAAGCGCAGGAGATCCGCCGGGTGCTGCGCGCGGCGGGACGCGGTGATGCGGTGTCAGCGGAGGACGTGGCGAAGCTGCAAGCCGTGGCGAAGCGGCTGGAGTCCCCGCTGGCCGAAGCGGGCCGCGTACTGGCACAGGGCAAGCGCGTGGCCCTGGTGGGCTCGCGCGTGACGGCGGAGGGCGCGCGGCTGGTGCCGGGCAGCGCGGAGCACCTGGCGCAGGCGTGGGTGGACTATCAGTTCCGTCATCCGACGAAGTACCCCCGCATCCAGTACGCGGTGGATCCGGAGTGGGAGCGGCTCTACCAGACGGTCATCAAGAACAAGGGCGCGGGCAGCGAGTTCGAACAGGCGGTGCTCCAGAGCAGGAACTACCCGAAGAACACGAGCCTCTTGTTGCCGCCGCCTGGGAGTTCGGCCCAGGGGTTCGTTCCGGATTCCGTGCTGGGACGTCCCAGCGACCTCGTCTGGGGCCACCCGTACAGCTTCGTCGAGGTGAAGGGTCGTGCGGAGTTGTCGCTCACGGGCAACCTGAAGGCCATGATGAACTACGTGGACAAATACGATGGTTCCATCGAACTCTGGATCCGCTCTTCCAAGCACCCGGCTGGGGCGACCCACCTCTCCGATCCGCTGCGCGCCCAGTTGGATGCGCTCAATGCGGTGGGACGCGCCAACATCCGCTACTTCCCTTGAAGGCAGGTCATGGCTTCGCGCTCTTTGAAGACAAAGTTCTCCCTGCCCCCAGGTGCCCCCTCGACGAGCACCATTCGCGAACTGGCTCGGCGGTTCTTCTCGGACAACCGTTGGTTCCAGCCGGTTCGTTACGGGGGCTTCGACATGGCGGAACGGTTGGAGCCCGGGCCCTTCAACCCAGATGTCCTCGCGGCCTACTACGACGAGTTCAAGAACTTCACCATTGGCGCGAAGACCGATCGGGACTTTCTCCAGATCACGGCGGAGCGCCACGGCAGGTACCCCTACGCCGGGTCATTCACCTGGATGACGTCCGTCGTGGAGGCGAGGAAGCCTGGCTGGCGCGAGGCCCACCTGCGGCAGGTCGTTGAAATCATGCACCTGTTGGGTTCGCCCCTCGTGCAGGCCGGGCTCAAGGATGACTTCGACCGCAAGACCAATCGCATCGTGCCGAACGAGGACGGCTTCGGCTCTACGCTGGTCTTCAACGTGCGCGACTACAGCGAAGGCCTGGATGGCCTCTTCTGGCGCAACATCTTCGGCGCCCCCTTCGTGAAGCTCTTCGGCGCACGCCTGGATGCGATTCCCCCAGAACAGCGACAAGCCCTGGACGGTGGCCTCGTGCTCGTCCAGCCCTACGAGCTGCCCACCCAGGCCATGACCCCGGACGGCGACGCCGCCGAGGCCCGACTCATCGCCACCCTGGGGCCCGCGTCCTTCTACGACCACCAGACGAACGCCATGCCCCTGCGCGTGCCCGACGTGTCCTCACTGCCTCGCGCGTCCTGAACCGTCAGTCGAACATCGCGGCCAGCGCTTCGCTCAGGGTCTCCACGCCCACCACCTGCATCTTCGTCTTCTCCAACCGCCGCGCGCTGCCGGCGGGCATCACCACCCGCTGGAAGCCCATCTTCGCGGCCTCCGCGAGCCTTGGCTCCACCTGGCCCACCGCGCGCACCTCGCCCGCGAGCCCCACCTCTCCCAGCACCAGCGTCTTCGGATCCAACGGCCGGTTCTGCAGGCTGCTCACCAGCGCCGCGCACACCGCCAGGTCGCACGCCGGTTCACTCAACTGCATGCCGCCCGCCACGTTGACGAACAGGTCGCAGCCCACCAGCGGAATCTCTTCCTTCTTCTCCAGCACCGCGGCCAGCAGCGCCACCCGGTTGCCGTCCACGCCAATCGCCGTGCGCCGCGCCGTGCCGTAGCCCGTGGGCGCCACCAGCGCCTGCACCTCCACCAGCAGGGGACGCGTGCCGTTGAGCGTGCTCGTCACCACGCTGCCGGACTTGCCCTGCGGCCGCTCGGAGAGGAACAGCGCGGACGGATCCGCCACCTCCATCAGCCCCGCGCCCTTCATCTCGAAGACGCCAATCTCGTTGGTGCTGCCGAAGCGGTTCTTGTGCGCGCGCAGCAGGCGGAACGGGTGGCCCCTTTCACCTTCAAAGTAGAGGACCGTGTCCACCATGTGCTCCAGCACCCGGGGGCCCGCGATGGAGCCTTCCTTCGTCACGTGCCCCACCAGGAACGTGGGCACCCCGCTGCGCTTGGCGAAGGCCATCAGCCGGCCCGCCACCTCGCGCACCTGGGTGATGCTGCCCGGCGCGTTGCCCAGCTCCGGCAGGTACATGGTCTGGATGGAGTCCACCACCAGCGCCTGGGGCTTCATCGCCTCCGCCGCGGCCAGCACCCGGTCCGCGTCCGTCTCCGCGAACAGGTGGATGTTGTCGCTCTCCACCCGCAGGCGCTCGGCGCGCATCTTCGTCTGCCGCAGGCTCTCTTCACCCGACACGTAGAGCACCGGCCCATGCCGCGCCAGCTTGTCCAGCGCCGCCAGCAGCAGCGTGGACTTGCCGATGCCCGGGTCTCCTCCCAGGAGCACCAGCGAACCGCCCACCACGCCGCCGCCCAGCACGCGGTCGAACTCGGCGATGCCCGTGCGCCGGCGCACCTCCGTCTCCCCCGTCACGTCCTGGAGCTTCACCGGCCGCGAGGCCCCGCCCGACGCGCCCCACGCCGGGCGTTTGTCGTCCACCTTCGCCTCGGTCTCCTCCAGGAGCGAACTCCATGCGCCGCAGTCCGGACACTTCCCGAGCCACTTCGCCGTCTGGTAGCCGCAGGCCTGACAGGTGTAGTGCGTCTTCGCCTTCGCCATGGGTTGAGGTGTCTAGCCCAGACCCCTGACGTTTCCTCGTCCCGCGTGAGGCCACGGCTGGAGAGCAGGCAAGCTCACCCTCCAGGATCAGGTAGCGAGTTGCCCTACAGGGAGGGGCAACCCAGTTTCTGGTCCACGGGCGTCGCACAGAGCGGGCCCCCACACAGGGGAGGTTGTCATGGGGATTATCGCGTTTCTGGTGATTGGTCTGATCGCGGGTCTGATTGCTCGAGCCATCATGCCGGGGAACCAGTCGATGGGGCTCATCGCCACCACGCTGCTCGGCATCGCCGGCTCGTTCGTGGGCGGCTTCGTGGGCTCGCTGTTCTCGCGTGACGGTCGCATGTTCGACCTGCACCCCACGGGCCTGCTCTTCTCCGTCCTGGGCGCACTGGTCGTGTTGTTCCTCGTCGGGCTCGCCGGCCGCGGTCGCCGCGTCCACGTCTAGCCACGCGAGGGTCTTCCCTGCCGATGAGGCGGGAGACAGCACGAGGGACGTCCGTCACGCACGGACGTCCCTTCGTCTTTGCGGGCTCCTGTCTCCGCATCGAGGCGGGACTCGTCAACCCCCTGGCGTTAGGGCGTTGACAATGGTCTTTCGGCCACGCACCGTCGGGCTCCTGACGTCCCTGTTCCAGGAGCCGAGCCCGCATGTCCGAGACCGCCGAGTCCTTCCACGGCCACGCCCACCACGCCGCTCCCGCCCCGGAAGGGGTGACGGTGCGACACGACTGGTCGCTCGCGGAGGTTCGCGCGCTGTACCAGTTGCCGCTGCTGGACCTCGTGCACAAGGCGCAGACGGTGCACCGGCAGGTGTTCGTGGAGAACAAGGTGCAGCTGTGCTCGCTGCTCTCCATCAAGACGGGCGGGTGTCCGGAGGACTGCGCGTACTGCCCGCAGGCGGCGCGCTACAAGACGGGCGTCAAGGCGGAGAAGTTGATGGCGGTGCCGGAGGTGCTGGCCGCCGCGACGCAGGCCCGTCAGGCGGGGGCCACGCGCTTCTGCATGGGCGCGGCGTGGCGTGAGGTGAAGGACGGTCCCCAGTTCGACAGCGTGCTGGAGATGGTGCGCGGCGTCCGGGCCCTGGGCATGGAGGCGTGCGCCACGCTCGGCATGCTGTCGGAGGGCCAGGCGAAGCGCCTGCGCGAGGCGGGCCTGTCCGCGTACAACCACAACCTGGACACGTCGCCGGAGCACTACGGCGACATCATCTCCACCCGCACGTATGACGACCGGCTGCGCACGTTGGACCGGGTGCGCGACGCGGGCATCTCCGTGTGCTGCGGCGGCATCATCGGCATGGGCGAGTCCGTGGATGATCGCTGCAACCTCCTGCGCACGCTGGCCAACCAGGAGGTCCACCCGGAGTCGGTGCCCATCAACGCGCTCGTCCCCGTGGAGGGCACGCCGCTGGCCGAGCAGCACCGTGTGGAGACGGTGGACATGGTGCGCACCATCGCCACCGCCCGCCTGCTCATGCCCCAGGCCATGGTGCGCCTGTCCGCGGGCCGCATGCAGATGAACGAGGAGGCGCAGCTGCTCTGCATGCTCGCGGGCGCCAACTCGCTCTTCTTCGGGGAGAAGCTGCTCACCACCGGCAACCCCGAGTACACCCAGGACATGGCGCTCTTGGAGAAGGCGGGCATCCGCCCCCTGGAGCCCCGGCAGGACCGGTGAAGTCCTCCGCTCCGGTCGCGGAGGGCTGGGCGCGCGAGGACCTGGAGGCCCTGTCCGCGAAGGGCCTGCGCCGCGTGCTCGAACCGCTCGACTCACCCCAGGGCGCCGAGGTGCGCCTGGGGGACGAGCGGCTGATCAACTTCTCCTCCAATGACTACCTGGGCCTCGCGGCGTCGCCCGCCGTGCGCGCCGCCGCCGTGTCCGCGCTGGAGCGCTACGGCGTGGGCACCGGCGCGAGCCGGCTGGTGGTGGGGGACATGGTGCCGCACCAGCAGTTGGAGGCGCGGCTGGCCCGCTTCGAGCGCGCGCAGGCCGTGCGCCTCTTCAACTCTGGCTACGCGGCCAACACCGGCATCCTCCCCGCGCTGGTGGGGCCCGGGGACGCTGTCTTCTCCGACGCCCTCAACCACGCGTCCCTGGTGGACGGCTGCCGGCTGTCGCGCGCGCGCGTCGTCGTCTATCCACACGCGGAGGCTGGCGCGCTGGCCCGGGCGCTCGCGGACACGCCGGCCCGGCGCAAGCTGGTCGTCACCGACAGCGTCTTCTCCATGGATGGAGACGTGGCGCCCCTGCGCGAGCTGGTGGCGGCGTGCGAGGCCCACGGCGCCGCGCTGATGGTGGATGAGGCGCACGCCACCGGCGTCCTGGGCGCGCGTGGCGCGGGCCTGTGCGAGGCGCTGGGCCTGGAGGACCGCGTGGACCTGCGCATGGGCACGCTGAGCAAGGCGCTGGGCGGGCTGGGGGCGTATGTCGCCACCTCGCGCGCGGTGGCGGACCTGCTGGTGAGCCGCGCCCGGCCCTTCGTCTATTCCACCGCGCTGCCCGCGGCCCTGTGCGCCGCCGCCGCGTGCGCGGTGGACCTGGTGGAGCATGACCCGGCTCCGCGTGAGCGGCTGTGGGGGCACATCCACCGGTTCACCGAGGGGCTGCGTTCCCTGGGACTGAAAGCGGAACCGCGGAGCGCCATCTTCCCGGTCATCCTCGGCGAGCCCGCGCGGGCGCTGGATGCGGCGAAGCGCCTGCGGGAGGAGGGGCTCCTGGTGAAGGCCATCCGTCCACCCACGGTTCCAGAGGGCACCAGCCGGCTGCGCTTCTGCCTCTCCGCGGCCCATTCAACGGACCACATCGACCTGGCGCTGGAGGCGTTGCGCCGGCTGGGAGTCACCCGTGAAGCCTGCTGAACCCCGCTTCTTCGTCACCGGCACGGACACCGGGGTGGGCAAGACGCAGGTGTCGTGCGCGCTCTTGTCGCTCATGCGGGACGCGGGCCTGTCACCCCAGGGCTTCAAGCCCTACGAGAGCGGCTGTGCGTCCCTGAAGGCCCCGTCGGACGCGCTGGCGATGCGCGAGGCCGCGGGCAGCACGCTGCCCGTGGAGGCGGTGTGTCCGCACCGCTTCCGCGCGCCGCTGGCCCCGGGCATCGCGGCCCAACGGTTGGGGCGGGAGCCGGACTGGCGGGTGACGCTTGAGGCGTGGAAGCGGCTGAAGGACGGGGCGGTGGTGGTGGAGCTGTCTCTTATA
>NZ_RAWI01000027.1 GCF_003612125.1 Corallococcus praedator
CTTCACCTGCGACAACGTGTGGTGCGCCGCGCCATCGAGCTGCTGCGGACGCTGACCGAGCACCGCATCCTGCTCACCCGCCTTCCGGAAGAGGACCACCACGGCCTGCTCGCCGCCGCGGGCCGGCTGGTGCACCCGGACAAGGCCGCCAAGTCGAAGCTGCTGAACACGCTCAAGCGCGAGCGCAAGGTGGAGAAGCGCGAGAAGGACCGCGTCGTGCGCGCCAACACGGAGATCCGCGCGCTGCGCCGCGCCCCCGTGCTCACGCTGCCCATGCTGCCCCCGCCGCCGCCCACGCAGACCGAGGAGCGCGTGCTGGAGGAGCCGCGCAAGTGCTACGTGTGCAAGCAGGAGTACCGCAAGCTGCACTTCTTCTACGACATGCTGTGCAGCGCGTGCGGGGACTTCAACTACTCCCGCCGCACGCAGCAGGCGAACCTCAACGGCAAGGTGGCGCTCATCACCGGCGCCCGCGTGAAGATTGGCTTCCAGGCGTCGCTGATGCTGCTGCGCTCGGGCGCGACGGTCATCGCCACCACGCGCTTCCCGCAGGACGCGGTGCTCCGCTATGCGCGCGAGCCGGACTTCGCGGACTGGTCCCACCGGCTGCACGTGCACGGCCTGGACCTGCGCCACGCGCCCAGCGTGGAGCTGTTCGCGCGCCACATCGAGGAGACGCACGCGAAGCTGGACATCCTCATCAACAACGCGGCGCAGACGGTGCGCCGGCCGCCGGGCTTCTACCGGCACCTGCTGGAGGGTGAGCTGCGGGACGCGAACACCCTGCCCCAGGAGGTGCGCCCGCTGCTCGCCGGCCACCAGGCCTGCATCGCGGCGCTGCGGCCCGCCCTGAACCCCGGCACTCCGGGTAACGTGCTGAGCGCGGGTGACACGGACGTGAGCACGGCCATGTCGACCACCACGTGGCGCAGCAGCGACCCGGCGCTGGGCATCCACTCGTCGGCGGCGCTGTCGCTCCTGCCCTACGCGATGGAGCAGGAGCCCGACACGCAGGCGCTCTTCCCGCAGGGCCGGCTGGACGCGGACCTCCAGCAGGTGGACCTGCGCAAGACGAACTCCTGGCGCCTGAAGCTGTCGGAGGTGCAGACCTCGGAGATGCTGGAGGTGCACCTCATCAACGCGGTGGCGCCCTTCATCCTCGTGGGCAAGCTGAAGCCGCTGATGATGCGCGACCGCTCGCAGCCGGGCCACATCGTCAACGTGTCCGCGATGGAGGGCAGCTTCTCGCGCGGCACCAAGACGGACAAGCACCCGCACACCAACATGGCCAAGGCCGCGCTGAACATGATGACGCTCACCTCCGCGGCGGACTACGCCCGGGACGGCATCTTCATGAACGCGGCGGACACCGGCTGGGTGACGGACGAGGACCCCATCCTCCACGCCGAGCGCAAGGTGCAGGAGCTGGACTTCCAGCCCCCGCTGGACATCGTGGACGGGGCCGCGCGCATCGTCGACCCCATCATCACCGCCATCAACACGAACGAGTTCGTCTGGGGCAACTTCTTCAAGGACTACCGCCCCACGAACTGGTGACCGCGTCCCGTCAGCGCAACGCGCCCCAGTTGTAGGTCGCGTTGCTGCCGCCGGTCAGCACCCGCCAGTACGTCCCGTAATACCCATACGTGTCCTTGATGGCTTTGTGGTTGCTGGACACGTTCCAGTCGTTCGGGCTCGTCGTGCCCAGGTTGTAGACAAGCGAGTCGCCCCACACGGAGTAGATGGCCCACGGACGGGCGTCGAGTTCCGACACCGTCCCGTAGCGGCTGTCCCCCCAGCGCACCGGCAGCTTGTCCGTCTCCGCCACCATGCGCGGTTTGTTGTAGCCCCCAAGCCCCGTGTAGAACTGGGCCGGGAAGTAGGGATTGCCGTGGTAGATGTCCACCGCCACCACGTCCACGCGGTCGCTGCCCGGGTAGTACGCCGCCGCGTCCCCGCCGTACGTCCCGTCCCACTCATACGGCGACCAGACGAAGATGAGGTTCTTCAGCCCGCGCGTCTTCACCAGGTAGTCGTGCGCGATGTTCCACAACTGCTTGTACTGGTACGGGTCGTGGTTCGCCCACCAGAACGGGGACGCGCTCCCCTTCTTGTTCATCTCGTGGAAGGGGCGGAACAGCACCGGCACGCCCGCGTCCCGCAGAATCGTGAGCTTGTCCGCCGCGAAGGACAGGTCGCGCAAGAGCGCCTGGTACTCCGCCGTGTTGGCCTGCCAGTTGATGACCCGGCCCATCCAGTTGTAATCCATCCACGACTGCCGGAAGGTGTTCGGCCAGCTCTTCACCGACGCGCCCGGATAGGACTGGTGGAAGCTGAAGCCGACGATGCCCTCACCGTAGATGAACCGGTCGCGCGCGAAGCCCACCGCGTAGTCCACGTACGGCTCGCTGTAGGTGGCGCGGTAGTTGCCCGGCCCGAAGTCGAACTCCACGAAGCCCGGACGCCGGCCGGAGATGTCTCCCACCTTCACCCAGTACTCGCCCGCGTAGGCCTCCTTCTGGGCCTCGCAGTGCTGGCCCATGATGGTCTGCTTCGTCCCACCGTTGCGGCTGTTGTTCTCCAGGTCCGTCAGCAGGTTGTAGACCTTCTGCGCCTGCGCCGTGGGCCCCGGCGTGCTCAGCGTCCGGGACACCTGCGCCCGCGCCGGACCCGCGCCCAGGCACAGCACCAGCGCCGCCAGCAGCGCGACAGCGGACGGGAAGGATGAGGGGGTGGAGCGGGGGACATGCATCACGTGGGGACCTCCAGGGGCTGCCCGGGAAGCGGGCAAGGTGCCACCAGTCCACCCGGGATTACATGAATTTCAGTGAAAGCCAACTTGTCCACCCCCGGTCAGGGCGGGTTCCAAGGGCCCGGATTCACTGCCAGCGGGCCTGTCCGGTGGTATCAAGCGGCCATGTCTGAAAAGCCTTCGTCCCTGTTCGACGCGGTCCCCGTGGAGATGGACTTCCCGGCCGAGGAGCGCCGCGTCCTGGCCTTCTGGAAGGAACGCGGCATCTTCGAGAAATCGCTCAAGGCGAACGAAGGGGCCAAGAGCTTCGTCTTCTACGAAGGGCCGCCCACCGCGAACGGCCTGCCCCACAACGGCCACGTCCTCACGCGCGTCATCAAGGACCTGTTCCCCCGCTACCAGACCATGCGGGGCCACTACGTGCCGCGCAAGGCGGGCTGGGACACGCACGGCCTGCCGGTGGAGGTGGAGGTCGAGAAGGAGCTGCGCATCCACGGCAAGGCGGAGATTGAACGCTACGGTGTGGAGCCCTTCACCGAGCGCTGCATCGAGTCCGTCTTCCGCTACACGGCCGAGTGGGAGCGGCTCACCCAGCGCATCGGCTTCTGGGTGGACCTGAACGAGGCCTACGTCACCTACCACCGGGGCTTCGTGCAGAGCGTGTGGTGGGCGCTCTCGGAGCTGTTCAAGAAGGGCCTGCTGTACCAGGGCCACAAGGTGGTGTGGTGGTGGCCGCGCGGCGGCACCGCGCTGTCCGCGGCCGAAGTGGGCCTGGGCTACAAGACGGTGGACGACCCCAGCGTCTACGTGGCCTTCCCGCTGCGCGACGCTCCGGACACGGCGCTGCTCATCTGGACGACGACGCCCTGGACGCTGCCATCCAACATGTACGCGGCCGTCAACCCGTCGGTGGACTACGTCACCGTGGACGCCGGGGACCGCAAGCTCATCATCGCCGCCGCGCTGCGCGAGGAGCTGGCGAAGAAGCTCAAGAAGGACCTGCCGGTGCTGTCCACGCAGAAGGGCAAGGAGCTGGTCGGCAAGCGCTACACGCCGCCCTTCGACACCTACTTCGCGAAGGACGCGGACGCGACGCTGCCCCTCAAGGACGGCGGCGAGGACTCGGTGGGCTGGCGCGTGCTGGCCGCGGACTTCGTCACGCTCGACAGCGGCACGGGCATCGTGCACACGGCGCCCGCGTTCGGCGAGGACGACTACGACGCCTTCCGCAAGGACCGGCTGCGCTTCAAGAACCCGGACGCGCTGGAGATGCGCTGCGCGGTGAAGCCGGACGGCACGTTCTCCGAAGAGGTTCCGCTCGTCACCGGCCGCTTCGTGAAGGACGCGGACAAGGACCTGCAGCGCAACCTCAAGGAGCGCGGGCTGCTCATCCACACGGAGCAGTACCGCCACGAGTACCCCTTCTGCTGGCGCGCGGACGAGGACCCGCTCATCCAGTACGCCCGGCCCGCCTGGTACATCCGCACCACGTCGGTCATCGAGCAGGCCAAGGCCAACAACCAGAACGTCAACTGGGTGCCGGAGCACATCAAGGACGGCCGCTTCGGCGACTTCCTGGCCAACAACGTGGACTGGGCCCTGTCGCGCGAGCGCTACTGGGGCACGCCGCTGCCGCTGTGGATCCACTCGGAGACGGGTGAGACGGAGGCGGTGCCGTCCATCGCGGAGCTGCGCCAGAAGCCGGGCAACAACGTGGCCGCCGTGGAGGCGGAGCTGAAGGCGTTCCTCGCCGGCAAGCCGCACGAGTCCAACGCGGAGCACCTGCTGGTCCACAAGCCGTGGATCGACAAGGTCACCTACGAGAAGGCCGGCGCCAGCGGGAAGTTCCAGCGCGTCCCCGAAGTGGTGGACGTGTGGTTCGACTCTGGCTGCATGCCCTTCGCGCAGTGGGGCTTCCCGCACGCGGAAGGCTCCAAGGAGACCTTCAACCGCGCGTTCCCGGCGGACTTCATCTCGGAGGCCATCGACCAGACGCGCGGCTGGTTCTATTCGCTGCTGATGGTGAGCACGCTCATCTTCGACGAGGAGACCCAGAAGCGCATGGGGCTCACGCCGAAGCGTGAGTGGCCCATGCCCTACAAGAGCTGCATCGTGCTGGGCCACGTCTCCGACAAGGAGGGCAAGAAGGAGTCCAAGTCCAAGGGCAACTACACCCCGCCGGAGATCATCCTGGACGAGGTGCGCATGGACTTCGCGGTGCTCACCGCCACGGAGGCCGGCGTCCCCGCGGAGCCCGGCGTGGCGCTCATCGCGCGCGAGGACCTGGAGGGCCTGGACACGCAGGAGGGCGCCCGCGTGCAGCTCTTCCGCTCGGACCGGCCGGGCACCGCCGTCACCGTGACGGTGAAGGTGCACAAGAAGCTCAAGCGCCGCGTGGTGCTGCTCGCGCCCGCGGAGCTGCAGGCGCTGGACGTGAAGCCCTCGGCGCGCGGCGCGGACGTGATGCCGGTGGAGGTGCCCCGGCTTCCGGCCGGTGAGCGCGTGGTGCTCAAGGACCCCGCCACCAAGGCCCCGGGCGCGGACGCGTTCCGGTGGTTCTTCTACGCGGCGAGCCCCACCTGGTCCAACACGCGCCACTCGCTGGCGAACGTGCGGCTGTTGCAGAAGGACTTCCAGGTCAAGCTGCGCAACGTCTACTCGTTCTTCACCATCTACGCGAACATCGACGGCTTCAACCCGGCGAAGGGCAACGCGGGCGCGACGGAGGCTCCGTGGCTGGCCATCCGCAAGAGCGAGGGCTGGCGCGCGGTGAAGGACCGGCCCGTGTTGGACCGGTGGATCCTCTCCGAGGTGCAGCTCACCCTGCGCGACGTCTCCAAGGCGCTGGACACCTATCAGGTGTACGACGCGGCCCAGCGGATGGTGGCGCTGGTGGACGCGCTGTCCAACTGGTACCTGCGCCGCAGCCGCTCGCGCTTCTGGGCGCCGGGCTTCGAACAGGACAAGCAGGACGCGTACTTCACGCTGTACGAAGCGCTCACCGCCATCACCGCGCTGTCCGCGCCCTTCATCCCGTTCTTCACCGATGAGATGTGGGGCAACCTGGTGGTGAAGCCGTGGCCCAGCACGCAGCCGGAGAGCGTGCACCTGGCGCGCTTCCCGGACGTGGACGCGAGCCTCATCGACGAGGGGCTGGCCGCGGAGATGGGCGCGGTGCGCGAGCTGGTGTCGCTGGGCCTCAAGGTCCGCACGGACAACAAGCTCAAGGTGCGCCAGCCGCTGTCCCGCGCGGACGTCATCCTGTCGCGCCGCGAGCTGTCCGAGCGCGTGGCCGTGTACCAGGAGCTCATCTCCGACGAGCTGAACGTGCACACCGTGAAGCTGGTGGAGCCGGGCAGCCCGGAGGCGGACGTGGTGCGCTACCGCGTGCGTCCCAACCTGCGCGCCATGGGCAGCCGGCTGGGGCCCAAGCTCGCGCCGGTGCGCAAGGCGTTCGACTCCGGCGACGGCCGCGCGCTGCACCACGAGCTGCTCCAGACGGGCAAGGTCGCCCTGAACGTGGGCGGCGAGGACATGGTCTTCCCCGCCGAGGAGCTGGAGACCCTGGTGGAGGCGCAGCCCGGCTACGCCGCCGCTGGCTCGGGCGTGGGCGTGGTGGTGCTCCACACCCAGCTCACCCCGGCGCTGGAAGACGAGGGCCTGGTGCGCGAGCTGCTGGCACGCGTGCAGGGCGCCCGCAAAGACCTGAACCTGGGCTACGCCGACCGCATCCGCCTGTGGGTGGACGGCGATGACCGGGTGAAGCGCGTCGTGGACGCGGCCCGCGAGGAAGTGTCCCGCGAGACGCTGGCCACGGAGATCCACGTGGGCCCCGAAGGCCTCAAGGGCACCGAGGAAGAGGACAGCCTCAACGGCCTGCCCGCGCGCATCCGCGTCGAGCGCGCCTGAGCCGTTGACGCCCCAAACGGGCGCAAGCGCTCCGGGGTAGCAACCCACCCGGGGCGCCAAACACAGACAGGCTGTGTGGCAATGGGAAGGACCGGGAGGGAGTTACCGCCCTCCCGACTTCCTGGCTTTGAGTTGATAATGACTTGCATCCCCATCAGTCCTCCCCTGCCCCTGTCAAGGTGGACGGATGCGGGCGCGGAGCGTCGAAGCACGGACAGAGTGGCCAGCCCACGTTCCCCGCGCGGACGCACTCGCGGATGATGGCGGGATGAGTGAAATCGCCCCGCTGAAGGGAAGCTGTCACTGCGGCGCGACGCGGTTCGAGGTCACCGCGCCGCCGAAGGAAGTCACCCGCTGCAACTGTACGTTCTGCGCCAAGCGGGGACCGCTCTGGTCCTACTACGACCCGGAGCAGGTGAAGTTCACGAGCCGCGAGCAGGTGGGCACGTACGACCGCAACGCGCCCGTCGCGCACCACCACTGTCAGGTCTGTGGCTGCGGCACCTGGACGGACACGCCCGTCTGGGAGAACAACGCCGTCGTGCCCGGCAGGTTCAAGGTGGGCATCAACGCGCGGCTGTTCGACGACTTCAACCTGGACGCCGTGCGCGTCGTGTTCCTGGACGGGCGCAACCTCTGGTAGCGGCTACTTCGCGGGTGCCGGGAAGTCGGTGGACAGCGACAGGTGCCTCCACCGCGCATCCTCGGCCTTGAGCGCATCGAGCCGTGCGCTGGCGAGCCCGAACGCGTCGCTGCCCAGCAGCAGGTGCAGCGGCGGCGATTCCAGCGCGGCCACCTGGAGGAGCACCTGGGCCGCGCGGTCCGGGTCTCCCGGCTCCTTGCCGGTCCGCGCCCGCACCGCCTTGGCGACCACGCCCACGGTGGGCTCATAGTCCGGTCCGAAGGCGGGAATGGTCATGGAAGCACCCGCCCAGTCGGTGCGGAAGCCGCCCGGCTCCACGATGGTCACCTTCACGCCGAAGGGGGCCACCTCCTTGGCCAGCACCTCCGAGAAGCCGCCCACGGCCCACTTCGCGGCCTGGTACGCCCCCAGGCCCGGCGTGGAGAGGCGACCGCCCACGGATGACACCTGGATGATGTGGCCGGAGCGCTGGGCCCGGAGCACCGGCAGCGCGGCGCGCGTGACGTTCACCACGCCGAACAGGTTGGTGTCGAGCTGCGCGCGGAAGGCGTCGTCCGTCATCTCCTCGATGGACGCGAGGTCGCCGTACCCCGCGTTGTTCACCACCACGTCCAGGCGGCCGAACGCCTCCGCGGCGGTCTTCACTGCGGCCCGGGCCTGCTCGGGCTTCGTGACGTCCAGCGCGACCGTCCGGACCCGCTCGCCGTAGCGCTCCACCAGCGGGGCCAGTTGCTCCGGCTTGCGAGCGGTGGCGACCAGTCGGTGCCCGGCCGCCAGCACGGCCTCGGCGAAGCTGCGCCCCAGCCCTCGGGAAGAACCGGTGATCAGCCAGACGCGGGACGACTCAAGGGAAGCACCCATGGCGCAACTCCATTTCAACTAACTGGTTGGTTACATGAATATAACGGGCATGTGTCGGGGTGCAACCCGGAGTGGGGTGGGGCATGGTGGGCAGGTATGGCGGGTGACGCACAGAAGACCCGGCAGCGCCTGTTGGAGGCGGCCGCGGCGGAGTTCTCGGAGCGAGGCATCGCGGGCGCGCGCGTGGATCGCATCGCGGCGTCGGCGGGGTGCAACAAGGCGCTCATCTATTCGTACTTCGGCAGCAAGGAGCAGCTCTTCGACGCGGTGTTCGAGGCGCACGTGGCGGAGGTGGCGCAGGAAACGCCCATCGACGCGAGCGACCTGCCGGCCTACGCAGGGAAGCTGTTCGACGGTTTCCAGGTCCGGCCGCAAGTGCTGCGGCTGGCCACCTGGTACGAACTGGAGCACGGCCCCGAGGCGGGCATCCCGGAGCGCGTGCTCAAGAACAACCAGCACAAGGTGGCGGCCATCACCCGGGCCCAGCGAGAGGGGACGGTGACGAAGCACTTCGCGGCGGATGAGCTGCTGGCGCTCGTGCTGGCGCTCGCGAAGACCTGGTCCTTCCCGCTCTCCTACTGCGCCGGCCCTACCCCGCCGAGCCCTGCGGAGGTCCGCAGGAGGCGTCGGTCGGTCGTCGAAGCGGTGCGCCTGCTGGTGACGCCTGTCAGTCCGGGCGCGTAGGGCCCGTCATCCCGCGCAGTGTCCGTGACCTTCCGCCTCCCATCGAACGCTGGCTACAACACCCTGGAAGGAAGCATCCGCCGGAGCATGGTTCTCGATGGAGAACCCTGCCTGCTCCTGGAGTTGCGGAGCACGGGAACGATGTTCCGCAGGGACGCCTCCAGCCTCAACGAAGTGGTCGACGACTTCGACATCCGGCTGTCACAGGTCGTCGTGCCCCGGGAGCGCTTCGACGCCCTGCTGCGGGCCCTCCGGCAATGGCAGACAGACCAGGAGGAATTCAGCGTGGACCTGGACTGGCGCGACGCCACCCTCACCCTGGAGGTCGCTCATCGGCCCGACGTGGGTGGCGACCGGTGGAAGCCGGCCTTCACCCTCTACTACTCCTGCGCGCAGAACCGCATCGAGGTCACGTTCCTGGTGGACGCCTCGTGCCTGCTGGAGTGGAGCGAGGGCCTGGAGCAGGCGGTGGCGGTCCCGAACTGAGGCTCATCCCACCCGCCAGGCCTGCGGTCCGGGCAGCGGGGTTCCGAGCGGAATCCTCGCGAGTTCGGGGAGCAGCTCGTACGCAGGCAGGGGCCCCAGGCCCTCCAGCTCGGCGAGCCGCAGGAGCGCCAGTCCGTCGAGGTAGACCTTCCCCGTCGTCGCCGCGACCTCCTCGTCGAAGTCGAGCTGCTTGCGATAGGCGCGATACTCACGTTTGCGTTCGGTCACGAGCGTCTGGAGCGCCAGGGAGAAGCGGTCCGGGCTCTTCTCCATCAACGCACGGCATGCGGACAGTCGCGTGTCAGGGTCACCCTCCTCCACCACGGATGCCCAGCGCTCCAGCGCCAGCTCCAATCCAGCGATGTCGCGCGGCGCAAGCACCCAGAGGTGCAGGAAGCGGGAGAAGAGATAATCCTCCTCGTATTCAAGATCCTGCCCATGCAGCGTCGGGGAAAGGCGGGCGATGGCGCGAGCCGTGTCCAGGTCACCGGAGGCCAACGCATCACTGAAGCCGCAGTTGTCACTGGCGAGCAGGAACCCCGGCTCGTAGCGCCGCGTCCCTTGTGATGCGAGTTCCAGGAAGGCGAGCCGCGCCTGCCCTGCCCTGCACAGGAGGCCAGCGAAGCCCTCCGTGTCCGCCTCTTGAAGCAGGGTGCAGAGCGCCAGCACCCGGTAGCACACCGCCGCGTTCGAGAAGAGTTCGGCCGGTGGCGCGTGTGATTGCGCGAGGGCCTCCAGCGTTTCTGCGAGAATCAAGGACTGATTGTGGCGTGCGATCTCGACGTAGTCGTGGCTCATGGAGTCAAGGCCACTTCGGCTCCTACCGGGTAGAAGACCGGCCCGGTCATACCCTCCCGTTCAAGAAGCTCCTTGAAGTCCTGGCGTACGATGGGAAGCCGCGGCACCGTCACCGTGCGAAAGAGCCGAACCTCTGGATTCACCTTGCTTTCGTCAAGCACGAGGCGCCTCAGAAAGAGGAACCGATTGGGATTGCTTGCCTTCCGCGTCCCATCACTCTTCTCCGCATCAACCCAGTCCTGAGCACCAATGACATTCGCGATATAGCAATCTTCACTGGCAACGCGCCCACGATGATTGAGGAGCGTGAATCGAAGAAACTCAATCTCCACGCCAGCGTGCTGTTCCAAGAAGGTCTTCATCCTCGCGGAGACCATGAAGTAGCCGAGGGCATTGGGGATGATGTCCGCAACCTTCAACCCCTTCTCCTCCTTGGCCATCTGGAAGCGCAGCCCCTGCGGGTAGGCATCCCCCATGCGCACGCCAGTCGCGGGCTTGTGGATGTCAGGCATCCCAGTCGGCGTCAGGAAAATGGCGCAATACCCATCCAGGACCTCGCTCCTGAGGATGAAGTAGTTGTTCTTTGCTGAAGATGCAGGCTGCCCATTTTCAGTGTTCATGGATGGGTCATGCTCCGCGCCACTTGTTGATTTCCGCCGCCACCCTCTTCGTCATCGCGGTTGTCCGCCCGAATTGGACCAGGAGAATGAGTTGTAGGAGCGATGCCATCCCTTGTGTTTTGGGAGCACCAGGGCATAGGCGACGTCCCGCATAATGGGCAGGATGATGACGTCCTTGCCAGGATTCATGTTGTAGCCGACCGCCATCAGGAACTCGGCTTCCTTCGGTTCCAGCGCTGCGGAGAGCGCCTCATCGGGCATGATGTGATGGCATGCGGTCTGACAGGGCACGGCCCCGGACCGCCGGAGACAACATCCTCCGACGGTCCGTGGGTCACCGCCTCAGTTCGCGGTGAACGTCGTGTCGTTGCGGTACAGCAGCGTCTGGGACCAGTCCGCCGTGAAGACAAGCGTGTCCACGCGGTAGGTGCCCGCGCTCAGCGACGTGGGGATGACGAACGCGGACGTGTAGCTTCGCGTCTGTCCCGCCGTGAAGGCCTGCGCCGTGTACGTGCGGTCCGTCACCAGCGCCGTGGTGGACGCGTTGCGGATCTCATACTTCACCACCACGGTCTGCGCGGAGGGCGACGTGACCGAGCCCGTCACGTTGAACGACTGGCCGCGCGTCACCGTCGCCGGGCTCACCGTCGCCTTCGTGGTGGACCACTGCGCGGGCTGCGCAAGGCCCGCGTAGTGGTTCTTGAAGACCGCGGCGGCATTCGGGAACTCGGTGACGAAGGTGTTGCCCCCGGTGTTGTCCGCGCTGGAGAGCTGGTGGTGCCCGTCACCCGCCTGGATGTCGAAGTACGAGTGGTAACCCACGTTGTTCGTCGGGTTGAAGATGAACGCCAGCATCTGCTGCACGTAGTACGTGTCGTCACCACCACCCATCGTGGCGCCGTCGTTCACGCCCCACTCCGGCACCGACAGCCGCTTGCCATGGGACTGGGCGAAGCTCTTGAACTTCGTCAGCGGCGGCCCGAACTGACTGTTCCACACCGACTGCCAGCGCGTGAGCGCGCACGAACCGGTACAGCCCGCGGGAATCGGATAGGCCCCGTTCCAACCCTGGTCATACATGTCCAACCCGATGTAATCGACATACGCATCCCCCGGATACGTCGCGGCCAGGTCCGCCGCGGAGATGTCGTAGTTCGGGTTCCAGTCGAACTCGAACCCCGCGTTCGGCTGCTGCGTGCGCATGGCCGTCACGATGCGCCGGAAACAACCCGCGAAGTTCGCCTGCTGCCCGTTGCCGGAGTACCAGGGCATCCAACCGCCGCTGAACTCCCAGCCCAGCCGGATGATGGTGCCTTGCAGCTCGTACGCCACCAGGTTCGACGCCAGGTTCTTGAAGCGCTGGTCATACGCACCCGCCGCGCACGACGCCAGGTTGCCCTGGCCGCTGGGATACATGGCCACCGAATAGTTGAAGCGCCGGCCCGCCTTCGCCTTCACCCACGTGCGCCACGCGCCCAGCTGCCAGCCCGGGTTCTCGATGTTGCCCCAGCTGTCCTTGGCCTGATGCCCCTGGCCCATCTTCACGTCGAAGCCCAGCCAGGTGGAGTACGCGTTCACCGTGTTCGGCTGCGAGTACACCTCACCCCGGTACACACCCGTCAGCGGCTGCGCGGCGAACGCGGACGCCGCACACAGCGCGGCCAGCGAGGTGGTGAGGGAGACCCCGAACCGCTTGAGACCTGCATACATGCTGGAAGACTCCTGGAGGGGAAAGGAGATATTTCCAGATTCTCTTGATTTTGAGACTTATGTGTCAAACGAGGTCGGAAGTGTCACACGAGGCGCAGGCGTCCGCCGATACGCACCGGGTCCCATGCCCCAGCGGCGCTTGAAGGCCTTGCTGAAGGCGGGCGCGCTTTCGTAGCCCGCGCGTTCGGCGATGGCGTCCAGGCTGTCGTCGGACTCATGCAGCCACCGCGCGGAGCGGGTCATCCGCCAGTTCGACAGGTAGTGCAGGGGCGTCTCCCCCACCAGCGAGTGGAAGCGCGCGGCGAACCCGGAGCGCGACAGGCCCACGGCCGCGGCCAGCCGCTCCACCGTCCAGGGCGCGCCGGGCTGTTCGTGCATCAGGGCCAGCGCGTTCCCGATGGCCGGATTCGCCAGCGCCTTCCATCCCGCATCCCCCGACTGCGCGAGCAGCGCCTGGGCCCGCAGCGCCTGCACCAACAGCACGTCCGCCAGACGGCCGACCACGAGGGCACTCCCGGGGCCCGGCTCGGCGGTCTCCGCGGAGAGGAGCTGCACGGTGGCGGCGAGCGAAGACGCCCTGCCGGACTCCTGCGTGGACAGGTGGATGATGGGCGGGAAGGCCCGCAGCAGCGGGTGCGTGGGGTCCACGCCGAACTGGAAGCAGCCGGTGATCAACGTGGTGGTCGCGCCCGGCCCCCCCAGCCGAACGTCCGTCCCCGCCGCGGCCCGGAGCTGCTGCGGGGGGATGAAGTCGCGGGGAACCTTCCGGGCGCCGTCATCCAGCACGTGAGCGGTGGCGCGGGGCAGCAGCACCACGTCACCCGCGGACAGGAACATCGGTTGCGCTGAACCCTCCACCTGGAGGCGCAGTCCTCCCCGCGTCACCACGTAGAAGGACGCATTGACCTTGCTGGGCAGGCGCAGCGCCCACGGCGCACCCAGTTCGAAGCGACCGAAGAGCAGCGTCTTGAACCGCAGCGTCTCCAGCACATCGGAAACCACGTCGGTCTTTTCGTCTGTCATCCCTGGACGCGCTGACAGTTCTTTTGGACGCAGTGACATTGAGCGTCCATAGCGTCGGTCACATTCTAGGTCCACCTCGTTGATGGAGTTTCCCATGGACCTCGCCGCACCCACCTCCGACCTGACGCGCTTGATGGACGCGCACCTCGCGCTCATCGGCACGGACATCGAACGCTGGCTGAGCCTGTTCGCCGACGATGCCGTCGTTGAATTCCCCTACGCCCCCTCGCTCGGAATGCCTTCGCGTCTGGAGGGCATCGAAGCCATCCGGGCCTACTTCGTGCCCATCACCCAGCGCTTCCAGGGGCTCGCCTTCGCGGACGTCCAGCGCTACCCGACCACCGACCCGAACGTCGGATGGATGGAGGTCCACGGCTCGGCGACGCTGCTGCCGTCACACTTCCACTACGAACAGGACTACGTGATGCGCCTGCACCTGCGCGAGGGGCGCATCGTGCGCTACCGCGAGTACTGGAACCCCCTGGCCGCTCCGGCGGGAAGCTTCGGCAAGGAGCAGGCATGAAGCCGCGCATCCTCGTCACCGGCGCCTCTGGCAACACGGGACGTCCCATCGCGGAAGGGCTGGCCTCGGAAGGGTTCCGGGTGCGGACCGCCACGCGGAGCACGACGCCACCGTTCCCCTCCGCCGACCACGTCCTCTTCGACTGGGCGGACCCCACCACGCACGAACCCGCGGTGGACGGCGTGGACCGGATGTACCTGCTGCTGCCCCCGCTGGATGCGGACCCGTCCCTCCTCATGAATCCGTTCATCGAACGCGCGCTGGCCAGGGGCGTGCGGCGCGTCGTCCTGCTCAGCGCCTCCGCCATTCCGGAGGGAAGCCCGGGACTGGGACAGGTGCACCGCTTCGTGCGCGAGCACGCACCGGAGTGGAGCGTGCTGCAGCCGTCGTGGTTCATGCAGAACTTCGCCAACCCCCAGAACCAGCACGGGGCCAGCGTCCGGCGCGACGGCACGCTGATGACCTCCACGGACAAGGGGCGCGTCGGGTTCGTGGACACGGCGGACATCGCGGCGGTCGGCGTCCGGGCGCTCGCGGATGAGCCCTCCCATGACACCGCGCACGTCATCACCGGCCCCCAGGCGCTGAGCTACGACGACATCGCGGCGGTGATGTCCCGGGTGTCGGGCCGCCCCATCCGGCATGTGCATGCAAGCCAGGAGGAGGTGTGCCGCCACCTTCAGGAGGGGACGGGTATGCCGGAGGCCTACGCAAGGCTGCTCGCGGGCCTGGACGTCACCCTCCGGGATGGGGCCGAGGACCGCGTGACGGACACCGTCCTGCGCGTCACCGGTCGGGCACCGCGCACCTTCGAAGCCTTCGCCCGCGCCCACGCCCACGTCTGGCGTTGACCCGGTGACTTCGGCTCCCTCCCCACATCAGCGCATCCGCTGGGGCTGGTTCCTGCTCCTCGTGGGTCTCGTCATCGGGAGCGGGTGGAGCGCGGAGACACGGTGGGGCGAAGGGTCCGCAGCCCGTGGTGACGGTCCAGGCGACGACGCGCGACGTGCCCGTCTTCATGGTGGGGCTGGGCGCGGTGCATTCGCGACCAGGCCCAAGCCCTCGGCGGCAAGCCACCTCGACCGCCCCATCCGGCAGTGCGAAGTCTGAGCCCCTGCGCCTCCGTACCTTCCCGTGAAACCAACCACGGGGTTGCCATGAGCAAGGACGGCCGCAAGAAGCAGGATGGGAAGAAGCAGGGCCAGAAGACGGCCGCCATGAAGACCTACCAGGAGGGAGAGCGCTTCCCGGGCCGTATCGGCAGGACCTGGGAGGAGTCGGAGCCGGCCTTCCCCGTTCCCCCCACCGCGCCGAAGGACGCGCCCAACATCCTCTATGTCATCCTGGACGACGTTGGCTTCGGCTGGTGTGAGCCCTTTGGCGGCATGATTCGCACGCCGCACCTGATGCAGCTCGCCCAGCAGGGCCTGCGCTACACGCACTTCACCACCACGGCGCTCTGCTCACCCACGCGCTCCTGCCTCATCACCGGGCGCAACCACCACTCCGTGGGCATGGCCAACATCACCGAGCTGGCCACGGGCTTCCCCGGCTACAACGGCCGTCAGCCGCAGGACAAGGCCGGCGTGCCCGCCATGCTCCACCAGTACGGCTACACCAGCTACTGCGTCGGCAAGTGGCACAACACGCCGTCGGAAGAGACGACCCTCGCCGGCCCCTATGATCGCTGGCCCACGGGGCCCGTCTTCGGGTTCGACCGCTTCTATGGCTTCCTCGGCGGCGACTGCGACCAGTGGAACCCGAAGCTGTTCCTGGACCGCGAAGCAGTGGATCCGCCGCGCACGCCGGAACAGGGCTACCACCTGTCCGAGGACCTGGTGGACCGGACCATCAGCTGGATCTCCCAGCACCACTCCGTCCAGCCGACGAAGCCCTGGTTGACGTGGCTCGCCCTGGGATGCGCGCACGCACCGCACCACGTCGCGCCCGAATGGGCAGACAGATACAAGGGCCAGTTCGACATGGGCTGGGATGCCTACCGCGAGCAGGTGCTGGCGCGGCAGAAGGAGATGGGCATCCTTCCCCAGGACGCCAGGCTCGCGCCCATGCTGGAGGGCGTCCAGCGCTGGGATTCCCTGTCCGCCGACGAGAAGCGCCTCTTCGCGCGCATGGCGGAGATCTACGCCGGCTTCGTCGAACACGCCGACGCGCAGCTCGGCCGCCTGATGCAGTTCCTGGAACAGACGGGGCAGTTGGAGAACACGCTCGTCTTCGCCTTCATCGGGGACAATGGCTCCTCCGGTGAAGGGACGTTGACGGGCTTGTTCAACGAGCAGTCGGTGGCGAACAACGTCCCGGAGACGGTGGCGCAGAACCTGGCGCGCCTGGACCAGTTCGGCCAGCCCAACTCCTACAACCACTACCCGGTGGGCTGGGCCATGGCGGGAAACGCGCCGTTCCAGCTCTGCAAGCAATACACGCACTTCGGCGGGGTGCGGAATCCCCTCATCGTCCACTGGCCCCGGGGCATCCAGGCGAAGGGGGAGCTGCGCACGCAGTACCACCACGTCATCGACATCGTTCCGACCATCCTGGAAGCGATTGGGGTGGAGGCGCCGCGTACCATCAACTCCGTGCAGCAGGAGCCCGTCGAGGGCTACGTGATGAACGACTCATTCAACGACGCGAAGGCGCCGTCGAATCACGTCACGCAGTACTTCGAGATGCTGGGCAACCGGGGCCTGTACCACGACGGCTGGAAGATCGTGACGTACCACGGGCGCAAGCCGTGGGAGAACACGGCGCGCTGGGGCTTCGATGAAGACCACTGGGAACTCTACAACCTCAACGAGGACCCCACCGAGTCCAACGACCTGATGAAGGGGCGGGACCGGGCGAAGCTGGACGACCCGATGGTGAAGAAGCTCATCGAACTGGTGGGCATGTGGTGGGCGGAGGCGGGGCGCTACCAGGTGCTCCCCCTGGACGACCGGTTCCAGATCCGCGCACTGGGGCGGCAGGGCCTCTACACCGAGCGCGAGCGTCTGACCTTCTACGAAGGCAGCGTGCGCATCCAGGAGTTCGCGGGGCCGGACACCAAGAACCGCTCCTGGGAGATGACGGCGGAGGTGGAGGTGCCCGCGGGCGAGGCGCAAGGCCCCGTCGTCGTGCTGGGTGGCTCCTCCGCCGGGTGGTCGCTGTACCTCCAGAAGGGCGTGCCGGTGTTCTGCTACAACTTCCCGGGGCCCGAATACACATACATCCGGGGCACCGCGGCGCTCACGCCGGGCCGGCACCTGCTGCGCTACGAGTTCGAGAAGACCGGACCGGAGCCCTTCGGCGCGGGCGGCACCGGGCGGCTCTTCGTGGACGGGAAGCAGGTGGCGGAAGGGAGGATTCCGCGAACCGTGTCCGTGGGCTACTCCATGGACGAGACCTTCGACCTGGGCTGCGACAAGGGTACGGCGGTGAGCCCCGAGTACCCGTCCAACGCCAGCTTCAACGGCCGTGTCCTCCGCGTGGACTTCGACCTCAAGCCGGACTTCCACCCGGACCACGATGACCCGGCCAGGAAGGCCGAGGCGAGATTCCAGCACGAGATGCTGCGGCAGTAGAAATGCCCCGGGGCAGGCGTGAGCCTGCCCCGGGGATGCGGCACGGGTCCTGTCTTGAATCAGTCCAGGAAGCCGTCGAGCTGGGAGTAGGCCCCCCACTGCTCGGAGTAGATGATGCTCCCGGGCACGACACCAGTTCCATGGTCGAGCAGCATGAGCTTGCCCGCCGGAGGCGTCCGATTGATGGACAGCAACTGGCTGCGGCCCTTGTTCCCGAAATCACCCGCGAGCTGGAGGTCGTTCTGGTCCAACCAGTTCGTCAGGTGCCCCGGCGTGCTCCAGGGCTCCTGATAGACGGCGGTGCCGAGCTGGGTGGGGGTCACGTTGAGGGCGTAGTCGATCACCATCAGCCGGCCACCAGTCCCGCCGCGATTGATGAACATCACCTGGTCGTGACCCAGCCCACGGAAATCCCCCACGAGCCGCCGGTCGTCCTCGTCCAGCCAGTCGCTCGACAGCCACGAGGCGCTGGTCCACAGCTCGGAGGCACGCGTGACGCCGCCCAGCACGCCGGTCGAGTAGTCCACCACCGCCACCTTGCCGCTCTCACCGCTGCGGTTGATGAACATGAGCTGGTCATACCCCAGGCCCATGAAGTCGCCGGCGAGCTGCAGGTCGTTGGCGTCCATCCATCCGCTCAGCAGCTGGGACTCGCCCCACTCCTCGCGGTAGGCGATGGAGCCGAACCGGCCCGGCGCCGAAGGCGTCTTGAAGTCCATCAGCATCAGCTTTCCCGTCTGGCCCTCGCGGTTGATGAACATCACCTGGTCATGTCCCCGGTTCGCGAAGTCCCCCACGAACCGCAGGTCCTCGTCGTCCAGCCAGCCGCCCAGCAGGGTGCTCTCCGAATAGGCCTCATAGCCGACCATCAGCCCCGGGACCTGGGTGGACTTGAAGTCCAGCACCATCAGCCGGCCCGCGTCGCCACTGCGATTGATGAACAACACCTGGTCGTAGCCCAGGCCCATGAAGTCACCCACGAGCTGGTCATCGTCCTCGTCGATCCACCCGCTCAGCAGCAGGTGCTGTCCCCACTGTTCCGTGTAGCCCGCCACGCCCGGTGCGGTGAGGCCCCCGTAGTTGACCACCTTCACCTTGGTGCCGGCGCCATCCGGGTTGATGTACATCACCTGGTCGTACCCCAGGTCCATGAAGTCGCCCTTGAGCTGGATGTCCGAGCCATACTTCACGTGATAGCCCGCCTTCGGATGCCAGGTGATGGTCCCGCCCTGGAAGTGATTGCGCTTCAGGCCGCTCGGCAGGGTTTGCGTATCGTCCAGCGGGTAGCCCAGCGGGCTGTTCTCATGGCCCAGCTGCGCATACCGGGTGGCGATCTCCCCCCGGACCTCGTGCGTCCCCACGTCCGGGTGGAAGTAGATGTACCCGAGCTGGTACTCACGGTAGCGCCCGTGGTCCTTGGCGGCCCCTTCCGCGCTGACAGGCAACCCCAACCGCGTGATCCCGAGGACTCCATACTTCCGGCTCACATAACTGCCGTACATGGAGGTCAGTCCGCCGATGTCGCTGTCGCTGAGCTCGGCTCGCTGACCGATCTGCACACCGGAGGGAACTGTCTGCGTGGCGGTGAAGAGCGGCAGTCGGTTCTGGGTGTTCGGGTCGACCTTGGAGCAACTGCTGAAGCGCGAGTAGTGCATGATGGAGCCATAGTCATACGGACTGTTGACGTCCTCCTGCACCTTGTCGAACTCATCCAGGCAGTCAGCGAAGTTCTGCTCGTGCACCTGGATGAACTGGTCGCGGTCCTTGCGGCTCTGTTCGTGATAGAGGCCGATGGCGTGGCCCAGCTCGTGGAGGATGCTCCCGAACGAGCACTCCGGTCCCACCCAGAGGGGCTGCGGATTGGCGACAATGATCCGGCCGGAGAGCCGCCCGACGACGGACTTGCACGTGCTGGGATCGTCCGGCAGCCGGATGACAACACAGCTTCCGAGGAAGTCACACTCCGCCTGCCACTTGAAACGGATGACGGTGTACTTCTCCCACTCGGCCATCGCCGCCCAGACTGCGGGCTTGCGTGACTCGGGGAAGTTATAGGCGAAGGTGTACGTCACCTCTCCGCTCGGCCAGAGGTTGTCGTCGTCGTGGTAGCCCACACTGGAAGCGCTCACCCCGGACCGCGCACCGGGCTGCGCATTGCGCAGCCGCTGGCTTTCCGCCTCGACCTGCTCCACCGGCCCCAGCAGGACATCGCCGAAGGCGACCGCCCAGCCATCCTCCACCCGGTAGTTCACGTCCTGGGGCGTCTTGCTGCGCCCCAACGGCAGGAACGCCGTGCCCCGGACCTCGGGTGTCTCGGCCTGCGGTTGAACCTCTTCCGCCGGGGTGCTTTCCGGCACCTTTGTCTTCTCATCCTGCCCGCAGCCAGCCCCGACCAGCGACAGCAGGAAGACGCCCCCAGCCAATGCGCGGGCGCCCCGCGCCCCGCGATGGTTCTTTCCCATGTTCTTTGTTTCCCTTGTCAATGGATCGCAACAGCCTTCGAGCCACGGGGGATGCGCTCTGGCATCCGCGCCCTGCTCGGGAGATCCACAGAGCACAAGGCATGCCAGACATGCGCATGCGTGCGGGACCGCGAGGGCGTGATGGGCCTCACTGCGTCAGGAGCCCACCGCGACGAACACAGAGGTTCGTGCGGACCCATGGGGAAACGTCCATCCAGATGGACTGCCGTCTCGGGTTCAAGACGGTCCCGGTCCTCCCGGCAGCGCGCTCCGGGGGAGGTGCTTGCGCCAGGCAACCCGTTTGCACCTTCGCGGACCCGCCCGGGCGCTTCACGACTAAACTCCTGGGCGGGGAGGCCCCGGGCCATGACGGTCCATGGGAGATGCCTCTCCTAGAAGCGGGGGCCGCACATGACGAAGCGGAACGTCTGGATGCTCTGCGCGGGATTGGGCCTGGGTATCGGTTGCGGGCAGGTCGAGGAAGAGGCGCCCGTGCCTTTCGGGGACCCGGCCCTGCACAGCCAGGAGGAGACGATGGCCTCACTCGCCGCCCGGTACCAGTGGGAGTGCTACCCGGAGCGCTATGGCTTCACCCCGCCTCGGGAGGTCGTGCGATTCCCCGCCGAGCACGAACCCCAGGGAGAGCTGCTGATGAGCTGGAATCAACCGGGATGCGGCCATCCGGAACAGCTCGCGCTCATCTTCGCCGCGCTGGAAGGACGCGTCCCGATCCACATCGTCGCGGCGGCTCCGCTCCACTCGGGGATCATCCAATGCCTGTCCCAGGCGGGCATGACCCGCGCTCAGATATGGGAGCTCGGCCTCGTCCCCTTCAGGGTGGACACTGAGTGGATCCGCGACCATGGGCCGGACGCCGTGGTCGGCGCGGATGGGAAGCGGCGCTTCGTGGACACAGTCCTCCGTCCCATGCAGGCCGTCCAGTGCAGCAGCTTCGACTTCTACGAGCGTTCCGACCGCATCCCCACCGTGCTGGGCGAGTGGTGGGGTGTCCCGGTGGACCGGCCGGCCGTGGTGCTGTCGGGCGGCAACCTGCTGACGGACGGCGCGGGACGGTGCTTCCGCGCCCGGCGGGAGACCAACGCGCGCAACTGCTTCCCCGTCTGGTGCTATTCGGAGGAGGAGACGGATGAGGCCATCGGCCGCGCGCACGGCTGCGACGTCGTCACCCTGGAGTCGCTGGAAGGAGGCGTCGTCGACCACATCGACATGTGGATGGCGATGCTGTCCTCCAAGACCGTGCTCGTGGGCCGCTACGACGTCCACGACGACGCCATCAACGCGGCCATCCTGGACCGCAACGCGCGGCGGCTGGCGGACCTGGGCTACGACGTCGTGCGCATTCCCATGCCCACGCCCTACTGCCAGGACGCCGGTGACTCCTGCCTGGGAGACCCCGGGCGCGTCCGGGAGTGCGACGGCACCAACACCCGCGTCTGGGCCACGTACCTCAACTCCATCCGGCTTGGGGACGTGATGGCCGTGCCCGTGTACCGCTGGGTGCCGGGCTCCCTGGCGTACCGCCATCAGCGCCAGGAACAGGAGGCCCTGGCCACCTACCAGTGGGCCCTGGACCGCGAGTTCGGCCCAGGCGCGGTGAAGGTGCACCCCATCCCCTCCGACACCGTCATCCCCTGCCAGGGCGCGCTGCACCGGCTCACGAAGACGTTGCGCTGAACGCGCGCCCTGCTCGCGTGGCCCCGGAGCACGGACGGTCAGGCGCCACCGCCTCCCTTGAAGGAGGCGGTGGCGGGGGCATCGCTCAGGTGCAGGTCTTCGGGTAGCTGGTGTTCGGCAGGCACTGCTTCACCTGCCCGCCGTTGCAGCCGCACCAGTTCGACGTGCACTGCGAATCGCTGTTGCACGCCGTCCAGTTGCCACACTGCTTCGGGTACGTGGAGTTCGGCAGACACACCCGCGCCGTCCCACCATTGCACCCACAGCGGTTGGACGTGCAGTCCGCATCCCCGCTGCACGAGGCCCAGTTCGGCTGGAGCTCGGACTGCACGCTGCCCATCTCCGGCGCCGACGTCACCCCTTCATCCGAAGCCATGTCCATCCCACCGCAAGCCAGCAAGGGAAGGACCACCAACGCAAGGAACAGGCTCTGACGCTTCATGGCATTACCTCCGTGTACGGATTGCGTCCCCGGCACCGGACGTGGCGCCTCGGGACGCTCGATCCCTACCAAAAGCCGTAAATCATCACAAAACCGCTTAATCATTATTAATTGCATTAAATGCGCACACTTGCGGACGTCCCCTCCGGCCGGGTCACGGCCCCATTGCCCCACGGCCCCATTGCGCCTATGGGACGGGGGATGGCGTGGCCCGCCGGATGGCCACTCTCCCCAGCGAGGACGCAGCATGTCGTCAGAGCCTCTCCCCAGCGCCACGGCGTTCCCCCCTCCTTCCGTCGAGGAATGGCGCCGGCTCGTGGACAAGGACCTGAAGGGCAAGCCCTTCACGTCGCTCCAGTCGCCCCTCGAAGGCGGCCTGTCCCTCCAGCCCCTCTACACGGCCCAGGACGCTGGCGCGCCCGCTGAGCCGCCGGGCGTCGCGCCCTATGTGCGAGGAACGCAGCCTTTGGGCCACACCGAGGGTGGCTGGCTGGTGTGCCAGGAGTACGCCGGACCGGACGTGACGCAGACGGCCGAAACCCTCCGCACCGACCTGGAGCGTGGTGGCCAGGGCGTCTGGCTGCTGCTCGACGCGCCGCACGGCGTCGACGTGAAGGACGCGGCGGCCCTGGAGCGCCTGCTGGCGCACGTGCCGTTGGAGCGCACGCCCGTGCACTTCGAGCCGACCACCGACCTGCTTGCCCCCTCCACGTTCCTATTCCAGGTGGCCCAGAAGGCCGGTGTTCCGAAGCAGGCCCTGAAGGGCAGCCTGGGCGTCGATCCCGTGGGCGCCCTGGCGCGGCTGGGCACGGCGAAGGTGGACGTGGCCGCGACCCTGGCGAAGGCCGCCCCCCTGGTGACGTCGCTGCTCAAGGACGCCCCGGGCCTGCGCGCGCTGCTCGTGTCGTCGCGGGCCTGGGCGGACGCGGGCGCCACGTCCGTGCATGAGCTGGCGTGGACCCTCGCCACCGGCGTGGAGTACCTGCGCGAACTGGAGCGCGCGGGGGTGTCACCCGGGGACACGGCGCGCTCGATGCAGTTCGCCCTGTCCGTGGGCGGGCAGTTCTTCCCGGAGATCGCCCGGCTGCGCGCGGCGCGGCTGCTCTGGTCCAAGGTCGTCGCCGCCTCCGGTGGCGCGCCGGAGTCGCAGGCCATGGCGCTGCATGCGCGCACCGCCAGCGCCACCAAGACGCAGCGCGACCCGTGGGTGAACATCCTGCGCGCCACCGCGGAGTCCTTCGCCGCCGTCCTCGCGGGCGCGGACAGCGTGAGCACGTCCCCCTACGACGAACCCCTGGGCACGCCCGACGAACAGGGTCGCCGGCTCGCGCGCAACACGCAGCTCATCCTGCGCGACGAGTCCAGCCTCAACCGCGTCGCGGACCCCGCGGGCGGCAGCTACTACCTGGAGCAGCTCACCGACGACATCGCGCGCGCGGCCTGGGCGGAGTTGCAGCGCATCGAGGCGCTGGGCGGCATCACCCAGGCGCTCGTGCAGGGCGACGTGGCCCGCGTCCTCACCGAGACGCGCGCCGCGCGCGACAAGGCCGTGCGCACCCGCAAGCTGCCCATCGTGGGCGTCAGCGAGTTCCCCCACCTGACCGAGGCCCCCGTGCAGCGCGAGGCCCACGCCGCCGCGCCCGTGCAGGGCGAGGGCGTCGTCGCGCCGCCGCGCCCCTTCCGCTTCTCGGAGCCCTTCGAGTCCCTGCGCGACGCGAGCGACCGCCACCACGCGGCGCACGGCGTCCGGCCCCGCGCCTTCATGGCGAACCTGGGCACGGTGGCGGAGCACACCGCGCGCTCGACGTGGATCTCCAACGTGCTGGCCGTGGGCGGCATCGAAGCGGATGAGCACCGGGGCTTCCCGGACGCGGCCGCTGGCGCTGAGCTGTTCGCGAAGTCGGGCACGTCGCTCGCCGTCATCTCCGGTCCGGACGCGCTCTATCCGGAAGCCGTGCCCGCGCTCGTCGCGGCCTTGAAGGCGAAGGGCGCGCGCACGGTCGCCGTCGCGGGCCGTCCCGGTGAGCACGAGGCCGCCTTCCGCGCGGCCGGTGTCGATCTCTTCCTCTACGCGGGAGCGGACCTGTTCCAGCTCCTGAAGACGCTGCACCAGCAGCTGGGAGTCGCCTGATGCGCCCCACCGTTCCCGACTTCTCCCGCGTCGCGTTCGACGCCCCTGAGACCCAGGCCGCCCCCGCCGTGCGCGACACGCAGCGCGCCCACGCGAGCGAGGCCACGCGCGCCGCCGAGCGCTGGGATACCCCCGAGGGCATCCCCGTCAAGCCGCTCTACACCCGCGAGGACCTGGAGGGCGTGGAGCACCTGGGCTCGCTGCCCGGCCTGCCCCCGTTCGTGCGCGGCCCGTACGCCACCATGTACGTACAGCAGCCGTGGACGGTGCGCCAGTACGCGGGCTTCTCCACCGCGGAGGCGTCCAATGCCTTCTACCGGCGCAACCTGGCGGCCGGACAGAAGGGCCTGTCCATCGCGTTCGACCTGGCCACGCACCGGGGCTACGACAGCGACCATCCTCGCGTCGCGGGCGACGTGGGCATGGCGGGCGTGGCCATCGACTCCATCAAGGACATGCGCATCCTGTTCGACCGCATCCCGCTCGACCAGATGAGCGTGTCGATGACGATGAACGGCGCCGTCCTGCCCGTGCTCGCGCTCTACGTGGTCGCGGCCGAGGAACAGGGCGTGAAGCCCGAGCAGCTCAGCGGGACCATCCAGAACGACATCCTCAAGGAGTTCATGGTCCGCAACACGTACATCTATCCGCCCGGTCCCTCCATGCGGATCATCGGGGACATCTTCAAGTTCACGGCGGAGAAGATGCCGCGCTTCAACAGCATCAGCATCAGCGGCTACCACATGCAGGAGGCCGGCGCGACGCAGGACCTGGAGCTGGGCTACACGCTCGCGGACGGCGTGGAGTACGTGCGCGCGGGCCTCGCGGCCGGCCTGGGCGTGGACGCGTTCGCCCCGCGCCTGTCGTTCTTCTGGGCCATCGGGATGAACTTCTTCATGGAGGTGGCGAAGATGCGCGCCGCCCGCCTCCTCTGGGCCCGCCTCATCAAGGGCTTCAACCCGAAGAGCGACAAGAGCCTGGCGCTGCGCACCCATTGCCAGACGTCCGGCTGGAGCCTCACCGCGCAGGACGTCTACAACAACGTCGTGCGCACCTGCGTGGAGGCCATGGCCGCGACGCAGGGCCACACCCAGAGCCTGCACACCAACTCGCTGGATGAGGCCATCGCGCTGCCCACCGACTTCAGCGCGCGCATCGCCCGCAACACCCAGCTCTACCTCCAGTTGGAGAGCGGCACCACGCGCGTCATCGACCCGTGGGGCGGCAGCTACTACGTGGAGCGCCTCACCCACGAGCTGGCCCAGAAGGCCTGGGGCCACATCCAGGAAGTGGAGGCCCTGGGCGGCATGACCAAGGCCATCGAAGCGGGCCTGCCCAAGCTGCGCATCGAAGAGGCCGCCGCGCGCACCCAGGCGCGGATCGACTCCGGGCGCCAGGCCATCATCGGCGTGAACAAGTACCCGCCGGAGCGCGAGGACCGCATCGAGATCCTCAAGGTGGACAACTCCGCGGTGCGCGAGTCTCAAATCGCCCGGCTGCGCGAGCTGCGCGCCGAACGCAACGCGGAGGAGGTGCGCCGCCGGCTGGACGCGCTCACCGAAGCCGGACGCCGCAACGAGGGCAACCTGCTCGCGCTCGCCATCGACGCGGCGCGGGCGAAGGCCACGGTGGGCGAAATCAGCGACGCGCTCGAGAAGGTCTACGGGCGCTACGAGGCCACCGTGCGCAGCGTGTCCGGGGTGTATTCGGCGGAGGCCGGCGGGGCGCAGGGCATCGCGGAGGCGCGGGCGAAGGCGGACTCCTTCCTGGCGCGCTTCGGCCGCCGGCCGCGCATCCTCATCGCGAAGATGGGCCAGGACGGCCACGACCGCGGGCAGAAGGTCATCGCCACGGCGTTCGCGGACCTGGGCTTCGACGTGGACATCGGGCCGCTGTTCCAGACGCCGGAGGAGTCCGCGAAGCAGGCGGTGGAGAACGACGTGCACGTGGTGGGCGCAAGCTCGCTCGCGGCCGGCCACCTCACGCTGGTGCCCCAGCTCAAGCAAGCGCTGAAGGCGCTGGGCCGCGAGGACATCATGGTGGTGGTGGGCGGCGTCATCCCCGCCCAGGACTACGAGCAGCTCAAGGCCGCGGGCGCCGCCGCCATCTTCGGCCCGGGCACGGTCATCGCGAAGGCGGCCATCGAGCTGCTCGACAAGCTGGCCGCCGCGCTGGAGGAAGAGGCGTGAAGTCGCTGCCCGCGGACACCTACGTGGAAGGCGTGCGGGCGGGAGACCGGGCGGTGCTCGCGCGCGCCATCACCCTGGTGGAGAGCGAGCACCCGCGCCACGCGGCGCTCGCGCAGGAGGTCCTCACGCGGCTGCTGCCCCACACCGGCAGGAGCCGGCGCGTGGGCATCAGCGGCGTGCCGGGCGTGGGCAAGAGCACCTTCATCGACGCGCTGGGCATGCACCTCGTCGGAAGCGGGCACCAGGTCGCGGTGCTCGCCATCGACCCGTCCAGCAGCGTGTCCGGCGGCAGCATCCTGGGCGACAAGACGCGCATGTCGCGGCTGGCACGCGCACCCGCGGCGTACATCCGGCCCAGTCCTTCCAGCGGCACGCTGGGCGGCGTCGCGCGCAAGACGCGGGAGACGCTGCTCCTGTGCGAGGCCGCGGGCTTCGACGTGGTGCTGGTGGAGACGGTGGGCGTGGGCCAGTCCGAGACCGTGGTCGCGGACCTGGTGGACTTCTACCTGGTGCTGATGCTCGCGGGCGCGGGCGACGAGCTGCAGGGCATCAAGCGCGGCATCCTGGAGGTGGCGGACATGGTCGCCATCAACAAGGCGGATGGCGACAACAAGCTCCACGCGGCGCAGGCCCGCGCCCAGTACCGCGCCGCCCTGCACCTGATGCGCCCGGGCGCGGAGCCCGTGGTCACCACCTGCAGCGCCATGGAGGGCACCGGCATCGACACGCTGTGGGACTCCGTGGAGTCCGCCGTCGCCCAACGTGAGGCGTCCGGGGAGCTGGCCCTGAGGCGGACCCGGCAGCAGGTGGGCTGGATGTGGGCCATGGTGCACGACGGCCTGCGAGCGGCCCTGCGAGCGCACCCCGAGGTGTCCGCCCTCATCCCCTCGCTGGAAGAGGACGTACGCGAAGGGCGCGCGACGCCGACCTCGGCCGCACTGCGTGTGCTGGGGGCCTTCCTTCCCCAAACGCAGGCCTGACGAGCCGCGTCGTGCAGGCGGCAGCGCCTGTCTCAATCGCTTGCCGGGCCCGCATCGCACTCCTAGTGTACGCCCGTGCGACACCCCCAACCGACGACCGCTCCCCAGCCCTACAAGCCGCGCCACCACGTCCGCATCGTCACGGCCGCCAGCCTCTTCGACGGACATGACGCGGCCATCAACGTGATGCGCCGCCTCATGCAGTCCTCGGGCGCGGAGATCATCCACCTGGGGCACAACCGCTCCGTGGCGGAGATCGTCGACTGCGCCATCCAGGAGGACGCCCAGGGCATCGCCCTCACGTCCTACCAGGGCGGCCACGTCGAATACTTCAAGTACATGATTGATTTGCTGCGCGAGCGCGGCGCGAACATCAAGGTGTTCGGCGGCGGCGGCGGCACCATCCTCCCCACCGAAATCGAGGAGCTGCACCAGTACGGCGTCACGCGCATCTACTCGCCGGATGACGGCCGGGCCATGGGCCTGCAGGGGATGATCGACGACCTCATCTCCCAGTGCGACTTCGAGGTGCGCCCCGCGGACTTCAAGCCCCTCTTGAAGGAGCCCCTGCCCCGCGAGCCCGCGCGCATCGCGTCGCTCATCACCATCGCGGAGAACTTCGCGGAGGCGGGCGAGGAGCTGCGCACGGCGCTCGCGAACGCCCGGGTGGAGCACCCGCGCGTGCCCGTGCTGGGCATCACCGGCACCGGTGGCGCGGGCAAGTCCAGCCTCGTGGATGAGCTGGTGCGGCGCTTCCTGGCGGACTTCCCGGACAAGACGCTCGCCGTCCTCTCCGTGGATCCGTCCAAGCGCAAGTCCGGCGGCGCGCTCCTGGGCGACCGCATCCGGATGAACGCCATCGACAACCCGCGCGTCTACATGCGCTCCATGGCGACCCGACAGAGCAACCTGGCGCTGTCGCGGCACGTGGCCCACTCCATCGAGGTCTGCAAGGCGGCGGGCTTCGACCTCATCGTGGTGGAGACCTCCGGCATCGGTCAGTCGGACACGGAGATCACCGAGCACTCGGACGTGGCGCTCTACGTCATGACGGCCGAGTACGGCGCGGCGACGCAGCTCGAGAAGATCGACATGCTCGACTTCGCGGACGTCATCGCCATCAACAAGTTCGACAAGCGCGGCTCGCTGGATGCGCTGCGAGACGTGCGCAAGCAGTGGCGGCGCAACCACAACGCCTTCACGCTGCCCGAGGACGCGGTGCCCGTGCACGGCACCATCGCCTCGCAGTTCAACGACCCGGGCATGAACACGCTCTACCGGGCCATCATCGACGCGCTGGTGAAGAAGACGGGCGCGTCGCTGCCGTCGGGCTTCGCGCTCACCCCCGGCATGAGCGAGAAGAAGTGGATCATCCCCCCGGAGCGCACCCGCTACCTTGCGGAGATCGTCGAGGCCTGTGAGTCCTATGACGGCTTCGTGCGCGCCCAGGCCGCCATCGCCCGGCGCATGTACCAGCTCCACGGCACCATCCAGGCCCTGCGCACCAACGTGGGCAAGAAGCGCCTGGAGATCGTCGAGCCCAAGGACGCCTCCGACGTGGTGCAGGTGACGGAGCGCGTGGAGGGAGAGCCCGCGTACCTGGGCGACCTGGTCGCGCTGTACCAGGACCTGGAGAGCCGCCTGCACGCGGACTGCCGGCGCCTTTTGGCCGAGTGGCCGGCGACGAAGAAGCGCTACGCCGCGTCCAAGTACCAGTTCCAGGTGCGCGACAAGGTCATCGAGCTGGACCTCATCTCCGAGTCCCTCTCCCACCTGCGCATCCCCAAGATTTCCCTTCCCCGGTATGAAGACTGGGGCGACATCCTGACGTGGCTGCTGCGGGAGAACGCGCCGGGCGCCTTCCCGTTCACCGCGGGCGTCTTCCCGCTCAAGCGCGAGGGTGAGGACCCGGCGCGCATGTTCGCGGGCGAGGGCGGCCCGGAGCGGACCAACAAGCGCTTCCACTACGTGTCGCGCGGCCTGCCGGCGAAGCGCCTGTCCACGGCGTTCGACTCGGTGACGCTGTACGGCGAGGACCCGGACCACCGGCCGGACATCTACGGCAAGGTGGGCAACTCCGGCGTGTCCATCGCCAACGTGGACGACGCGAAGAAGCTCTACTCCGGCTTCGACCTGGCGGACCCGTCCACCTCCGTGTCGATGACCATCAACGGCCCGGCGCCCATGCTGCTGGGCTTCTTCCTCAACGCCGCCGTGGATCAGCAGTGCGAGAAGTGGATCCGCGCGCAGGGCAAGGTGGAGGAGGTCGAGAAGCGCATCGAGGAGCTCTACAAGGCGCGCGGCGTGCCGCGTCCGCGCTACCAGGGCGAGCTGCCCCAGGGCAACGACGGGCTGGGCCTGCTGCTCTTGGGCGTGTCCGGCGACGAGGTGCTGCCCCCGGAGGTCTACGCGAAGATCCGCGCGCAGACGCTCCAGGCGGTGCGTGGCACGGTGCAGGCGGACATCCTCAAGGAGGACCAGGCGCAGAACACCTGCATCTTCTCCACGGAGTTCGCGCTCCGGGTGATGGGCGACATCCAGCAGTACTTCATCGACCAGAAGGTGCGGAACTTCTACTCGGTGTCGATCTCCGGCTACCACATCGCGGAGGCCGGGGCGAACCCCATCTCCCAGCTCGCGTTCACGCTGGCGAACGGCTTCACCTTCGTCGAGTACTACCTGTCGCGCGGGATGCACATCGACGACTTCGCGCCCAACCTGTCGTTCTTCTTCTCCAACGGCATGGACCCCGAATACGCGGTGCTGGGGCGCGTGGCCCGCCGCATCTGGGCCAAGGCCATCCGGGACAAGTACGGCGGCAATGACCGCTCGCAGAAGCTGAAGTATCACATCCAGACGTCCGGCCGGTCCCTGCACGCGCAGGAGATTGCCTTCAACGACATCCGCACCACGCTGCAGGCGTTGCTGGCGCTCAACGACAACTGCAACTCCTTGCATACCAACGCGTATGACGAGGCCATCACCACGCCCACGGAGGAGAGCGTGCGGCGGGCGCTGGCCATCCAGCTGGTCATCAACAAGGAGTTCGGCCTGTCGAAGAACGAGAACCCCAACCAGGGCTCGTTCATCATCGAGGAGCTGACGGACATGGTGGAGGCGGCGGTGCTGGCGGAGTTCCGCGCCATCTCCGAGCGCGGCGGCGTGCTGGGCGCGATGGAGCGCATGTACCAGCGCTCCAAGATTCAGGAAGAGTCGCTGTACTACGAGATGCAGAAGCACGACGGGACGCTGCCCATCATCGGCGTGAACACCTTCCTGGATCCGAAGGGCTCTCCCACCGTGACGCCGCCGGAGGTCATCCGCGCGACGAAGGAGGAGAAGGACTACGCCATCACCGCCCGCGACGCCTTCTGGAAGCGCAATGAGAAGACGTCCGCGCAAGCGCTGGAGGCGGTGCGCCGCGCGGCGCTGGACAACGGCAACGTGTTCGGCGCGCTGATGGACGCGTGCAAGGTGTGCACGCTGGGCCAGCTGTCCCGCGCGCTGTACGAAGTGGGCGGGCAGTACCGGCGCAACATGTAGTGCGCCGCGACGTCGCGGTCCCGGCCATGTGCCCGGGACCGCGATGGGATGGCCTCAGGGGCCCAGGTCCTCGAACTGGCAGGCGTAGTCGCCCAGGACCGCTTTGGACTCCGCCATCAGGTCGACGGAGTAGGTTCCGGTCTGGAGCTGCGTGTAGGTCTGGGTCCACCGCGAGTCCACGTGCTCGCGGGGCACCTCCAGCCGGTTGTCCTGGGCGTCACGCACGACCGCGTAGAGCTGCACCTGCCCCGGCGTCTCCTTCCAGTCGCAGCCGAACCGGTAGCGCCGCCCCGCGATCGCCTGGAAGGAGAAGAAGTCGTGGTCGTAGGCGTCGGGGATGTGGCCCGTGATGGCCTGCACCGGCCCCGTGAGCGGCGTCGCCGTGGCCAGGGTGTCTCCGTGGTCGTCCTCGCCCAGGTCCTCGAACTGGAGGGCGTAGTTCTGCTGCACCCACCGCGGCACCAGGAACGCGTTGAGGTTGATGCTCACGTAGTGCGTGGACTGGGAGGCCTTGAAGGTCGTGGTCGTGCGCTCGGAGGTCGAACGGGTGAAGGCTCCACCCGGGACGGCATCCAGGATCTCGCAGGACATCAGGCCGTCTTCGGTGCACGACGCCCGGTAGTGGTGCTGGGGCACGACGCGCAGGGAGAAGACGTCCCGGTCCATGAAGGTCTCCATCTTCCCCTGGACGGACGCCGTGCCGGCCGGAAGCGCGGTCGCGGTCTCCATCGTGTCTCCGTGGTCCTCGGCCCCCAGGTCATTCAGCAGACAACTGTAGGGAGCCAGCGTCGCGGGGTACGTGATGTCATTGATGGAGGCATAGAACAGCCCGCCCGGTGACTTGAAGGCGATGCTGCCCTCCCGGATCTCCTCGAAGAAGATGTCGTACGCGGCGATCGCATACTCCTGGTCCCTCCGGTTGACGAAGGCCATCTCCCAGTACGGCGTCGGGAAGGTACAGGTGAGGGCATAGACCCGGTCCGCCACGGTCTGGAACGAGAGCAGGTCCCGCTCGTAGTAGTGCTCATTGATGCCCGTCAGGGGCTGCGCCGAGGGCACCCAGGGGGCCGCGAAGGCGAACAGGTCCGCCTGGTCATCCGGCCCCGTGTCCACGAAGCGGAAGGCGAAGGGCCGGCGGGCGTCCTCGTAGAACGCGGAGATCTCCAGCGTGTAGACGGCGTTCGCCGCGAAGCCCGACCAATGCCAGGTGTAGGGCATCCAGCTCGGCACCCCGTCCCTCATGACACCGTAATCGAGCGACACACCCGCCGCGTCCCGCAGATTCAGGACATAGCCCTCCGTCTCGACCTCCACGATGAAGTCATAGTGCCGCCCGGCCTGGGCGACGAAGGCGAACCGGAGCGGAACCTCCATGCTCCCCCAGGGGACGGAATGGACCTCCGTCTCCGAGGGCGTCACCAGCGTGTAGCCGTCCGGGATTTCAGGTGCCGGGCACGGCGGGGCGCTACCGTCCTCGCACCGACACACCGGCAGCCCGTCCTGGATGGAGCACGTCCCCTCGGAACAGGAGAAGCCATCGCAGGTGGGCTCCGGTTCCGCGACGGTTCCGGCGTCAAGGCCCGCGTCCACGACAGCCCCCGCGTCAGGGCGAGGGTCGGGGGCCGAATCACAGGCGCCCAGGCTGAACAGACAGGCACAGAGAAAAAAGGCAGACAGCAGGTGCTTCGTCACAGGCATGAAAAGGGCCTCCCCCTCGGAGGACGCGCACCCTATCCGAAGCCTGACTGTCTGCCCATCCCCCGCTCCGTTTGACTTTCAGTACGGGCTCGACGTGGGGCGGATGATGATCTCACTCACATCCACGTCCGCGGGCTGGGCGATGGCGTAGGCGATGGACCGGGCCACGGCCTCCGCCGGAATCGCGCCCTTCCTGAACTCACGCATCACCTCGCGGGCGTTCGGGTCGGAGATGCTCTCCGCCAGCTCCGACGTCGTGACGCCCGGGGAGATCACCGTCACGCGGATGTCCGCGCCCACCTCCTGGCGCAGGCCCTCCGAAATCGCCAGCACCGCGAACTTCGTGGCGCAGTAGACGGCCGCCGTCGGGCTCACCGTGTGCCCCCCGATGGACGACACGTTGATGAACTGGCCCGCCTTCTGGCGCTTCATCACCGGCAGGCCCGCCGCGATGCCATGCAGCACGCCCCGGATGTTCACGTCGATCATCCGGTCCCACTCCTCCACCTTCAGCATCTCCAGGAGCGACAGCGGCATCACGCCCGCGTTGTTGATGAGCACGTCCAGCCGCCCGAACTCCTTCAGCGTGAAGTCCACGAAGCCCTGCACGTCCTCGCGCTTCGTCACGTCCAGCGCGCGCACCCGCGCCTCGCCGCCCTTCGCCTTCAGCTCGGAGGCCAGCGCCTCCAGCCGGTCCACGCGCCGCGCCCCCAGCACCACCTTCGCGCCCTGCTGGGCGAGCAGGCGGGCCGCCGCCTCGCCAATGCCGCTGCTCGCTCCGGTGATGGCCACCACCTTGCCCTGGATGTTCGTCGTCATGTGCCTGTCCTCTCGTGATTGGCCGGCGCGTGAAGTCCGCCGGGAACATGCACACCCTCTCAAGACGGGCCCGGGAGGCGGTATCCGGATGCTCCCGGACTCTTGCCCATTCCTGCACGGGCGCCCCGCTTCGTTCGGGATTAAGACAGGCATCGCATGACGACCGCCCGTCCCGCCCCTGCCCTGAACCCGCACCTGTCCGCGCTCGCGACGCTGCTGAAGCGCCACGCGCCCACGGACGGCATCCACGCGACGGCCATTCCCCGGCTGGTCCTCATCCGCGCCTCGGAGCCCACCACGCCCCTGCACGCGCTGCATGCGCCGGCGCTCTGCATCGTGGCGCAGGGCCGCAAGCAGGTGCTGCTGGCGGACGAATCGTATGTCTATGGCCCGGACCAGTGCCTGGTCGCGTCGGTGGACCTGCCCGTCACGGGACAGGTGGTCGAGGCCTCCTCCGCCACACCGTACCTCTGCTTCCGGCTGGACCTGGAACCCGGCCAGCTGGGCGACCTGATGATGGAGGCGCAACTGGAGACACCCGCGTCCCGGGGGATGGTCCGGGGACTGGCGCTGGGCCCGGTGGGCGCGCCGCTGCTGGACGCGACGGCGCGGCTCGTGCGACTGCTGGACACGCCGCGAGACATCCCCGTGCTGGCGCCGCTCGTCATCCGTGAAATCCTCTACCGCCTGCTATCGGGTGAGAACTCCGAACGGCTGCGGAGGATTGCCCTGGCCGACAGCCGCCTGGAGTCCGTCACCCGCGCCATCCACTGGCTCAAGGCGCACTACACCGCGCCCCTGCGCATCGAGCGGCTGGCGCGCACCGTCCACATGAGCCCGTCCGCGCTGCACCACCACTTCAAATCCGTCACGGCGATGAGCCCGCTGCAATACCAGAAGCAGCTGCGGCTCCAGGAGGCCCGCCGGCTGATGCTGGCGCAGGCCATGGACGCGGCGATGGCCGGACACTCCGTGGGCTATGAGAGCCCGTCCCAGTTCAGTCGCGAATACAGCCGGCTGTTCGGGGCCCCACCTTCCCGCGACATCGCGCGGCTGCGGGAGTCGCTGGCCACCACGCCCTGACGCGAAGCCTCGGCCCTCGGGGACGGCCTGTCCGTCCTCGCAATGACAGTCATGGCCCAGGCCCGCCGTGCCAGCCGTCCCAGGGTCCCATGGACACCCTGCCCGCCCGTCCACAGCTTGAGCCCTCTTCCCGTCCCCGGATGCAGGCCACCGCGCAGGGAGGAGTGCCCGGGAGGAGGGCTGACATGTCGTCGGATGAAGACGTGAGGCAGGGTTTGATGCGCACGGCCATGCTGCTCGATGCGCAGGAGCTGGAGCACCTGGCCCACGGGGCCGTGCGAGACACGGTCCTGCCTCCGGCGAAGAGCGCCGTGCAGGCCCTGCGGATCCACCTCTCGCGGCTGGCCGGGGACCCGGACGTGCTGCCGCCCCCGCGCGCATTCCGGGAGAAGGTGGGCCACGCCCTCCAGGCCTTGAAGGGGACCGCGCCCGCGCTCTTCATCGACAAGCTGTGTGAGCGCCTCGCCTTCGAGCGGACCAGCTCCCGGCTCTACGCGAGCCTCCTCCTCAAGACCCACACCCTGGGCACCTTCGCCGGGGGCCCCACGCCCGAGCGGCTCCTGGAGCTGCACAACCAGGAGCTGGAGCACCTGGGCATGGTGCGCGAGGGCCTGCTGCGCTTCGGGGCCCATCCCTCGCTGCGGACGCCCTCCGGGGACGTCGCGAGCGCGCAGTCCCGGGGGCTCATCCAGGCCGTCGACGCCCCGGGGGCCACGCTGATGGACGCCCTGCGCGCGACGCTCGTGTCGGAGCTCATCAACAACGCGGGCTGGGCGCTGCTCGTCGACCTGGCCTCGGAGCTGGGACCGCCCGACCTGGAGCTGGCCTTCCGCGACGTGCTGCACGTGGAATCACACCACCTGGCGGAGGTCACCGTCTGGGTCGCGAACGGGACGTACACGGACGCGCCCTCCACCAACGACCCCTACCCCGTCAGCCTCTAGCCAGGGGACGCCGCTGGGCGACCTTCGCGCGGACGGCCTCGATGAAGGCCGGCTTGTCCGCGCTCGTGCGCACGCCCTCGAAGTCCAGGCCCAGGTTCTCCGCGATGGCCCGCAGGTATTCCAGACAGGGCTCGTCGCCGGAGCGCTTGCCTTCCGCGAACACCGGATGACAGGTGGGGCAGTAGTTGACCGCCCAGACGCGCTCGCCCGGCGGAATCTCCAGGGAGACAGGGCTGCCGTCGCTCACGCCCTCTTCATAGGGCTCGATGCACCAGACGCCGGTCTCGTCGCCGGAGCCCATGAGCAGCTCGCGGTAGTTGAGGCTGGGGACGAACTCCCAGTCTCCCCAGTCATAGCCATACGGCCGCGTCTCGGTGCGCCGGGCGCGGCCCCGGGCCTGCTCGAAGTCGCCGGTGTCCTCGGGGGCGTCCTCTTCGGCGAAGAAGAACAGGTCCAGGATGGCCTGGTCGTCGCCCATCCCCTCCTCCTCGCACTCCTCGCCCGTCTTCTCCCCGCACGTGTACGACGTGGGGGGGCCGCAGACACTGCACCGGTAGTCATGGACGCCCATGCCCGGATGCTAGCAGTCCCCTCCGGCACGGGTCAGTCGTCGTCGTAGTCCCCGTCGCCGTCGCCCCCGCCGACCAGCACCAGCTCCGGGACATCGAAGGTACAGGTCAGCTCGCCCCCGTCCGCGTAGCGATAGACGAAGTGGCCTTCCGCGTGGTCCAGCGCCACCCGGTCCAGCGTCACCGAGCCCTCCACCGGAACCCCGGGCACGGCGAGATAGCCCATCAGCGTGCCCCCCATGTTGCCCCCCCACCGGGCCACCAGCGACCGGTCCTCGGGCTCCAGCCGGTCCTCCTTCGCAAACAGCTTCACGGTCTTCGCCTCGCCCTCCTCGACCGAGGCGCCGCGCACCAGTTGGATGTCCACCCCGAACTCCTGGAGGCCCTCGACGCGGTCCGGCGTGTAGCTCAGGTCGATCAACGTGCTCGGCGTCCCGTCCTCCAGGAAGTCGATGCGCGTCAGGACAGCGTTGCTGGAGATGGGCCAGTTCACGCTCTGGCCCAGATGGGTGCCCTTGCATTCACCTTCTGGCTGGGGGTCGCAGGCGGAGAGCAGCAGGGCACAGGCAAACAGTGGAAGGACGGGGCGCGACGATTGGGTCATGCCCCCATCCTAGACGGAGGGTCGCGGACTTCCGCCAGCACCCCTGGAACTGGGGGCTCCAGGCAATTCCTGTCATCCCTCCTGGTACGGGGGGTGAGGTGACGGAGGGGAAGTCGGGGTGCTATGAGTCCCGGCGCTGTCTGCCGTTACCGGCCCCGCCTGCCTGTTCCCGTCAGGCTTTGTGTCTCCCCGGCCGTCCCGACACCACCTTTCAATCCGCCTGGGGGAGGCGCGGGGCCGTGCGCCCTTCGTGGGCTCCCTCCGGCATGCCGCCTGGAGCCGTATGTCCCCGTTTCGTTCCATCCGCTGGTCGCGTCTTGCCGCGGGTGTCCTTGCCTCCCTGTCCCTGACGCTGGGCGGGTGCGCCACGCTTCCGGCCCGTGGGCAGGTCGTCATGCGCGACGTGTCCTTCCCCCTGCGGGACTTCCGCATGGCGTCGGGGTTGCGCGTGGTGGTGGAGCACGACGCGCGCTCGCCCGTGGTGGCGGTGGTCGCGGTGGTGGGCGCGGGCGGCTCCAGCGATCCAGGCGGCCGGGAGGGACTGGCGCACCTGGTGGAGCACCTGGCCTTCCGCTCGCACCCAGCCGGGACCCCTTCGGCGATGGCGCGGCTGGAGGCCGCTGGCGCGGGCCACTCCAATGCCTCCACCAGCCTGGACTTCACCGCCTACGAAACGCTGGCCCCCAAGGAGGCGCTGGCCACGCTGGTGAAGCTGGAGGGGCAGCGGCTTTCGGCGCCCATCGCCGGCATCAGCCCGGAGGTGTTCGCGGTGGAGCGCGAGGTGGTGCGCAACGAGCTTCGCCAGCGCAACGAGACGGGCTACGTGGGCCAGGTGTTCAGCTGGCTGCACGCGGCGTCCTACCCCGCGGGGGACCCGTACTCGCGGCCGGTGGTGGGCTCGCATGAGTCGCTGAGCGCCCTCACCCTGGCGGACGCGCAGCGCTTCGCGCGCACGCACTACCGCCCGGAGAACGTCACCCTGGTCATCGCCGGGGACGTGGACCTGGCGGAGGTGGAGTCCATCCTCGCGCAGAACCTGCCGCCCGCGTGGGTGGGCACCGGCGCCCCCCTGGCTCCGGACACGCGCCTGCCCGCGAACCCCATCGCGCCCGTCGCCGTGCCGGTCCCGAAGAAGATGCCGGTGTACGAGGCCGCCGTGCCGACGCCGGAGCTGTACCTGTCGTGGGTGCTGCCCCGCGGCTTCGACGAGGCCAGCGCCGTGCACGACTTCGTGGGCGTCAGCCTGGACAGCGGCCTGTGGGAGTCCATGCGCAGTGACGGCGACATCGCGGGGATCAGCACCGGGCTCGTGTCCGGGACCCGCGCGTCGCTGCTCATCGTGCGCGTGCAGTTGACCCATGGCGAGCACCCGGAGCGCACGGCGGAGAAGGTGCTGGACCAGGTGCACAAGACCTGGAACCAGGAGATCAACGCCGGTGGCGTGCTGGGGCAGGAGTTCAACTTCCAGTCCCTGCGCCGTCAGGTGGTGACGAGCATGGCGCTGGAGTCGGAGCGCCTGCTGGCGCGCACGAAGCGCCGCGCGCTGCTCACCCACTTCACGCTCGACGTGCGCTCCTACACGCGCTCGCAGATGGCGTTGATGGGGCTGGGCGGCGGCAAGGTGACGGACTTCGCCTACGAGTGGCTCCAGCGCGGCCGGGCTCACGCCATCTTCGTGAAGCCGGGAGAGAGTGGCGTTCCCAAGACGGTGGGGCCGCTGGCGAAGGTTGCCGGGGAAGAGGCCGCCCCGGAGACGGGCCACCGCGTCACCCCGTCCATGCTCACGGCCACCTCCGGCCCCGTGCAGGTGCTGAAGCTGGACAACGGCATGGAGGTGCTGCTCGCGCCCCGGCCGGGCCTGCCGGTGGTGCGGGTGGGCGCCGCGATGGGCGGCGGGACGGCGCATGGCGAGAAGCCGGGCGTGGGAGACCTGGCCACCTGGGGCGCCTTCCGCGAGACCTACTTCGAGGGCCACCTGAGCGACTGGGGTCTGCATGGTGGCTCCCAGGCCGCGATGGACCACGTGCGCGTGGACGTGGCCGGCACGGCGGGCAACGTGGGCAACATGCTGGCGATGCTCACCGAGCAGCTCGCCACCACCCGTACCTCGGAGGACACCGTGCGCTTCATGCGCGAGCAGGTGCTGCCGTGGCGCGAAGCGGTGGACACGCGCCCGGAGGTGGTGGCGCACCGGGAGCTGATGCACGCGCTCTACGGCGTCCATCCCTACGGCGGCGAGGCGACCGGCGCCCAGATGGGACAGGTGTCCTGGTCCGAGGCGCAGTCCTGGCTGGAGGACGTCTACCGCCCCGGCAACACGGTGGTGGTGGTGGCGGGTGAGTTCGACGTGAAGGAGGTCGAACCCCTGGTGCGCAAGTACCTGGGCGACTGGAGCCGGGGCAAGCCCCAGCCCGTGGGGGTGCCGCCGGCGCCGGCGCTGCCCGCCGCGTCCCCGCGCGTGAGCACGCTCTTCACCGCCCGCCCCGGGGCCACGCAGGGTCAGGTCCAGATGGCCTGCCGGTTGCCCACGGCGACGCCGGAGCTGGAGGCGGAGTACGCGCTGATGGCGGAGCTGCTGGAGGTGAGGGCGTACCAGGAGACGCGTGCCGGGACGGGGGCGTCCTACGGCTTCGGGGCCAGGCCCTTCATCGCCCGGGGCGGCGCGGCGCACCTGCTGGTGGCGGGCATGCTGGACGCACAGCGCATGGAGGAGGGCATCGGCGCCCTGCGCTCGACGCTGGCGGGGTTCGCGAAGGACGTGTCGGCCGCGGACCTGGAGCAGGCCCGGTCGCGGCTGCTCGCGCAGCAGGCGGTGTCCTTCATCACCACGAATGAGTGGGTGGACGCGCTCCTCACCGCGCGCGTGCGCGGCTTCCCGGTGGAAGCGGTGGCCCAGCGTCCCGCGCACCTCCAGGCGGTGACGGCGGACCGGCTGAAGCAGGCGTTCGACGGGTGCCTCCAGCGCCTCGTGGTGAGCGTCACGGGAGATGAGGCCCAGAGCCGCGCCGCGCTCCAGGCGGTGTCGGTGCCGTAGACCCTCCAAAACCTCGCGAAGGCCCGACGTTCCGGCCCGAGCGAGTGGGAAGAGACGATGGGGCCGGGTCTCACGACGCGGCCCCGTCACCCCTGCGTGAAGGGTCGCGGCGCCTTCGATTGCGTCAGCGGGAGCCCTGCCGGGAGCCGCTGCCGCCGCTCGCGCCGTGCATCACGGCGTGCACGCTGAGCAGGCCTCCCACGGCGCCCGCGAAGCCGCCGGTGGTGATGAGGGCCTGCGCGAAGCGATGCAGTTCCTCCGCGCTGGAGATGTGGGAGAGGCCCGTGGCGCGCAGGGCCTCCTCGAGGACGAGCGGCCCCCGGGCGGGGCCCAGCACGGAGTTCAGCTTCGCGACCGCGATGCCATGCCAGTCCTTGGAGGGGGCATTCATCGCGAGGCGGACTTCGCTTCGAGTTCCGCCGCGCGCTGTTCGGCGGCGAGCTTCTCCGCGCGCAGGCGGACCAGCGTGGCTTCGGTTTCCCGCGCCTGCTTGCCCACTTCCAGCAGGAGCGCCTCGGTGCGCTCGCGGGCCTCGCGCTGCTCGTGGATGTTCGTGTTGGTGCCCAGCCACTGGAGGATGTGGCCGTTCGCGTCCCGTTCGGGCACCGCGCGCGCCAGGTACCAGGCGTACTGGCCATTGGCCAGCTTGAGGCGGAACTCGACCTCGTAGCCTTCACCCGTGCGGAGCGCGGTCGTCCAGCGCTCGATGGCCAGGGGGCGGTCCTCCGGGTGCAGGACGTTGAGCCATCCCTCGGAGAGGAGGGTGTCCAGCGGTACGCCGAACTCGATGACGGCCCGGGAGCTCACGTAGTCCAGCAGGCCGTCCGGCTTCGCCGTCCACACCTGCACCGGGATGGTCTCCGCCAGGAAGCGGTAGCGCGCCTCGCTGGTGCGCAGGGCCTCCGCCGCCCGCCGCTCCACCGTCAGGTCGCGGACCTCGATGAGGGTGCCCACCACGGCGTCCGCTTCCCGCAGCGGGCTCACGGTGAAGGCGACGGGATGGAGCTGGCCGTCCTTGTGGACGAAGACGTCCTCGCCCCGCTCGCGCGTCTGCTTCACCAGGGCCCGGGCGAGGGCGCTGTCCTCGCTGGAGGAGCGCCCTTCCGGGGACGGTGGGCGCACCAGGTCAGACAGTGACAGGCCGCGCGCGATGACCTCCGCGAGCGTGCGGCCCGTGAGGGCTTCCGCCGCCGCGTTCATATAGGTGCAGCGCAGCCGCGCATCCGTCATGAACAGCGCGAGTTCGACACTCTCCGCGAGGGTGCGCACGACTGCGTTCACCTCCGGCGGGGCCAGGGAGGCAATGGAAGGACTCGGGCGGGGCGGAGTGGGGGGCACTCGGTCGACTCACTTCGAACAGCAGGGGGGTGACTCACTGTATGCGGATGGCCGCGAAACACCACCGCCGCCTCCAGGCGGAAGAATGTCCGGGGCCGTAGGAACGACCCGGCCCGACGCATGCGTCCGTATGAGGAGCATGCGAGCCACGAGCCTCCGTCGAATCCGAATCCTGTTGGGCGCGCTGGTGGGGCTTGCGGCTTCCGCCTGCCAGGAAACCGAGGACCTCCCGGCCCCGTGTGACGGTGCGCCCGGACAGGGACTCCTCCGGGCATTCGAGCACTGCACGCCGTCATCGCGCGTGGAGCCACGCGCGAACTTCGGAGGACTCAAGGTGCGCAAGGTCTCCGGACGCACCCTGGTGCTGGAGACGGCCCGGGACGTGGAAGGTCGCGCGAGCCGCCGGCTCATGGTGCGGGACGCAGGCGGCGCGGTGCTCTGGCACCTCGATGAAGCGGCCGGGGAACACTTCAGCGACTTCACCGTGCACCCATCCGGAGAGGCCACGCTGGGCGTCGAGCGCACCGACGCTGCGAGCGGTGCGTTCGACCTCGTGCGCCTGTCGGCCGAAGGGCGGGTGCTGTCACGCCAGCCGCTGCCCACGCCCGCGACGGTGCCGCCATCCGACCTGGATGGCACCCTGCTCCCCTCCCCCTTCCGCATGAGGTCGCTGTGGGTGGACGCACTCACCACGGCTGGCTGCGCACGGAGGCGCGCGGCGAGGACGTGGCCGTGGCCTTCCTGTCGCGGGTGGCCGTCGAGGAAGGCGCCGCCGACACGCAGCAACTGGCGTCGGGGGTGATGACGCTCCAGTGGGCGGACGGGCACTACCAGGAGCAGTGGACGCGCGTCGTCGACGGGCGCCACTCCACGCAACCGGCGGCCTGGGCCTACGACGAGTTCCGCTGGCGTGAGGCCACGCTGCGACCGCTGCTCGCGGTGGACGGCGATGGACGGCTGGTGGTGGGCCGCACGTGGAACACGTCCCGCTGTCTGGCCGCGAGCCGCACGTTCAACGAGTTCACGAGCCTGCACTGCAAGACGGGCGACGACGTCACCTCCACCGTGGACACCGAGCGCCAGCCCTTCGCCGTGACGACCTTCACCCCGGCGGGTGCCCGCACGGGAACGCACGTCTTCGTCCCTGCCCACGCGGCGGAGTTCGTCGTCTTCGACATGGCGGTGCGCGAGGGAGAGCTGGCGCTCGCCGGCACGGTGGTGACGGAAGGAGCGGACGGCACGGTGGGGTACTACCCGGCCACGCCGGAAGCCCCGGCCCTGATGACGCCGTATGACGGCTATCTGGGCGTGCTGTCGCTCGACACGGGCGCCCTGCGCTTCGAGCACCGGGTGGACACGGGCCGCGCGGATCACTTCTCCGCGCTGCGCTGGACGGACGCGGGGCTGCTCGCGGTGGGCGGCTCCGGTTGGGACCGGTGGTACGGCGGCATGAGCATCTCCCGCGGCGCGGGGGCGCTGCTCACATTGGCCTCTTCCGATGGACAGACGGTGCGCACGCAGCACGCGGGCCCCGAAGGACAGGACCGTCACTTCCACCTGCTGGGCGTGGACGCGGACGGGGACTCGCTGGTGGCCGTGGGGCTCGCGGAGGCGCCGATGACGCACTCGGGAGACGGCGGGAACACGGCGGCCATGACCTTCGGTGGGCTCACCGTGGAGCTGCGCTGAAGCACGACGGAAGACAGGCGACCCTCAAAAACAGATGGGCCGCCACCACCTCCTGCCCCATCAGCTCCTGCGCATGCGGTGCCGCGTCCAGCTCAGCGCCACAGGCCAACAGCAGGCCCGCCATCAGGGCCAACAGACCCTTCGTCATCCCGGTCATGAGCCTTGTCCTTGTGTTCCAGTCTTCCGCCCAAAGCGGGCCTGTGTTTGTTAATACGGGAGGAGGATGGCACTCAAAACCCGGCGCGCCTTCGGCCTACACTGCCGCGCATGACGACCTCCGCCTCCGACGCCTCGCGGCTGCTGGACCTGCTGTGGGAGCGCTATGCCTCCGAAGTCCCCTTCGCGCGCACCTTCGTGGCGCTGTCGGGGGGACGCTTCCGCAACGACCACGTCGCGTTCCGCACGCTCGCGCGGCCCGGGGGTGGCATCGCCCTGTTCTCGCGGGTGTTCGAGCGGTTCGGCTGGCGTCCGGCGGGGACGTACACCTTCCCGGATGCGCACCTGTCCGCCATCTATCTGGCCCACCCGGACGGGCTGCCGCGCGTCTTCCTCTCGGAGCTGAAGTCGGAGGAGCTGTCGCCTCGGGCCCGCGAGCTGCTCGCCGCGCTCCCGGTGGATCCACCGCCTCCGGAGGACGTGGAGTCGCTCGCGGCGTGGTTCTCACCGCCGTCGCCGCCGGAGGAGGCCGCGCTGCTGGAGCTTGAGAAGGAGACGCAGTACGGCGCGTGGCTGCTCGCGTTCGGCCGCAAGGTGAACCACTTCACCGGGGCGGTGGACGACGTGGAGGCATGGCAGCGGCGCATGCGCGAGGCGGGGGTGCCCATGAAGACAGACATCGAGGGCGCACCCGGCACGTCGCTTCGCCAGACGGCCACGCACGCGTCCCCCCTGCCCCTCCAGCTCCGGGGCGGTGGCACGCGCACGTGGCCCTATGCGTACTTTGAAATCGCCCAGCGCACGGGGGGCTTCGACGGCTTCCTGGGCCCGCAGGCCCGCGCGCTGTTCGACATGACGAAGCGGAGCTGAGGCTCGCGGCCCGGGAGAGATTCGGGGGAGGGGTGGTTCCCCCGGACCGCGAGGCCTTGTGAAAGCCAGTGGCGACCGCCGCCGCGCTCGCAGCGGTCGGGCAGGCTCACAGTGCCCGTCCGCGGTGGTGCGCGTGAGCGTGCCGCCCGTGGGCCAGGGGCACACGTCGCGCGAAGGCCGGACGTATGACTCCACGAATGGCAACTACGAGAAGCACGGGGTGGTGCTCCAGCTCGAAGCCGTGTGGTGAGCCCCACCGCCTGTCCGCTGCGTGATGGAGGCCTCTCCCCGTGGGGCGGGGCCTTCAGGCGCGTCCCTGGCGACACCTGCTTGCGCGGGTGGAAGCCGCGTCCCCACCTTGCGCACGAAGAACTCACGACAGAGGAGGCTCACCGTGCCCATGTCCAGACTTTCGCTGGCCCTCGCCGCATCCGCGGCGTTGTGCTTCTCCGCAGGCTGTTCCAAGCAGGGGATGCACAAGTCCGAATCGAAGCAGGCGACGTCCTCGTCAAAGGACCCCAACTGCCCCATGTCGGTGCCGGGCGCCCAGGTCAGCACGCAGGAAACGTCGGACGGCGTGGCGCTCATCTTCACCACGTCGGATCCATCCCAGGTGACGGACCTCCAGATGCGAGGCCGGAAGATGATGGTCGCGCAAGCCCAGCACGCGCAGTCGGAGACGCCGATGGACATGGCGCAGGCGGAAGACCTGGGCGTCAGCTCGACGGAGGAGATGGACGGTGTGGATGACACCGGCACCGGTGGCGGTGGTTCCAAGGGCTCGGCCGGAGCCCCCACGGTTCCGTCGCGCGCGATGGTGCAGGACACCGCGAACGGCCTCACCGTCACCTACTCCGCCGACGACGGGATGCAGAAGCGCGAGCTCATCGACCAGGTCAACGAGACGGCCCGTCAGATGAAGGGCGGCCACTGCCCCGGCATGTAGCCACGCGCAGGTCGCCGGGACGGCGGGGAGCTGCCGTCCCGGTGGGAAGCCCTACCGGACGAACACGACCGTGAGGTTGTTGCTCGGCATCTCCACCACGCGCTCCCGCGTGAGCCCGTGCCGCAGCGCCTCGGCGGTGACCGCGCCCAGTTCGCGCACGCCCCAGGCCGCGTCACGGGCCTTGAGCGAGGCGTCGAAGGCGAGGTTGCTCGGCGCGGTCTGCGTCCCCTCCACGAAGTAGGGCCCGTACAACACGAGCCGTCCCCCCGGACGCAGCACCCGCCC